>JAPLMU010000029.1 GCA_026386795.1 Planctomycetota bacterium
CAACCTCTGACGCGGTGAAATGCTTGCGCCGCGTGCGAGTGACTCGGTTGCACCAGCAAGAGCTGGATCTGTTGAGGCGATCGAATGAATTTGTGCATCGCGCTCGTGATCACGTTTGGAAAGTAACAACGAACAAATCACGGCACGTGCGCTGAATGGATTCCGAGCTGCTTCAAGCACCACCGCTGGCAATCCAGCCAACACATCGCGTGCGCTATCAAGACCATTTGGGTTGAGTGAACCCATACCGCGCCGCGCCCCGCGTATCGCCGTTGCGGAAACATCATGAAATGCAGCCACTTGATGCACATCTGCCGACGGTGCTTGTTGAATTGTCGGCAACGCGGTAACGCCAGCAGCCATCATGTGCGTGCCACGGATACGGGCGATGCGCTCTTCGATAGGAGGATGAGTCGAAAAGAACGACGCGATTCCGTTTGCAAAGAAGAAATGGCTAAATTCGGCCGCCGCGGGTGCGCTTAACTGACTGCCAGCCCCGCGCGCGATCTTCTCTAGAGCCCCCGCAATTCCCTCTGGGTTACGCGTGTACTGCACTGCGCTTGCGTCGGCTAGAAATTCGCGCTGGCGACTGACCGCCGACTGAATGATGCGCCCAAAGAAGTAACCAACGATGCCGATCAAAAAGAGCGCAACGCCAATTCCGAGTCCGATTGCAGCGCCATTGTTCTTGCCGCGCGGTGATCGGGAATACATCTGCGAACGAATCAGAATCCGGCCAACCATCGAGATTGCGAATATTCCGCCAAGCCACGCAACCAACCGCATATTGAGCCGCGTGTCACGGTGAAATATGTGGCTGAATTCATGTGCCATGACGCCCTGCAACTCATCGCGTGATAGTGCATGAATGCACCCGCGAGTTACACCGATTACTGAGTCTTTTTCGGAATTTCCAGCCGCAAAGGCGTTGATGGTCTCATCTTCCATGATGTAGACCGGGGGCACTCGAACGCCGCTCGCGATCGCCATCTCTTCCACCACATTCAGGATGCGACGTTCGTCTGGATCGCTTGATCCAGGGTCTACCTGCCTGCCACCCATGGACTGGGCAACGGCTGAGCCGCCGTGCGACATCTGTATAAATTTCACGGCGGTTCCTACACCAACAACCGCTAGCACCGAGCCAACTGAAAGCGCGAACATAGACGGGTCAAAGATCTTCCCCTTGGCGATAGTGAGCGACAGCAAGACGTGGACACTTGCGACCGTGGCAATGACGCCGATGAAAAATAGCGCTACAAGCCAACTTGTATTTCGCTTTGCCCGTTCTTGGCTTTCAAAGAAATCCATTGCGAGCCTCCGTGTATTTACATGCCAGGCGTTGTGGCACTATTCGGGCCCGTTCCATTGAATTCAACGCTTGGTAGCGCGCGGGCAGATTCCTCTGCCTCAAAGAGCGCGGCCGATGCAAATGAAAATAATCGCGCCACTACTACATCGGGAAAGACCGCTAGTTTGGTGTTGTATGTCATCACTGCATCGTTGTACGCCTGACGCGCAAACGCTATTCGGTTCTCGGTACTGACCAGCTCTTCTTGAAGTTGCAGCGCATTATTGTTGGCCTTGAGATCCGGATACCGCTCCATGAGAATCATCAATTGACCCAACATTGCTTGCAATGCGCCCTCCGCGTTCGCAAGTGCAAGTGTCGCCATGGCATCGCCGGGCGCCGCGGTGACACGGCCGCGCGCTGTGATAGCCGCGGTGCGAGCCAATGTCACCGCTTCAAGTGTTGACCGCTCGTGCTGCATATATCCCTTCACCGTTGCAACTAGATTTGGCACAAGGTCGTGCCGGCGGCGCAGTTGCACATCAATTTGGGAGAACCCATTTTGCACTCGTACTCGGCGCGAAACCAGCCCGTTGTAGACCGCCATCAGCCAGATGGCAACAATGGCGATAGCCGTTCCGGCGGCGATACCCGCCACAAGGACAGGAGTTACGGCGAGAATGGCGGGAGCGGAAAGCACGAACATGTGCGTAGTTCTAGCATCGGGAACCATGATTGGCATTCCACGCATCTTGGTGACCGGATTTGAGCCGTTCGGAGGCAGCCTGCTGAACCCTGCGGCACTCATTGCCGAAGGACTGGCCGCCGAGGGGGTCCATGGCACGATGATCCGCGCCGAAATTCTTCCAGTGGTAGGAGGTGTGGCGCCTGGTTCTGCACGAGCAGCGCTTGATGCTGTACTTGCAGACTTTCAGGCTGATGCCGCAATTCACTTCGGTGAGGCACACACCCGCAGTGAGTTCAGTGTTGAGCGTGTTGCAATCAATCTTCGTGACTATCGCATTGCGGATAACGCGGGTGTCTGTGCCGAAGATACGCCTGTCATTCACGGTGCTCCAAGCGCTCACTTCACCACGCTTCCTGTACGGGGAATTGTTGATGCTGTTCGTGTCGCGGGCATTCCGGCTGGAACTTCGCTTACAGCTGGTACCTACATATGTAATGAAGTCATGTTCCATTCACTTGAACGGAGCGCGGCGACGGGCTGGCCGGCGATTTCTGGGTTCATTCATGTCCCGCAACTTGAAGAGCAATTTGCAATTCGCCCCAACGAGGCGCGTCCAATGTCTGCCCACGATCTGATGATTGCTAGCCGCGCCGCCATCGGTGCAGTCATTCTTCATCTTCGAACTATGCCGCGCGGAACAATGCCTGACCGACATCGCCGCCGACTTGGGTAAATCAAACGACACCGCCGCCAACTCGCATGGCCGCGAGTGTGACGGTGTCGTGTGGGGTACCGTTTATAAAGGCGCATGTCGTTGGCACGTTGCCAAGACATGCGCCCCACCCTGATGTGTGGACTACAGGGTGCTTTGCTGAAGGATGTGCGGTGACACCCCTCAACACCTTTGTTACGATCAGCCCGCGGTGTGGTTCAGCACTATTCCGCTAATTTTCATACAAATTTCTCAGTCCATCGGTTTGTCATGCTCGCACGAAGTACTTGCCATCATCGCTGCTTTGAAATTACGCTTG
This sequence comes from Planctomycetota bacterium, assembly GCA_026386795.1. Classification (GTDB taxonomy): domain Bacteria; phylum Planctomycetota; class Phycisphaerae; order Phycisphaerales; family SM1A02; genus UBA966. The sequence goes on from JAPLMU010000029.1 coordinate 3,011, forward strand.
CCGATCCAACTCGGCGAAACGCGTTGAGTACTGCCATGTTCTCTGCGTTGAACGAACGATTGATGGTCGCCGCACTCGCTGCTGATGATCGACTCATCACGCATGACGGCTTGACTTGGGTGCGTGTGTTGCTCATCCAGAGCACCTGCGTACCTTGGTGCTCGAACTCTCGCAGACCGTGCAAGCCCTTCGAACACTTCCTATTCCAGTGGTGTGTGAAGTCCGCGGTGCGGCGCTCGCGGGTGGTTGTGCACTCCTCGCAGGGGCAGACTTTGTGATTGTTTCGCCCGATGCACAGGTTGGCTATCCGGTACATCGCATTGGCGTGAGCCCGGCGGTCACACTTCCAGTGCTATTAGCAAATGCAGGTCCCGGAGCAACGCGCGGCGTAACAATGGGTGGTTCGATCCATGATGGTCCGTCGGCGGTGCGTGCTGGGCTGGCGACCCACTGCGCAGCAACGCCAGAATCACTTGCGAACGAGTGCATTGCTTTGGTTACCAATCTCTTGAGCAAGGGACCACTGGCTATGCGTGCAACCAAGCAGTGGATGACCGAACTTGATGGATCGACCGACGAAGCACGGCGTCACCACGCGTCTGAAGCCTCCGCGGCCGCCGCAGAGGGAGATGAGTTTGCGGAAATGCTTGGCGATTTCTGGCAAAGACGCCAGTCGGCGCCGCCCATCACGCCTCGGTAATGTCGTAGGCCGCCATGTACCCGCCGCCCTGCATGCGCAAGATTTGGCGAGCGAGATCGTTCGCGAGCGCACTGGCGCCGAAGCGAAACAGATGTGGTGTCAGCCACTCATCGCCAAGAGTTTCTTTGACCATGACGAGGTATGAAATCGCCTGCTTCGCTGTGCGAATTCCGCCAGCTGGCTTCATTCCTATACGGATGCCGGTTGCCAAGAAGTGATCTCGAATTGCCTCAAGCATCACCAGTGTCACTGGCATGGTTGCTGCCGGCTGCACCTTGCCAGTTGATGTCTTTATGAACACCTCGCCATCCTTCGGAGCAGCGATCCCTGGCACCGTGCAAGCGGCTTCAATCGCTAGGTCACTGGCGCGACGCACGTTATCCAGGGTTTCAAGCTCACCAGTCTCAAGAATGATCTTGAGATGAGCCGGGCGCCCCTTCGGTGGCTGGGCGCACACGGCGCGGGTCTCACGAATCTCCCGGCTGACCTCGTCGAATCGCCCCGCTAGAAACAGGCCACGACTGATGACCATGTCAATCTCATCCGCACCCGCGGCAATCGCCTCAACGCAATCACGAAGACGGACATCGAGCGGGTACTGACCACTCGGGAATCCGGTAGCAACAGCTGCTACGTTGACGCCCGAACCAGCGAGCGCCTCCTTGGCGGCCGGAACGAGCATTGGATAAACACACACTGCAGCCACATGTGGCACCGGCAATTCAAGCGCTGATCGACCCGCCGGAATGTCAACGGGCTGAATCGCCTTGCGGCACAGCGCGCGAACCTTCTCTGGCGTGTCCTTACCCTCAAGCGTGGTCAGATCCAACATAGAAACAGCACACCGAAGGGCGTGCTGTTTCGACGAAGCCTTTATCGAGCGCTTTGTGAATGACTCCGCGCGCCGCGTGACCATGATGGTGTCGACGCTGCGCATCGCGAATCAGCCACCACGCGCCGT
>JAPLMU010000044.1 GCA_026386795.1 Planctomycetota bacterium
ATGACCGGAGCCACGGCGCCGTTATCGCCGCCGCCGCCCGTACCTCCACCACCGGTCGCGCAGGGACCCCACGCACCGAGAACAACGGCGAGGTCGGCACTGTCGGTGATGCCGTCGGCGTTCAGGTCATAGATCGGGGAAGTACTTCCCCAATTGCCCAGGATCGCCCCAACATCACCAGAATCCACCTTGGAATCCATGTTCACGTCGGCGGGGCATTGCGCTACCGGCATGATGGTCATCGACGTCGGCAAGAGGCCGGCAACCGCGAAGTTGGCGACACAACCGACATCGACGGAAGCGCCAGGCGCGATAGTGGCGTTGTATTCGGCGTTAATGATCTTGTACTGACTGCCAACATGCGACTGCACGGTGCCGTTCCACGCACTGGTGATGTCGGCGTTCCAGTCAAACCGCAAAGTCCAACCTTGAATGGGCTGGCTGGTGTCATTAGTGATATGGAAAAGCCCTTGACGTCTCCGCATAGGTAGCGGAGGCCGTGAGCAGAACGCATGCTAAAGAACCGTATGTGAATGTCATAACGCTCTCCCTTGGTAGGAGTTTCAACTTCTGCATTGCATTTCAGACGCAAAGAACCCTACGACCGGGAGTTACGAAAGGTGCTCGAATTTGCTGAAAAATGCGGTAATTTTGATCTGAAACTCAGGTTCAGAAATGCTGCGATTGCGTACCAAGAACCACAGGGCAAAGTTGGACGGCGCCGACTTTAGAAGGGAACGATGACGCCGATTTGGCCGCCGTACTGTTGCTCGTTCTCGAACTGAAGACCGTTGAACGAGCAGTATGCGGTGACGCCCTTGTAGGAAGCGAACTCAAGGCCAGCCTCGAAACTTGTGCCGTAACGCGTCTCTGGACTGCCGTAGACGGTGTAGCCAGGAGTTGCGCTGTACGCATTCGTGGCTGTGACATCCCAGTCGCCAACTGGAACATTCGCGATGAATGCGCCACCGATGTACGGTGTAAGTACATCACGATCAATGCGCAAAGTGTGCATCATGCGAGTACCAAACTTCGGTTGCAACATGATGGCGCTTTGACTCGAGACGTCGAGGTCCGCACTGCCAGCACCACTTTCGTTGTATGAGCCCTGTCCAACGTAGCCCGCGGCCAACGTTGCGTACGGCTGGAAGAATGTGTCGCCACCCATGCGTACATTCATGCCGATTTCTGAGTTGATTGATGCTGCCCAGAGTGAATTGCTCGAGTTGGCGGTGCGCACCACGCCAGGAATATAGAGCTGGCGTGCGCGATCAACGCCCGCGTAGCCGCCCTGCACGGCCGCCTCCACGAACCACAGTCCTGAGTCTGGCACCCAACTGCCGTAGGCGCCGACATTCATTCCGTTCACGGTGTCGGTCTCGTCCACGAGGCCACCATTGATGTCGATGCTTCCAGGCATGTAACCGATGAATGCACCAACGATCAAACCCTTGCCCAAGACCATGTCGGCACCGAACATCAAGCCGCCGGTCGCAGAGCTGTAACTGGTCTTCGCCCAACTGTCGTCGCTCACGGTGTCAGTGAATCCGTAGCCGCGTGACCACCAACGAGCGCCTTCGTCAGGAGTTGGACCGTTCAACGGTGCACCGAAACTCGTAAACGAATTTCCTGTCACGACCGCTGATCCAGCGTCACCTTTCAGAGAATCCTGATCAGTCACCCCACCCTTTGAACTGAGAAGCGGAGTGACGGTTGACGGCGTAGCACCCTCGCGGAGCTGCATCAGGCGCTTCATGGCAACATCGCCAGCCTGAAAGAACTGGCTCATGGTGACGTTCGGCAGCGCGTACGGATTCGAAACATTGGAGAGCGCCACCTCCGCACTGGCGAACGGACCGGGCGTGAGAAGCAGCATCTGTGTGGCAACGTACTGCTCGTCGGGATCGGAAGGTCCTGTGGCGATCGCCGTGATCGCCGCAGCCGATGCGTTGATCTGACTGTTGTTCACCGTGCCAACATTGGCATTGCGCTTCATGGTGCCGCTGCCCGTCTGCACGTCGACGACGACATTGGTACTGGTGGTTCCCGCAGGAAGCGGATAAGAACTGCCCTGACCGGTGATCGCAAGCGAGAACTCGTTGCCCGCGTAGCTGACCTCGAATGCGCCACCCATGAAATAGGTCGATCCAGTTGCATTGACCGCGTGCGCAGTTGCGAGATGAGTGAGCGGATCGACTGTGACCACATCAACTGTGCTGAAGGTGCCGCTCAAGTTGCCCGCAGTAGCCATCAGGTAATTGACGGTGGTGCCGGATGCTGGAATAAATGCGCCCGAATAGAACGCTTGGTCGTAGAAGATCTTCGCTGCTGAGTTGTTCAAACCAATTGTGCCGGCAGCATTGAGCTGGTCAGCCTTACCAGTGGAATCAAGCAAATACCACTTGGTAGTTGAGGTGGAATCGAGCATGACGTCGCCTGCGACAGTCAGCTTTGAGGAACCGGAACCGTCGCGATTTCCAGGCGTCAGCAGACCTTTGAACGCGTTACCGATGCTGCCGATGTTGGCCAGCGTGCCGTCACCACCAACCGAGACGGCATCGCCCGCGTTGAGCGCGTCGGAGAAGACCGAGGCTCCGCTGAGATCAGCGCCATTCGTGAGGGCAAATACGGAGCCGGAGGTGAGCGTGATATCGCCGGCGAAATTTGATGCTGCGCCAGCACTGACGGTTGTCTGCAGTTTGGAGAGCTTGAGGTTGGCTGAGCCGCCGTTGACATTCAGACCGCCGTCGAGCGAAAGTTCGGTCAGTCCCAAGGGATTCAATGTGCCAGTGAGCGTTGTGGTTCCACTGATAGTCAACGACTGCGTTGCGCTGAGTGAAAGGTTGTCGCCAACGTCAACTTGTGAACCGATGATCTTGAGGCCCGCGCCTCCCACGGAATTCTGGGTATTGATCGCAGCGGCGGTGCCGTCAATCACAGTGGTGCCAGTGAATGTGCTTGATGTGAATGCAAGCGTCGTCGCGGCCGTTGAGCCTGAAAGTGCCGTGAATACAAGGTCGCCGCTTCCGCTGAGCGCACCAGTGAAGGCCAGTGATCCCGCGCCCGCGCCGGAGGTGGCGACTATTGACGCGGCGGTGCCGCCGGAAACCAGTGCGCCCGCATAGGAGGCAGAGGTGGTGCCGGTGTACGTGAATGTTGTTGCTGTGCCGTCGGTGTTCAGTGACAGCGAACTCACGCCGCCAAGCCACGCTGCGCTGGAAGTGCTGACAGAAGCGCCAGTGCCGAGCGAAACGCCGCCAGTGAATGTCGATGTTGCCGCGCCGACATTGAGTTCAATGCCTTGCAGCGCAAGTGTTCCAGTGCCGGACATCGCATCGTTCACGGTGAACGCGGTCAGACCCGGACCGACACCAGTGAGACTTGACGTTCCGTTCACTGCAAATGCTTGACCAGCACCCAGCGCCAGTGCGGTGCCGGCGGTGACGGTGGCGTTGTTCAAGGAAAGTCCTGCAGCGCCGATCGATGCTTGCGTGTCGATGCCAACGATTGCGCCGTCAATGATTGTCTTACCAGTGAGCGCGCCCGATGTGAATGCAAGCGTGGTCTTTGCAGTTGAACCACTCGTTGACGTCACCAAGAGATTGCCATCGCCGCTGAGTGCGCCGGTGAGCGTGAGGTCACCAGTGCCTGCGCCCGATGTGGCAACCGTGGCCTGTTCGCCGGCTGCGCCGCCGACCACCAATGCGCCGGCGTACGTCGCGGCGCCCGCGCCGGCATAGGTGAGCGACGTGTTGTTTCCCATGGTCAACGAACTCACGCCGCCGAGCCATGCGGCATTCGTGGTGGTGACTGTGGATTCGCTGCCAGCGGCGCCAGCGAGCGTGAGCGCGCCGGTGAATGTTGAAGTGGTGCCATTGACGTTGAGGCCGATGCCGCTCAGCGTCAGGCTGCCGGTGCCAGACATCGCCTCGTTCGCGGTGAATGCGGTGAGACCCGGCGCACCGCCAGTGAGGCTTGATGTGCCGTTCACAGAAAACGCTTGACCGGCAGCGAGCGTGAGCGCTGTGCCTACCGTGACCGCTCCATCATTTAAGGTCAGTCCTTGCAGACCGATCGAGTTCTGTGTGTTGATGCTGGCACTGGTGCCTTCGATGATGGTCTTACCGACAAAGGACCCGGTGCTGAACGACAAGTTCACCGTTCCCGCGCCGCCGCCGGAGATGACCACGAGGTCGCCGGTGCCCTGAACATTGCCCGTGAGAGTCAGCGAACCCGCGCCCGACAAGGCGATCGCCGAAGCGCCACCGGAGGCAAGCGCAAAATCAGCAGCAGAACTGACTGAATCCGCACCGCTGTAGGTGAATGTTGCGGCGCCGCCCGATGTCCAAGACCCGTCGAGCTGCAGCAGGGTCACAGCGGTGATCCACTGCTTGTCGTCGATGATGAGATGGCCACCACTGGTTGCCGAGAGCGTTCCGCCCGTGCCGCCCGTGCCGAAGCCCGTCAGAAACGAGTTGGCGCCGAGTTGTAGGGTGCCGTTCTGGACGCCGACGTTTGCGTTGCCCGACGCAGTGCCGGTGCCCACGGTTGGCTCGATCAGTAGTGATCCGCCGTTCAGGCTGAAGGTTGCGGAGACGTCGGTGATGCTCCATTCGCCGGTGTAGGTACCGCCCGTGAGAAGCTCCAGCACAGCCGGACCCCCACCGCCCGCGACGAAGTCAAGATTCGTGCCGATCGCCGCGGGATTAGCAAGCGTGGTGGTCGTTCCACCGGTGACTGTCGTTTGCCCGTGCGCCGAAAGAGTCATCGGAAACAACATGAGCATGACCGCCGCGGCAATCGACCAACCGCCACACTGTGAAAGCGGGCGCGTCGAGGACGCGAAGAAGCGGCGCGGTTCGTGGATCGTTGGGTGCATCTGGGAATCTCTCAGTAGCAGTGATATTTCCGCCATCTTTGGACGGGCAACATACGCACATCGGACCGTCGATGCGGGCGATCCAATGCAACAACGAGAATTGATGTAATGACCGAAAATACGAGGGCTAGCGCCGCTGAATCAGTCAGGCTTTCCCGCATGCCGCGGCGTCGAGGTACCAGCGCAATTCGCCCGCGACTGGGCGGAGGCCTGCGATTGGCAACTCGTCTGGCGATGCGCCCGCTGCAATGCGGCGAAGCACGTCGCACTTATCTGCGCCCATGATGAGCGGCGCCACGAAGCGAGCCGCGTTCAACATAGGCATGGTCAGTGTGCAGCGCGGGACTGCCGGTGACGATGTGGTCGGCGCTGGCACATCAAGCGCGAGACGATCGGTGGCGTGTAGGGCGGGCGAGCCTGGGAAAATGCTCGCGGTATGTCCATCAAGACCCATGCCAAGCAACACGAAATCGAGACGGTCGTGTCCCTTGGGGCGCCAGCCGAGAGTGTCGCGTAGTTCGCGCTCGTAGCGCTCAGCGGACCCTGGCGAGTTGGCAAGCATCGGATGCACTTGCTCGGGCGGGATATCGGAGTGATCGACGATCACTTCTTTAATGCGGCTGAAGTTCGACAATTCGCTTTCGAACGGAACGCAACGCTCGTCCACTATCCAGAGGTGCGTTCGGCGCCATGGCATGATGCGAAAGCGCGGGTCGTACATCAAGCGTTCGTAGAGAGGAAACGGCGTTCGACCCCCGGATAGCGCGAGGTGGAAGTCGCCGAACTGCCGAACGCAGTTTGCCGAGTGCAGCATGAGATCAGACGCGAGCGCGTCATACAGATCCTCGGGATCATGCCGGACCAACACCCTGCCGGGCAGTTGCGGTCGATCGATCTCGTGCTCAAGAGGCTCGAGCTGAATTTCGTCTTCGTGGGAGTCGCCAGTCATCTATGGGGAATACTAGCCATCCCGGGGCGTATCCTTCCGCTTCCATGACCGCAGAACGACCGCGCATTCTTACTGGCGACACTCCCACCGGGCAGCTTCACCTTGGGCATTGGGTCGGAAGCGTAAA
>JAPLMU010000096.1 GCA_026386795.1 Planctomycetota bacterium
CGAGAGTTTCCAGCGCGGGCTCACCATCGTCAAGGAATGGATTGCCGCCAATCCGCAGTGGCGCGCGGATGGCACGCCGCGCTTCCTCGGCTACAACAGTCCCTTCATTCTGTGGTTCTGGAAGTACGGCGAAGTACAAGTTCCTGTAGTGGCGGCAGAGCCGGGAGTGGGGATGCATTGATTTACACTTTTCACACAGTCCGATGTAGGACCAAATGACCCTCGTCCGAGTGCCTATCATGGAAGTCCTGCCGCGTGGTGGCAGAGCCCATACACCGCCTTGGAGCACTCAGAACATGCGTACCCGACTTGCACTCGCCTTTGCCGCACTCGCCACCTCTGCCGGACTCGCCATGACTGCTGCCGGCCCCGCCACCTTCTCTGGCGAGGCATATCCGCTTGATACCTGCCCGGTCTCCGGTGAGAAGCTTGGGAAGGATGCCACGGTGGTTGTCCTTGAGGGCATGAAGGACAAGACTTTGGACGGCACGCAGGTGAAGTTCTGCTGCGGAAAGTGCGCTGCCTCATTTAAGGCTGAGCCAGAGAAGTACCGCCCGGCGATGAATGACGCCATTGTGAAGGCCTCTCCCGCGTACCCACTGAAGACGTGCCTGGTGATGCACGACGATGCACTTGATGCCGACGCAAAGACGTTCGTTTGGCAGAACCGTGTCTACAAGTTCTGCTGCGGAAAGTGCATCAACAAGTTCAAGAACGATCCAGCCAAGTTCGCCGCTGACTATGAGAAGCAGGTGGTTGCTACGCAGAAGACTTCCTACAAGGCCACCACGTGCCCGATCAGTGGCAAGCCACTCGGCGATGGCGCTGTGGACGTGGTGGTGAATTGCTCGCTCGTTCGCACCTGCTGCCCTGGTTGCGTGGATGCAGTGAAGGCCGATCCAAAGGCTGCCATCACCAAGGTGAGTGGTGCAGTTGCTGCGCCCGCGGACACCAAGTCTGCCGACAGCAAGAAGTGATCTTGACCGCAATCACGCGTGCGCTGGAGCAGGTGCTCCGCGCACGCGTGATTGTGTTTTTGGGGGGTGATTGAAGGGGGGTTGGGCTCGTGCCGGTGTTCAGGCGGAGCACGCGGTCACGTGGCCGGATACGTTGCGAACGAAGGCGATCGCAAGGAATTCATCGTGTCGCAGCCGAACGGGGCTTGCGCACCACGAAAAGCGGTGTATCGTATGAGAGACAACTCAGGCGGCATCCACATGACCCTTCGCAAGCACCCAAAGCCAACCAACCGCCGACAACCTCGCCCCGTCAAGTTGACACCGTTCGATCCGGTGCGCTACCTGAAGAGCGACGCAGCCATTGCCGAATACCTGAACGAGGCACTGCGCGTACAGGATCCGAAGTTCTTACTCGTCGCCCTTGGCGACGTGGCCCGCGCACGCGGCATGAGTGAGATCGCTCGTGACACTGGCCTCGGGCGCGAGAACCTGTACAAGGCACTCTCATCGCGTGCGAACCCAAGAATTGAGACGATCTTTCGAGTGGCCGCAGCACTCGGAGTGCGGTTCGAGGTGCGCGTTGCGTAGGTGCATCCCGGATGGATCGACTTTCACTTTCCACACATACCGATCTATACTGAGGTAATGTCCTCGAACACTTCACCGAGTAATGCCATCGTGTCGCAAGACCCAGACATTCTGGGTGGCGTTGCAGTATTCACCGGGACACGTGTTCCGTTTGAGACGATGATTGAATACCTTGAAGGCGGCGACTCGCTCGACACGTTTTTAGGCGACTTCCCGAGCGTTCACCGCGAGCAAGCAATTCAGGCATTGGAGTGGCTGCGCCAACTCGCCACCAGCGGTAAGGATCCCCGTGCGTCTGCTGCTTGATGAATGCACGCCGGTGGGATTGATAAAGCACTTCGTCGGAGTTGAAGTTGACCATGTCACGGCCATCGGATGGTCAGGCACAAAGAATGGCAAACTTCTCGCACGCATGACGGAGTCCGGGTACGCGGGATTGGTAACCACTGACAGAAATCTTGTATATCAACAACAAGTCAACGCGGGGCAAATCTTTGTCATTGTGTTGGTTGCTCGTACAAATCGACTTGCTGACCTAGCACCTTTGATCTTGCGCGCAATAAGTCAAGCGCAGGAAGCAAAGCCGGGCGAAGTGCGACACATTCAATAGTTCGCATTTTCGCGTTCTATCGCGGGGCGCCTGGCCGAGGGGTGGGTCTAACGATACTGCGCAGCCACCAAGCGGCAGGCGTCGTCATCAAACCGGTCATCGCGGCGCATTTGGCTGAAGAGTGCGAGCAGTTCGGTCTCCGTAAGCCGCTGCTTCTCTGCGCCAGAGACATCCAAATAGACCTGCCCGCGGTGCATGGCAATCAGGCGGTCGCCGAGTGTTGCTGCTTGCTGCATGGAGTGGGTGACCATCACCGTGGTGGCGCTGGAACTGGCAACCAGTCGCGTGGTGAGTGAAATCACTAGCTCCGCGCTGCGTGGGTCGAGCGCGGCGGTGTGTTCGTCAAGCAACAGCACCTTTGGACCAGTCAGCGTGGCCATGAGAAGAGTGATCGATTGTCGCTGTCCGCCCGAGAGTAGACCGATCGGATCATCAAGGCGATCCTCAAGACCAAGGCCGATCTGTGATAAGAGATTCTTCCATTCGCCGCGTCGCGCGCCGCGGAGCAGCGGTGCCAGCGTTCGCCACTTGCCGCGCTTTGATGCCAGCGCCAAGTTCTCTGCAACGGTGAGGCTTGGAGCCGTACCAGCAAACGGATCTTGGAAGACGCGCCCGATCAGGTGCGCGCGGCGATGCTCCGGCCACCGAGTGATGTCAGTGTTGTCTACGGAGATAGAACCAGCGTCAAGTTCAAACGCGCCAGAGATCGCCGCCTGCAGCGTGCTCTTGCCGGAACCGTTGGTGCCGATCACCACCGTGAACGAGCCCGGCGCCAGCGCAAGTTGCCGGAACCGTTGGTGCCGATCACCACGGTGAACGAGCCCGGTGCCAGCGCAATCGTCACGCCTGCAAGCGCACGGACTTCGTTGGCTGTTCCAGGGTTGAAGGTCTTGCGGACGGAGTTAAGTTGAAGCATGAGTGCCTCGCTTCCTGCCCATTTCCTTGATCAAACCGGGGCCAACGATCGCGGCAAGCACCACCAGCGCGGTCACTAGCTTGAGGTCGTTTGCATCCAGACCAAGGCGGATGGCAATGGCAA
>JAPLMU010000030.1 GCA_026386795.1 Planctomycetota bacterium
ACCACTCAGGCCAATCGAACAATATGACTGGGCGTTCTATCAGCAGATGCTCGACTTCTTCGTAAAGAGCCCATACCTCATCACTCGCCGCATCCTGCCTCATATGAAGCATTCGCACCACGGGCGAATCATCAACATCACGAGCGAAGTGTTTCGGCAAGGGGTGAGCCCATTCAGTGCATATGTAGCCGCAAAGGGAGCGCAAATTGGCTGGAGTCGCTCGATGGCACGCGAATTAGCTCCGTGGCAAATCACGGTAAATATGGTTGCACCAGGCTGGATTCCCGTTGAACGCCACGCCAACGACCCCGCTGAAATGAAAGAGGGTTATCGCAAGGGCATACCAATGGGTCACTTTGGCGTCCCGTCAGATGTTGGCGGCGCCGTTACATTCCTTGCTTCCGAAGCCGCGTCATTTATTACTGGTGTCGAAATTCCAGTCAACGGTGGTGTCACTGTTTGGTAATTCCTAACGCGACGCCGCATCAGAGAGAACACATGAATCGAAAGCTTATTTCCATCGTCACACTGGCAGCCCTTGGTATGGGTTTGGTCGCCGCCGCACCACACGCTGACTTGATCGCAGCGCAAAAAGCGCGCATCGCGGAACTAAAGAAGTCACCGAACGCCAAGCCACGCTTGGCATTTGTCTCAAACGGCGTTGCGGACTTTTGGACCATCGCAAAGGCTGGCGCTCTAGCCGCTGGTAAGGAATTCGGATGTGACGTCACAGTTCAATTCCCGGGCGGGGGATTGAGTGATCAGAAGCGCATGTTGGAAGACTTAGTGACGCGCGGCATTGATGGCGTTTCTGTGAGTGCCATTGATCCAACCAACCAATTGGAAATTTTGAGCCTTGTAGCGGAGAAGTCGTTACTCATCACCAACGACTCTGATGCACCGAAGGCGCCGCGGCTGTGCTATATCGGTATGGACAACTACGACGCCGGTGTCATGTGCGGCAAGCTTGCGCGAGAAGGATGCCCGAGCGGCGAGGTGGCGATCTTCATTGGGCGTCTTGAACAAGACAACGCCAAGCGGCGCCGGCAAGGCTTTATTGATGGCCTGCTTGGTCGCGCCCCAGACGCGACGCGTTATGACGAGCCAGCCAAGGTGATTACCGAGGCGGGGTACACCATTGTTGGCACATGGACCGATTCGTTCGACCGCGCTAAGGCCAAGGCGAACATTGAAGATGTCATGATCAAGCACCCAAATCTTGCGCTCATGACCGGGCTCTTTGAATACAACTCCACACTTGCCGTTGAAGTGCTCAAACAGACCGGCAAAGTTGGTGTTGTGAAGTTGGCGGCTTTCGATGAGGGCGCCGATGTCATCACCGGAATCAAGGAAGGGTTTGTTCTTGGAACCGTTGTGCAGGATCCGTATGGTTACGGATTCGAAAGCATTAAGGTCCTGAGCGCCCTGAATAAGGGCGACATGTCAATGATTCCCGCAAATGGCGTCATCAGCATTTCCGCCAAGGTGATTCGCAAAGACAATGCCGAAAATTTCTGGCTGGATTTGAAGGCAAAGATCAAGGCTGGCAAGGAAGCCCCCGCGAAGCCGTAATGCAAGCGTTTACAGCCGCATGACGAACACACACCAGGAACTTCTGCGCTGCAGCGGCCTTGGTCGTCGCTATGCGGGCGTCCCTGCGCTTTCTGGCATTGATCTCTCCATACGCGGCGGCGAGGTGTTGGCGATTGTTGGCGAAAATGGCGCCGGCAAGAGCACGCTTCTTAAGATGCTCTCGGGAGTGATTGCGCCGAGTGATGGCGATATTTCTGTGGCTGATGCCGATGGCGTTCTTCGCACCGTACAACTTTCGTCCGTGCGAGACGCAACCCGGGCGGGTATCGCACTTGTTCATCAAGAGTTGAATCTTGCGGAAAATTTAGACATCGCTGGTTCAATTTTCCTCGGGCGCGAGCCTGCGCGCTTTGGATTTCTTGATCTCCATTCCATGCAGGCAAGCGCGCGTGATTGGCTGGCGCGTGTTGGCCTTGATCTTGATCCAACAACACCATGCGGAGCACTGGCAATCGCCCAACGCCAGTTGGTTGAGGTTGCAAAGGCACTTTCCTGCAACGCGCGCATTCTGATACTTGATGAGCCAACCTCGAGTCTGAGCGCAAGAGAGGCTGATCGAATGCTAGAAATCATGTCCGAATTGCGCGCCCAAGGCAAAGCCGTAGTGTTTGTCTCGCATCACCTTGATGAGGTATTGCGCATAGCAGATCGAGTAATTGTGCTTCGCGACGGAAAGTGCGCTGGCGTCCTTGAGCGCGGCGCATACGACCGCAATTCGATTGAACGACTCATGGTCGGCCGTAGTATCGAACCAACTGAGCAACGTGCCGCCCGTGACAGTGCGAGTGTTCGACTGCGTGTCTCGGGACTGACAAGCGCCCACCGACGCGCGCATCCAGTGTCGTTCGTAGTAAAAACTGGCGAAATTGTTGGTCTCGCTGGACTTGTCGGTGCTGGACGAACCGAGGTCCTCGAAGCCATCGCCGCCATCACCCCCCACGGCGGACAGGTGCACCTTGATGATGTTGAACTACGTGGCAACACTGCGTCGCGGGTGCGGCGCGGTGTTGCCATTGTTCCCGAAGACCGCGCGCGCAACGGGATCTTTGCGGCCAATCATGTCGCCATGAATATGTCGCTCGCATGGGTTGATCGAAACAGTCGTGTGCGTACTGTGGACACCTCCGCAGAACGTGGTGTCGTTGGAAAGTTGATGGAGCGCATGCAACTACGTCCCGCTGAGCCAGATCGGTTGCTGCACACGCTTTCGGGTGGGAACCAGCAGAAATCGGTCATTGGCAGGTGGATAGCCGTCAGCCCCGCACTACTGCTGCTTGACGAACCAACGCGTGGTGTCGATGTTGCCGCCCGTGCAGAAATTCATGCAGAAATTCGTCGACTTGCCGATTCTGGAACTTCTGTGCTCTTTGCGTCAAGTGATTTGGAAGAGGTGCTCATGCTTGCTGACCGAGTGATAGTTATGCACGAAGGAAGCATCGCGGGCGAGTTCACCGCGCAGGAGGTTAATGAAGTTGCCATCATGCACTTGGCGACAGGTGGCGCGCCCAGTGGATCGTGGACACAAACAGCGGCGCGCGGTAAAGAGCATCGTCGCGGGACAAAATTATGAAGAAGAATCTTGGCATCCTTGGAATCTTCTTGGTGGTCTGTATGGTCGCATCTGTGTTCGGTCAGAATTTTCTGACTGGCTACAACCTGATGAATCTCACACAGCGCACTTCGCTCTTTGCGATCATTTCGCTCGGTGCTGGGTTAGTCATTGTCACCGGCGGCATTGATCTTTCGATTGGCTCTGTAGTGTGCCTTGCCGGAATCACCACACCGTGGCTGTTGGTCGAGCACGGATGGTCACCATGGGTGGTCATCCCCCTAGTACTCGCTGGAAGCGCGCTCATTGGCCTCTTTCACGGTGTACTGATTACACGCTTGCGACTGCAGCCATTTCTAGTGACTCTCTGCGGACTGCTTCTCTATCGCGGAATTGCGCGATGGATGACAAGCGACCAATCCCAAGGATTTCAGGGTGAATTCGCAGGCGTACGGTCAATTGCACTCGCCAAGTTTCCAATTCCACTAGTAGAGAATTACCAGATTCCGGCGACCGTGATACCCCTCGTTGTACTAGCGGTAGTGATCGGGGTGTTTCTTCACCGCACGGTCTGGGGACGCTGGTTGCTTGCTACCGGCCGCAACGAAAGTGCTGCGCGCTACTCAGGTGTTCCAACCGCGTGGCTCATCACCATGGCATATGTTGCGTGCAGCCTGTTGGCTGGATTTGGTGGAATGCTCTTCATCTTTGACATCGGAAGTGCGCAGCCTTCAGATTTCGGAAATTTCTATGAGCTCTACGCGATCGCCGCAGCTGTTCTTGGTGGATGCAGCCTGCGTGGCGGAGAAGCCAGCGTGTTTGGCATCATCCTTGGTGCCGCAACGCTGCAGGTGTTACGGACAGCAATCATCTTGCTTGGCTTGAGTTCACAACTTGAATTTGCGGTCATAGGCGCGGTGCTTCTCATCGGCGTGACAGCTGATGAACTCGTTCGCCGCTTCTCGGTTCGACGCATTGAACGCAAACAAACCTAAGGATCACCACTATGAATGCGACCATTCCAACGATCGCCCCATTTGCTGCTTCGCTCTCAATTGCGGTATGCATGTTTGCGTTTGCGACGCCCGGTTGCACTGGCGACCCGCATACGGGGTCGATCACCAGTAAAGATTGGGGCACTGTTGATGGGAAGCCCGTACACCTCTGGACACTCACCAACTCCAAGGGAATGGTTGCGGATGTCACGGATTACGGCACCATCATCGTGGCACTCAAGGCGTTCGATCGCCAAGGAAAGCTGGTTGATGTAGTGCTTGGGCGCCCGAGTGCTGCCGACTACGTGGCACGCACGCAGTACTTTGGATGCACCGCCGGGCGCTGCGCGAATCGAATTGCTGCTGGCAGGTTCAGTATCGATGGAAACCCGTACGTCCTTGCTACCAACAACGGACCGAATCATTTACACGGCGGAACGAAAGGATTCGACAAGGTCATTTGGTCCGGCAGTGCAGCAATGACTACGGATGGTCCATCGATCACCTTCACTTACCGTAGCGAACATGGCGAAGAGGGCTACCCGGGAAATGTTGATGCAACGGTGGTCTACACGTTAACGAATGCCAACGAATTGCGTGTGCGCATGTCAGCCACTACTGACAAGCCAACCGTGGTCAACTTGGCACATCACACTTACTGGAACCTGAATGGACAGGGCTCCGGTTCAATCCTTGACAATGAATTGATGATTGACGCTGATCGGTACACACCGGTGGATGGAACATTGATCACAACTGGCGAAATCAAGCCTGTGGCCGGAACGCCACTTGATTTTCGCACCTCGAAAGTTGTTGGTAAGGACTTTGCACAGTTGCCAGCGACAAAGGACGATCCCGGTGGCTACGACCACAACTTCGTTGTCAATGGTCAGGTTGGAACTCTGCGGACGTGTGCCGTGCTGCGCAGTCCAAAGACCGGCATCACAATGACTGTGGCGAGCGATCAACCGGGAATCCAGTTCTACTCCGGCAACTTTCTTGACGGTGTCCCAGGTAAAGACGGGACTGTCTACGCCAAAAACGATGGCCTCTGTTTGGAAACCCAAGCGTTCCCCGACAGCATCAATAAGCAGGGCAAAGACGGTTGGCCCGATGTGGTGCTACGGCCTGGCAAGGTCTACAAGCATGAAATGGTGCACACTTTCACTGTGAAGTGATTGGGCGTGGTGCTGAATTTGAATCATCAATCAAGCGGACGTGCTCGATAGCGCCGCCGAGTATCTGACCGTGGTAGCTGTTACTGCCAAACGCCCTTCACTGGTGTTCCAAGAAACCCCGGTAGTGCATTCGCATCCATTGGAATATTGCCCGTTTCCGCCGCAAGGTCTTGACCATCTTCCGACAGAGCAAATCGCAAGAACTCGATTGTGGGTTCTGGAATATGTTGAGCGTCCGTTGCGACAAATACCAAATTGAGTGTCCTCGCGAGTGGATAGGTGCCATCACCAATCGTTGTAACGGTTGGCGTCACAAAGGGCTGACCGGCGCCATTCGACAGCGCAATGCAACGAGCTCTAGGCTGCCGATTGGCGTACCCAGAAATCCCGACGGCAGTTGGGTACGCGCAACAGGCGTTCACAACCGAGGATGGTCCTGGTTCGGTGTAGCGACCAATCGTAGTGATCTGCTCGCCAGGCATGCACCAGTCGATGAACAACTGCAATGTTCCCGAGGTCATTCGGGGCACATAGAGGATCGGAAAGGTGGTTCCGAGCGGCGATGAGGGATCAAGTTCATTCCACCTCATGATCGGTGCTTCGGTCATCGCATGGGTGATCGAAACCAAACCATTGCACTGTTCCTTGGTGAAGCCAACAATCGGATTATCTGCGTTCACAAAAACGCACGTAGCGCCCCGTGCAATTGGAACTACAAAGACCTGCTTTCCCGTGGCCTTACTAATTTCATCGATTTCTTTCGTTGAAAGATCTCGAGATACCGAAGCCATATCACAGCCTCCGTTTTTTAACGCGTTGATTCCTTTCGATGACCCGCCTTGATCAATATTGACTTTCACATCTGGATACACCACTTGATACGAGATGCCAATATTGGCAAGCAGTGGACCCATGGTGTCAGATCCAACAATATGCATCCCGCCAGTGATCGGAACCGCTCGCGGTGAATAGGACGGAAACAGCTCCACCATTGCAGAAAACTCTGCGGAATAGGTGTCTTGCGAGCTCACCAACTCTGGCGGTGACTTTGTGAGGTCATCAGCGATGGCATTCTGCACCCTCGGGGTCGGTGCATGACTCTTGACCGGCCCGCTCTCCTGTGCCGAGTTGCTATCGGCAATCTCAGAGTTTTTCTGAGTTGATCCCGTATTTTGGACGGGTAAACCTGTGTCCACCGCAGTGAGAGCCAGTGTTGTGAGAATCAACCTTGCGATCATGATTTTGTCTCCTTGCGCGACGCGCGCCATTTCATAATGATGAATACTCCACTGAGCGCGACAATTAACACAACAAGTACCCGGTGAAAGATGCGATCGACGAGGTCTCGTGCTGTGTCTTGTGCACCGGTGATGGTGCCATTCAACATCTTCATTCGCTCTGGGACAATCTCGATTGCCTTTGACATTGTGTCGACACTTGCCAATAGCCGTTGTGTGTCCGGCATGATCAGCATGTCGTACCAAAGCGCTTCAATCTGCCAATTTGCAAAGAGTGGAAGTCGCTTTGCCCAAAAGAATGAGCGATCAAGTGCGAGATTCGCGTTTTCGACTTGCTCGGTTGCGCGGTCGAGTGGCTCAAGTAATCCTCCGCCATCGCGTACGCGCTCAATCAGTGCTTCCCCTTTGACGCTCGACACCTCACTGAAACGAACATACGCGACAAACTCTGTGCCACCACGGCGGCTCCACCATGTGGCGATAGACAGGTCAAGTTCTTCGAGTTGGGCATCGGTAAACACCCGGCCGGCGATGGTCCAAATGTCTTCGCGCGCGCGGCGCAGATTCTCAACCAGGAATTGCGCACGTGGGCCCCAAATTTCCTGAGCGCGCCCGGAATCAACCCAGAAATAGTTCTGCAGTGTTACTACCACCAACTGATCCACCAACTGTGTGATTGTGTCGGGGCTCGTGGCGATGTCGTACATGCTCGACACGCCAAGAAGCCTCAATCCGTTCATGATGCGGCACTGATTAATATCCTTGTTGTCACGCATCACTCGCTCACTCGCGGAGAGCATCAATGTGAAATAACGATCGGCGAAGGCGTTCGAGGCCTCCTCAAGTTGGGCGCGCGTAATGCGTTGGTCGCGGAGAATGCGAGCCGCTTCACCAGGCTTGGACTTTCCCGATCCCGAAGCGCACCCCACTATCAGCAGTGCCGAAAGGAGTGCAATTGCGCAAGACTTGGCCTTAGGGCCGGGGCGGGGAATCATCTCCGCAGAGTACGCCGAGGAATTAAATAACGGAATTCACCTAAGGAAATAGCTGCTGAAATTCGAAGCGAGCGGTAGTCTTCCAAGTCTTATTGTGAGTGCCCGGAACCCCAATCATGACTACCCCCATGAAGACCACTATCGCTGCAGCCCTGACACTGACCCTTGGCACAACGCCTATGGCACTCGCCGTCCAAGACGCCGCGCAACCAGTGCCGGGGCAGACCGTCATTGTTGCTCTTTCGAGCGGTGATGCCATCCGGGCGACGCTGGTTTCCGAGACAAACGATTCGATCGTGCTGTTACACCCAGTGCTCGGAAAGGTGACGATCGCGCGGACATCTATTGCTTCAATGGTGGCCACCACCGCTCCCGCCACCGTCCCTGCTCCGGCACCAGTTACAGCACCCCCAGCCGCAGAGGGCGTTGATCTTGACCGGGTTCGCCAAGAAGCCCAGCCCGCTGCAAATGCAGCCATGGACGCGCCCCGCAAAGAGGGTGAGGTAAACCCAGGCGACAACGCTGCTGTTCCCGCTGCCGCCACGAAAGAGGTGTCACCGTGGAAACTTCTCTTTGACGGCAACGTCAACTATGACGCAGCAAAGGACAAACAACTGGACTTCCGCATTGCCGCGAGCGCCATCTATGAAATAAAGGATGTCGAAAAGTGGAGCAACAACGTTGAGTTCTTCTTCAAGACGGTGAATAGCGCTACCACCGATGACAATTTGCTTGGTACTTCCACATACAACCGCTTCATCACCAAGGGCGGTCCGTGGCTGTGGTTCGTAAAGGGTCAGGGGCAAGCCTCGTCGCTCGAAGCTTGGGAGCAGCGTCTTTCGCTGTGGGGCGGCGTTGGATACGAATTCATGAAGGCGCCGCCGTTCCGACTGCTTGGCAAACTCGGTGTTGGTGGTAGTTACGAATTTGGCGAGAACCAAAACTTTCTGCCCGAGTTGTACGGGGAAATCGAGTGGGATTGGAAGATCAGCGAGTCACAGGCGATTGTTGGTTCGTGGTGGGTCACCCCCGATGTTGCTGACTTCTCGAGTTATCAATTCCTTGCGCGCCTTGAATGGACAATGAAATTCCAAGAGATAACCGGACTTTCGATCCTTGGTGGTATTCGGTGGCAATACCAATCGGATGTGCCAGCTGGCGACGTCAACAACGATGTTCGTATCTACACGGGCTTGCGCTACGAAATGTGATCGTTCAGAGTTGATCGGCGGCGTGTTTGGCGTAACTCGCGCGATGCAAATGAGTGGCTCAACACCATCCAAACGCCGTGGACCATCCACTTCGCCAAGCATCGCCCTAGAGGGTGTTGCGAAGAAATTGACGGTCGAGTGCGAGTCATTACGGTTCGTAGCGCCAGTGGCGTTTACCTACAACCCACTCGTCTACGCGTGGAATGCGCACCGAGCATTTCTCGCACGCGCGCAACTCCGTCCGCGCGTATTGTTCGTTGGCATGAATCCGGGTCCATTTGGAATGGCGCAAACCGGCGTTCCGTTTGGTGAGGTGGCAGCTGTAGAAAGCTTTCTTGGCATCAATGCAAAGACTGCACGGATTTGCGCACCTGAGTTGATGCACCCTAAGCGCCCCATTGAAGGATTTGCATGCGCGCGCAGTGAAGTAAGCGGCGCACGCGTGTGGTCATGGGCCAAAGGGCAATTTGGAACAGCCGACGAGTTCTTTCACGAAGCATTTATCTGGAATTGGTGCCCACTCGCTTTCATGTCTGCCGCTGGCACAAACATCACACCAGACAAACTTCCGCGCTCCGGCCGTGGATCCACCGCCACACGGGCTCTTGAGGTTGCTTGCGACGAGGCTCTTGCTGCGGCGATCAAGGCGTTACAACCTGCCAATATCGTGGGATTTGGCGCCTTTGCGGCCATACGCGCCCGCGATGCGCTCGCAAAGTACCCATCGGTCGGATCGCCAATTCCGCCTATCCATCAGGTTCTTCATCCAAGCCCAGCAAGTCCTGCTGCTAATCGTGGGTGGGCGGCGCAAGTTGACAGGCAACTTGCCGCAGCCGGTATTCACTTCGGCGCCCGCCCTATCCTGCCTGCGTGCGTGTCGTCGTCCTCAATATCGTCGGACTCTCTCCAGCGGTCTTCGCGCGGCGCAAGTGCCCGCACCTCCAAGCGTTCGCGCAGCGCTCGGGCGGAATTCGAACACTAACTACCGATCTGCCAGCGGTCACTTGCAGTGCGCAAAGTTCAATGCTCACCGGAAGGCACCCGGGTCACCACGGAATCGTTGGCAATGGTTGGTTTGACCGCTCTCTCCAAGAGGTGCACTTCTGGAAGCAGTCGAACCATCTTGTCCACGGACCGATGGTGTGGGACACGCTGCGCGATCGAGCGCTATCCGCCGGACGCACCGCACCCATCATTGCTAATTCTTTCTGGTGGTTCAATATGTATTCCGGTGCGGACATTTCTGTCACGCCGCGCCCGCAGTACCGCGCCGATGGACGAAAGGTGCCTGATTGCTGGACTAATCCACCCACTCTGCGCGATGAACTCCAGAAGGAATTTGGACCGTTTCCGCTCTTTCACTTTTGGGGCCCAATGTCGGACATCCGAAGTACCGATTGGATTGCATGCGCAGCCATGAGCGTGGAGAAGAAGTTCCAGCCAGATTTACACCTGATCTACTTGCCACATCTCGATTACTGCCTGCAGAAATTTGGCCCTGATGATCCGCGTATCGATCCGGAAATTCGCGAGATCGACCGAGTGTTTGAGGGTCTTCGTAAGTTCTATGAGAAGCGCGGTGTGCAGGTCGTTGTTCTCAGTGAGTACGGAATTGCTCCGGTAAGTCGCGCCCTCACACCCAATCGCACATTGCGTGCTGGTGAATTCGTGGCTATTCGTAAAGAGGGAAACCGCGAATACCTTGATGCCGGCGCAAGTCGCGCGTTTGCTGTTTGCGATCATCAAGTGGCTCACATCTATGTGAAGGACGCGAGTGACATTGAAGCAGTGCGCGCCACGCTGCTTGCAGGAGACCATGGAATTGAGCATTTACTTGACACTTCGGCGCAGCGCGCTCTTGGTATTCATCACGAGCGGAGCGGCGACCTCCTTGCAGTTGCCGCTTCTGGTTCCTGGTTCGCCTACCCATGGTGGAACGACAATCTCTGTGCTCCTGACTTTGCCCGCACCGTCGATATTCACCGCAAGCCCGGATACGACCCGCTTGAACTCTTCATGAATCCGGCGATTCGCGTGCCAACTGCATATGTGGGCCGCAAACTCATGCTCCGTAAATTCGGTATGCGTGCGCTCCTTGAGACTGTTCCGCTCGACACTTCTCTGGTTCGTGGAAGCCACGGCCGCGTCGAGTCTGGCACCCCATATGCGCCAGTCTTCATTGCTGATGGGCTAGACATGCTTGATGCAGGATCTATGCACGCAACACATGTTCACGACGCACTCGTTCACCTCGTCGAGCGCGCCTGACGCCCCTACGATCTACATATGCGCGCTGTTTGGATCACCACTGCCGTGTTGTTAGTGCTCGCTGCGGTCGCCGCCGCATGGTGGCCACACATTGACTCCCCGCGCGTTGATCCCATCAATGACGCGCGCGCCATCGAATCAGTCTCCCCGCAGCCACTGGTTACCGCAGTAGCACCGATTGCTGCTGCACCGATGCCGCGTCCAGGATCAACCACTTCTCCCAAAGTCACCGTCGGCGCGAAGGCTGTCGTTGAGAGAGTTGATCATCAGTCTGTGCGGCTTGATGGAAAGTACGTCGTGCGTGGCTCTGGTTCCGAGTCTGATCCTTATCAGATCACGTGGGAGCTTCTTGCGAGCGCTGCGCGCACGGTCGACGCATCGAAGTCACTCTTTGAAGTTCCAGGACGGATTGCGGATCTGCGCGGCGCGTGGATCCAAATCAGCGGCTACTGGGCTCCGCCGCTTCAGGTGTTTGAAACCAAAGAAGCAATGTTCATGCTCAACAAGTGGGATGGCTGCTGTATCGGCCTTCCGCCGACACCGTTTGACTCCATCGAGGTGACATTCGCGAAGCCATTTGCTGTTCAGGGTCAGCACGTGTTCCGCTATGGAACCATCAAGGGTCGGCTCGAAATTGAGCCATTTGCAGCGGGAATGTTTCTACTTGGCTTCTATCGACTGCAAGGTGCTGTGATGGAGTCCACTTCGTGAATTTGCCAAGCAGTACACAGCCGCGGACTGGTGATGGATTCCACATTGGTCCACTTCGGCTTGAAACGCCATTGTTACTTGCTCCGATCGCTGGCCACTGTGACTTGGCATTTCGAATCCTTTGTCGCGAGCAAGGCGGCGTTGGCTTGGCGAGCACGGATCTGTTGAACTGCACCGCCATCTTGCGTGGCACCGCCAAGAGCATCGACCTCGCCGCTACAAATGGCCTCGATCAGCCATGTGGCATGCAGCTCTATGGAAATTGGGACGATCCACTGCCCGAAGCGGCATGTTGGGCGATCGACCACGGCGCACAGTTGATTGATATCAATATGGGCTGCCCGGTGGATAAGGTTGCCAAGAAGCATGGCGGCTCTTTACTTCTCTGCGATGCGCTGAGCACTATGAAACTCGCTGAACGGATCGTTGAGTCGGTTCGGCGGCACTCCAATGGGCGCGTTCCTGTCACCGCGAAGTTGCGCCTCGGCTGGGATCCTGAGCACTTCGTAGCTCCGCAACTCGCGCGCGACCTTGAGTCTGCGGGTATCGCTGCCGTCACGGTGCATGGACGCTGGACGGTGCAGCTGTTCTCCGGCGTCGCTGACTGGGCGCGCATCGGCGCGGTGGTTGAGGCGGTCCGGGCAATCCCGGTTATCGGTAATGGCGACGTGAACGAGCCTGAGCATGTTCCAGCCCTCATGCGGGCCAGTGGTTGCCAGGGCGTCATGATCGGTCGTGGCTCGCTGCGAACACCCTGGATCTTTCGGCGCGCGTTGGGGCTACTCCAAACTGGTGACTTGCCACCAGAGCCATCGTTTCACCAGAAACTGAATTGCATCGCCAGGCACGTGGAATTGTTGAACCGCTATCACTCAGTGGAACATGTCCTGCACTGCATGCGCAGCCGGATCAGCTGGTACGGGAAGTCCATGGGGCACGTGAAGGGGCTTAAAGAGGGCATCCGAACCGCCCCTGATGTGGCGACGATGCTTCGAGTGATTGAGGATTGGCGCAGGCCAGATGGCGAGCAGATCTCCAGAATCAGTGATTCTGATAGGTTATCAGTTGAATATCAATAATATCCCTAGACTGGTCATTGCAATTGCGGTTGCATTGTCGTTTATCAGTGCTCATTGATGATCTGGGGGAGTGTTTCCACTCGTTGAGAGGGGAATTTGGCGCGATTTCTTGCTTCTCTAGAGAAGTGGGGTACTTTCCTCTCACTGACGGGGAATCTCGTCAGGGTTAGTGTTCGGAAAAACAAATCGGCCGCACCCGAGGGAAAGGGTTTGGCCGTGTCCCCCTTAAGGAGGTGGGCACATGGTCTCTATACACAGGTATATCGCGTGCGTTGCTTTACTCGGAACTGGATGCGCAGCCTCGGCTGGTGTCATCTCCGGATCGCAAACCTTCTACAACATGTCTTCTTCGAGCAAGACATACACGTACTACCAGTACGCACCGATTTCAGGTGATTCTGGCGGCAATCTCATGAGTGGTTCCATCACTACAACACTCACCGACCTCAATGGGAACGGTGCGGTGTTGAGTTCTGATCCAGCCGGTCATGCGATCTACACGGCCACTATCAACGACATTGCGGTGCAAACCCTTTGGAACTCCCAGTTTGGATTTACTGTGGGGCAGTTTCTAAGCGGAGCAACAGTGCCGGCGATGTTCGCAAATGTCCCGCTACCGTCCAATGTTCCACCGGACGGAAATGCTGGCGTAGTTCTTCGTTTCACACTGAGTGCTGGCGACGCTGTTTCGTTCGCCTACACATTCAACGTGGTTCCGGGACCTAGCGCTATTGCAATGTTGGCTTGTGCGGGTCGATTGACCAACAACCGCCGCAGAAAGCTCTGATCAGCCAAGTTGTTTGCTTGCTTGTAACGGTCCAGGATCGAAGAGTTCTATCGGTAGTGAAATTCGGTTCGACATTGACATACCGTTAGGGAAAGGCCCGAGATGAAGTTCTGTCTCAGTTCAATATTTGCAATGACTGCCCTGACAGGATCGGCGATCGCGGGAATTCCTGTGGTCCAGATTTCTGTTGCCGGAAGCGCTGGCGGATCAGTATCTGCTGCACCCGTCGGTTCCCCTGCGGGTGATCCGTTTCAATACAGTTACAACAGCACGCTGTCTGGTACCGGATTCCTAACTAGTTTCACACTGACGGCCACGGATAGCACGAGTTCAAACCGTGCGATCTTTGGGGGGTTGATCACGGTGATCAATGCTTCAGCCAGTGCTCAAACATTCAACATAGACATCAGCGCAAGTACGTTCGCGCATGGGACCAGTAGTTTGACCGGCGGTTCTGTCAGTGGTGTCTTGACCGGAAATTCAGATGGTGGTCTGTTTGCATCCGCAAATGGCAACTCCATTTGGACTGCATATATCCGGGCGAGCGCCATCAACAACAACATTGCGTCGCTACTGAACGCGCCGTTTCAGGTGACTTCTGCTGCCGACAATGTTGCGTCAATTCCTGGAGAAGCATTTGGTCAACCAATCCCCACACAGCCCGCGATGGCAATGGGTGATGCAATGGGAATCCACTTGGTCTTCCAACTTGGCGCCGGTGATCAGGTTGATCTCACAACTGCCTTTGTCCTTGAAGCCGTACCAGCACCAGGTGCAATGGCGGCCTTTGCCCTGATTGGAATTTGCGCGCGCAAACGCCGGCGCATCTGAC
>JAPLMU010000056.1 GCA_026386795.1 Planctomycetota bacterium
ACGAGCCTGCTGACGATCGAACGTTCATTGCGGGTGCTCGCCAACGCAACACACATACATGCGCAGTCTGGAACCCGCTCACCCTGGCCGCACTCGCCGGAGAGGACAGGGCCGCGCTCAGCGGCCGTCCTCGTAAGGCGAATGCGAGCCAGTACGAACGCCAGTTTGGAAACCGCCACCCCTGGCCGCACTCGCCGAAGAGGACAGGGCCGCGCTCAGCGGCCGTCCTCGTAAGGCGATTGCGAGCCAGTACAAACGCCGGTTTGCAAACCCGCTCCCCTGGCCGCACTCGCCGAAGAGGACAGGGCCGCGCTCAGCGGCCGTCCTCGTAAGGCGATTGCGGGCCAGTAAGAAGGCCGTGATCGAAACCGCGCTGTAACAACGTCCAAGACTTCGCACTCGCCGAAGAGGACAGGGCCGCGCTCAGCGGCCGTCCTCGTAAGGCGATTGCGGGCCAGTAAGAAGGCCGTGATCGAAACCGCGCTGTAACAACGTCCAAGACTTGCCAAGAATCAATCGTGCCACCTTATCCAGGATGCAATTCGGTCACACTCGCTCTCTTTCATCGCTAGAAATCAAGAATTGACCGCGTTAGTTATTTACTTGGCAACCCGAAGCACCGATCCCGGTATCACGCGCGTGCCGACATTTGCTTACGAAGCCCGTGATTCCGTTGGTGCTCGCGTTGCCGGCACGCTTGATGCGGCATCAGAAATGGCCGCTCTTGCCGATCTCCAGTCGCGCGGGTTAGCGCCCACCAAGGTTGCCGAGCGCCAGGCAGCGCGTGCGCGCGGTGTTGGCGCGCGTGCGCTCGCGAACTCGTATCGCCAACTTGGGGACCTTCTTCGCGCCGGCGTTCCGCTGTTGCGGTCGCTCCGGTTGCTCGGTCGTGGAAAGTCGAATATTCGTCTTGCTGCAACGTGGCAATCCATCGCCGATGCGGTGCAAGATGGCGAGCGACTTGCGGAGGCTATGGCGCGCTACCCCGGAGTCTTCCCCGATGTGCAGGTCGCTATGGTGCGAGCCGGTGAGCGCGGCGGGTTTCTTGAGGATGTGTTCGCTCGCCTCGCTATCTTCATTGAGAACCAAGCAGAGATGCGTAGCAAGGTAATCGGCAATCTGATTTATCCAGTGATCTTGCTTGCGGTCGGATTCGGAATTGTGATCGCGGCGTTGATCTTCTTTGTTCCGAAGTTCAAGAAATTCCACGTCAAGGGCGAGCTGCCACTCCCAACGCGATTTCTGATGGGCGTCAGTGATGTGTTGGTGGAACGATGGCCGTTGCTGTTGCTGGGTGTTGCACTCCTCATCGTGGCGGCTTGGTGGGCATGGCAGCGCCCCGCGCTACAGCGTCGTTTGCGCGATGCAGAGTTACGCGTTCCGCAATATGGAGCACTCGTCCGAGCAATATGCGTTGCTCGGTTTACGCGCGTACTTGGAACGCTCCTCGCAAATGGAATTCCCATGTTGCAGGCCATGACAATTGCGCGCGACGCTGCCGGGCACCCGCGTCTTGCAGAGAGCGTGGAACGAGCCACCGAAGCCGTTCGCAGCGGCGAGCAGTTAGCGCAGCCCCTTGCGGAAAGTGGATTTTTTGAGCCAGATGTTGTGGAAATGATTTCCGTTGGCGAGAGTGCAAATAATCTCCCCACCGTTCTTGGCGGGGTGGCAGACACGCTTGAAAAACGCGTTGATCGCACGCTTGGAATTGCTGTGAAATTGATGGAGCCAGCGCTATTGCTCTTCTTGGCAGCCGTGGTGCTTTCTATATTCCTAGCGCTCGTGCTACCGATGTTGCAGCTTGGTGGACAGGCGTAGGATTCGCTTTGTGACTACTCCATCGAACGCGCCGCCGCTCTATCCGCAACCGACACCGAAGACTTCAAAGGGTCCTTTTTGGACAGGCTTCGGCGTGGGTTGTGCAGTGTCTCTTGTTGGTGCATTGCTCATTGGCGTGATTGCCATGATTATTGCCATGGTTGCGGGGTTAAGCACCGGGCTAAGCACCGCGCGCGATCAAGCACGCGCTTCATTCGAGGCGAGGCAGGCGCAACAGATTGCCGCGGGTCAGGCGATTGCTGCAGAGGCAGCGGCCGCTGCAAAGACGGACAAGGCCGGCTCTGATATGCGTGCCACGCCCGCCGCTCCTGACGCTGCCGCTGATGGCGATGATGAATCCATGTCGATCGAGGAACTCGCTATCACCACCGCGCTCGAGAACGAGGACTACGACACCGCAGAGAAACTTGCGCGTGAATATGTCGCGCACAATCCGGAAGATGAGGCCGCGCGCGCACTGTTGCAGACGGTTCGTATCGAACGCGCAGTGGCTATTGGCGACATCACATCCGCCGACGCGCTCTTCAGTGAGGCACGGGAGATGGCAATGGAGATCGATCCATCCGCCGCATTGGCGGTGGCGGATCTTTGGATTTCCGAGGGTGAGCCAGATCGAGGTCTTGCGATCGCCGAGGCGGTCTTGAAAGCCACAACTGGCAATGACGAATACGACCGCTACATCCGGGGTTCTGCGCTGCTCATTCGCGGGCTTGCCAAGGCAGAATTGGGCGACCCCGTCGGCGGCGCAAGCGATATTGAGGATGCCATTGAATTGGCGCCTGATGAGGAAACCGCCGCCGAATGGCAGCAATATCTGGACGAGATTCGCGAGAAATCGCGGTAGATCCGAGCTCGCTCCCCGTGCGCGCAACCCTCAGCACGCTTCCCGGTAAACACACCGAGCAGGAGATACACCCGATGCGAACTACTTCAACCCGCTATCGCACACTTCGCGCACGCCGCGCATTCACCATCCTTGAGCTGCTGATTGTGATCGGCATCCTTCTCGCCTTGGGCGGAATCGTCCTCTACAACTTGAGTGGACAGTCCGACAAGGCCTACGAAGGCACGCAGACTGTGCAGATGCAGGCGATCAAGAAGGCGATCATGATGTTCAAGAATGACGTCAAGCGCCTTCCAACGCAAGAGGAAGGCGTGGTTGTCTTGTGGGACAAGTCGGCACTTGATGACGACGCAGCTGGTCGTTGGTCTGGCCCGTACTTGGAGTCGGCCGTGCCGAAGGACATGTGGGGACACGAGTGGGTTTATGTCTTCCCAGCAGAAGGCGTGGCGGTCGGCTTTGACATTGTGTCGGTCGGACCGGATGGACAGGAAGGCACCGAGGACGATATTTCGCTTGCTAAAGGCAAGGGCAATGCTGACGCTGATTTCGGTGACTTCGGAAGTGGGTCTTCGTCCAGTGGTTCCTCATCTGGCGGCGGCACCGCGAAGCCGCGGTGATTCTCATGCGCGCGCGCCGCGCATTTACATTGATCGAACTGCTGATCGTGATCGGCGTGCTGGTGGCGTTGTCAGCCATTGTGTTGCCGTATGGATCGCAGTTGCTGGACAGCCAATCATTTGAACGCGCCGTGGATGACACGGTTTCACAGGCGATATCTGCACGCGCATGGGCACAGCGTGAAGGCACCGTTGTCGAGTTAGTAGTGACAACCGAGGGAACACGCATTGAAGTGCGCGCCGTCGACTTGTTGCGGCAGGCCGAGGACGGCACCAAAGGCGCCGCTGGCGCTGATGGCATGGAATCTGCGCTACGGGGAACACGGAAAGCCCAGCGACTCAAGGCGGAAATGGAGCGCCGCGTTGCAGATGTAGCCACGCGAGCCGGTGCGAATTCCAGCGCCTCAATGGGCGATGGTGGGACAGGGAGCGACAGCGGGTTTGATCAGCAAATCCACGAAGATTGGGCATCCCGGGTCCTTGATCCTGGAATGCACGCGGGAACCGAAGTGCCGGCAATCGAAACTGAGCGATCCGAATTTTCAGCCGCGGCGGGCGATGAACGCATTGCGCTCTTTCTTCCTGATGGAAGCGCGGCGGCGGTGCGCGAGTTGTGGATTCAAGCGGGTGCTCGAGTAACGCGGATTGCCATCGATCCGCTCTTTGGTGAAGTGCGCCGCTTTGATGGCGGAGCAACGACTGCTCCGCGCGTGACATCTAAGAATTCACGCGCTGTGGCTGCCAAATCGCGGGGGATTGCCCCGTGAAGACTCGCGGTTCCATTCTTCTTGAAGTGCTTCTTGCCACGGCAGTGTTTGCATTCGCTGGCGTTGTGGTCCTTGGCGTCGTTGAAGGATCCGTTTCCGATGGTGCTCGTGCTGCCCGGCGGTCATTGGCGATGGATGTTGCGCGTTCAGAACTTTCGCGCATGGAAGCAGGCATTCCGACAGACTCCCAAGAAGATCACACCGTCGCTGGCCTGCGAGTGGAATCACGCATGGAGCCGTCAGACTTTCCTGGGTTAGCGCTTGCCGTTGTTGAGGTGTATGACGAGCAGACTGACGGGCGCGGTGATGTCACTACTTCTGATCCCCCGCGCCTTGCGGTGCTTCGGCAGTTGCTGCGCGGGGATAGTGGCGGTGGATCCGAGCGACCGGAGGTTTCTCGATGAATCGCCGTAAAAATGCACGCGGGTTCACGCTTCTTGAGGCGCTCATTGCGGTGGGCATGTTGATGTTGCTCCTCGGCGCGTTGGCAATGTTCGTTGAGGATCTCTCGCGGACTCGTCAGTTCACCGCGCGCACAGCGGCTCAGACGCGATCGGCTGATGCTCTCTTTGGTGTGTTGGAAACAGCATTACAGACCGCGGTTGTTGATGGCGGCCCGCTCGGTGCTGGAGTCACTGGTACGGATCGGTCAGTGCGAGTGCTCTCATCACGAACAGATGCTGGCAGTGGCAGTGTGCGCGAACTTGCGCGCGCTGCGTTCGCTCCGCTTTCTGCAACACAGATCGACGAATCGTCAGGAAACATAACGATTGCCCGTGGTGGTGCATCAAGCGTGTTGCCCGCCACCGTGCGTGGTATGCGAGTGCGCTATTGGACGCAAGGTGGGTGGGCGGATTCTTTCGACTCGCTTTCCGCGGGCTCGCTGCCAAGTGCAGTTGAAGTCGCCATTTGGTTTGGAGTTCCAGCAGCGCAGTCTGCGGTACAGCCCGCAGTACAGTCCGTAGCGCACTCCACAGAGCAGTTTGCAGGGGACGAATTTGGAACTCCGGACCGAGTCCGAACCATTGCTGTTCCGGACGCCGCGGGTGCGGACGGCGCGCGTTTCACTCCAGAGGCAGCGCGATGAGGACACACACGCAGCGCCATTTCATTCAGCAGATTCACGCGCGATCCGCTCGGCGTGGCGTTGTCATGCTTGCGGTGTTGGTAGTGCTTGCGATCGCAGCGCTGGTTGCTGGCGGACTACTCGCCGCATCGGAAGCGGAACACGCAGGCCTCACCGCTATGCGTGATCGCACTCAACAGCGCGCGATCGCGTGGAGCGGATGTCAGGCTGTCGCCGCGCTGCTTTCGGCGCAGCGCAACTCGCTGGCCGATGGTGAAACGCCAGAATTACCGGATGAAATATTGCTTTATGAAGCAGATGGCGCGCAAGCCGTGGCGCGGTTACTTCCCGTTGGTCCATCCGGCGAACGCTTGATTCCGGAGTGCGCAAAGTTTGCGCTCGCAGGTCTTGACCCCGCCATGCTTGCAGGAACTGGAGTGATTGATTCTGCAGCCGCGACCGCAGCAGTGGCGCGCGGTGGCAATGCTGATGCGATCGAGGCGATCATTCAACCAGAATCAGGGTTGACTGCTGACCGAGTGATTGGTCCAGTAGCCGCAGGCATTGCTGCTGGTGTTCGTCGCTTGCAGGACAGTTCCGGTTCCGGTGCACGCGGGGCAATACCGGCGCGCGTTCGAACATTGGCGGTTGCAGATGTAGCAACACCGTTTGCCGCGCAGCGTGCTCTTGGAAGCGGTGTGACGGGCACCATTGTTGAACGAACGCCACTCGGCGCATGGAGCAGCGAGGGAATGGCCGCGATCGACGCGCGCACATCTGGCGGGACGGCGGAGCGCATGCGGAGCGCGATTGGTGGCGAAACTCCAACAAATCAAGGCATGATCGTGCGGTCTATGCGTTTGTCGCAGCTTGCGGTTGACAAATGGAGCGAGGTGCTTGATGCAGTCGTAGCTGGAAACGCGGCGGTGGAACATGGGCAAGTAGATATTGCAAACGCCCCTGAAGAGGTTCTCCGTGCAATTCCTGCTGTTGGCACCGAACTTGCCGCCAAGATGGTGCAAGCGCGTGCGTCACTTGCCGCCGGTGAGCGTGCGCAACTCGCGTGGCCTGTTACTTCCGGCGCCCTCACACCAGAAGAGTTTGAAGCGATTGCTCCATTCGTGTGCGCGCGCAGTTGGTTGTGGCGCGCACGTGTTGCTACTGGTGTTGTTGATGGAATGCAGGAAGGCAGCGCGATGCGCGGCATTGAGGTGTGGGAAGTGGTTGTTGATCTTGCAGAAGATCCACCGCGTTTCGCAAGCATTCGTGACTGCACACTCTTACCAATTGCTGCGGCGCTCGCGGAGCAAGTACGCACTGAACAAGTTGCGAGCGGCGAGCGAAAGAGTGCTGCAGCGGATCAAGTGGTTGATGACGAACCAGACAGCAGTGTTGTCATGGCGAATGGATCGAGCGACTCAGGTATAGAAGCACCTTCGGTAGCGCAATCTGGCGCCGATTCTCAAGGCGATGGCGGTGCAGACGACTCAGCGATGGGCGATGGAAGTGACAGTAATCCAGGCATCGAAAGAGCGCCGCCATCATGGAAGCGTGAGCCGTGGCGTTCTCCTGCAGCTGATGCCGTTCGTGCAGCAGATGCAGCGCGAAAGGCAGAAAGCGACGCACGCGAGGTCGCCCAGCGGGCCCGTGATGCGCAGGGTGCGTGGAAGCCGTCAAACGAGCAGGCGCCGGAAGCTGTCCCAGAGTCAGCTCCATGGTCAACGCTCGCCGATCGGGAGAAGCAGGCGCGCGAAAATAAGGCGCGAGGGTGGAGCACGCTGGCTGACCGTGAGCGTGCGGATCGCGAGGAACGCTCCGGAAAGTGGAAGACCCTCGGCGAACGCGAGCGCGACGACCGAGATGCACGAGCAAAGGAATGGAAGTCGCTCGGCGATGAAGAGCGCGAGCGTCGTGCGGCGCGTGATGCAGAAGAACGCGAACGACGCAAACAACAGTCTGCGTCCATGTCACATCCCTTCCACGCAACGCGGTGGGACGACAAGGATGTACCGCCAGATCCGGCGGGAGTTGCATCCCGCGCAGAGGAATCCGGTAAGGACGATGAGCAGGCGTCTTCATCGGGTTCTTCGACAGGTGGGCTGTCGGGACGATGGCGGCGTCGGAGCGATTCGAGTCCGTAAATACCAGTGAAATCACAGGTAGCGATCGATCTTGGCCACCGGCGCCTACGCGCGGTGGAGGCAGTCGTTGAACGCGGCCGTGCCACTGTGGCGCGGTGCGTGGATATCGAATTGCCCGCAGAAGTTATTGACGGGACTGATGCCGTTCGTGGTGCCTTTGTCGCACTCGCCCTGCGCAATGCGGGGATTGCGACAGACCGTGCCACGTGGACCATCGTTCGCGATCGATTGTCTTTTAAGCGATTGGTATTGCCTGGCGCTGAGCGCGATGAAATTGCCGGGATGGTGCGCCTTGCGATGTTGCGCGAGGCAGCAGTCTCCGCTGATGCGGTGGTTGACTTCGTACCAATCGGCGCTGACGCATGGGCTGTTGCAGCATCAGCGAAAGAGATCGCATCCGTGCGCGCCATCGCCGCGACGGCGGGAATCGCTGTTGAGCGCATTGCACCGCGCACCTTCGGAACGGCGTATCTCTTGGAAACACTTCCTGCAATCGACGCGCGCGCTGACAGTGGCGACGCGCCAGATGCAGCGATTGATCTTTGTGGCGACGCGGTGGAATTGGTAGTTGCAGGTCGTGATGGATTACGAGCAACGCGTGGAGCGACAGTTGTCGACCCGGATGCCGATGCAAGCGTGACCGAGGCGCGTCGCTCGTGGACTGGATTCCGATTACAGCAGCCAGATCAACGACCAGCAGCAATTGACGTGATCGGACCAGCAGATGTTGCTGGGCGTGTTGTTGTGGCGCTCGCAGGTGATGCAGGACTTCCTGTCTCACACCTAGCTGCACATCCAGATGTCACTTGCACGGTTGATCCTGGTGCAACATGGCCGCTCGTTGGTCTACTTCTTGAGGGCGCGCGCAAACGAGAGCGCATTGACCTTGCAAGTCCGCGCCGCGCACCGGACTTGGCAGCGCGGCGGCGCATGCAGTTGTATGCAGTGGTAGCGATCATTGGAATCGCCTACGCAATGGGTTGGACCATTGGTCGCAAAGAGCGCGGAACGATTGAGGCGCATCGCACGGAATTGCGCGCCAAAGCCGAGGGGGCGCTCCTTGAGCATCGGCAATTCAAGCGCGATGAACTTCGTGCGCGACACATCGACGCATGGACCAACGCTGATCTTCCATGGCTTGATTCGTTGTCGTACATCGCTGGCTTCGCTCCAGATGCGTCGCGTGTTGTGATCACTGGATGGAATGGGCAGGCGCTCTCCGACGAAGCAACTGTCGCTAAAGATGGGACGATGAAGATTCCAGCGGAAGTGCGAATTGCTATCGACGCCGAGGCTGCCGATCGTGCAACGGCTGATGCGTTGCGTGAATCACTGGTCTCCAAGCGCGATTTCAATGTTCGCTCCACAAGCACCGAGGGTAAGGCTGGTCGTCGACTACCAGTCGCAGTAGAGATGGTGATCGATTCGCTCGACGGCCCACCCGTCAAGCGTGCCGCAAGTGCCGCCGTCTCAAGCCGCAAGGGGGTGCGATGAGCAGCGTTGAAAATTCCGTTTCAGCAGTGGCTGCATTGCGCGAACGAGTCGCAGCGCTTGTGCCGGTTCGTATGCGTCAGCCACTCTCGTGGGTCATTGCAGCGCTCGCTGCAGGAACACTTGGATGGATGATTCACAGTGGACGCCTAACGTCATTTTCTGGTTTCGATCGAGCTGCCGATGCAGACATTGCTCGAACAGGCGAGTTTCTGCGCGGCGTTCGCGAGGAGCGTGATCAACGACCGGAGGTTGATCGCCGTATTGCAGCCGCAGTGAGCCGATCGCTTGGCGAGCGCACCGACGCCGTTGACACGGCACTGCGGGCGCGGCTCAATCGCATTGCGGAAGAAACGGGAGTGCGTGATCTGATGGTTGCCACCGGTGCAGCCGTTGAGCGAAAGTCGCCAGCCCGACAGGAATTCGTGCGCCTTGCGCTTCCGCGTTCAATGCGTGACGAACCGGACTTTGTGGAACTGCGCGCCACGATCTCTGGTGAAGGCGCAGTCGATCAGGTATTTCGCTTGGTCTATCGAATCACTGTTGACCCGATGCTCAAGCGCGTCGAGGCGATCAAGTTTGATCCAATCAAGGATGGTGGCCGAGTACGAGTGACGATTCGCCTCAGCACGGCGTTCGTTCCAGGTCATGAGCCAGCATCGCTGCCAGGCGGACCTTCCGCGGAGGCACTCGCTGGATTTTCCAAGTACGCGCCGCTTGCAGCGCGCAACCCGTTCCGTGTTCCGTTGGCAGCGGGTTCCGGTGCGAATTCCATGGCAACGGGGCCAGCGAAATCACTCGGAGCAGCAGCGGTTGCTACGGAAGTACCGGGTGCCACAGCGACGCCAGAGCCTGCGGTTCCGGGCGGATTTCCTTATGGACAGTGGCTTCTCACTGGTGTCGTTGATGGCCCCGCCGGCACTGAGGCGTATTTCAAAAATGCCGAAAGCGGCGAGACGCGCGTGTTGCGCGTGAACGAATTGATTGCGGAGTTTGCATTCATTGGCCTCCAGGCCGATGCAGCGCGGATCGTGGCGGGCGGCGCGACGTATCGCGTGCGCGTTGGAGAAAGTCTTGAGGCTCGCGCGCTTGAAGGGCCGTGAGCAGGACACGACAGGTGAACATGATGAAGACGAACGCTTGCCGACTGATCCCTGAGATTCTTGTAGTTCTTGCAGTTCTTGCAGTTGCCACCAGTGCGCTGCCAGTGCATGCGACCACCGTCAGTGCGGCGAGTGCGCCCACGGTCTCGAGCGCGCCCACTGTGCCAGCTGCGCCCACTGCGCCAGCCGCGCCGGTTGCGTCAAGCACGCCCGCCGATCCCATCACGCAAGATGCGCCTGCGCCCACGTCTGGCGGAATTCGCTTTGCATTCAAGGGTCAGTCATGGGATCAGATTCTGGACTACTTCAGTCGCACCACCAGTCTTCCCATTGTTCGCGAGACAGAAGTTCCGAAGGGTTCGGTTGATTACATCAGTGCGCGCGCATACACGCTTCCCGAAGCACTCTCTACGCTGAATCAACTCTTGCAAACGCAGAACGTGATGTTGCGCGTCGAGAAAGACAAGCTCTATTTACAGAAGCTTGCGGACATGAAGCGCGAGAACATTCCGACGTTCGTCAATGATCTTCCTGCGACGGTCACCGATGACACCATCGTCACGTTGATGCTTCCGTTGAAGACGGCGCGGGTTGGCCCGATTGCCCAGCAACTGGGAAATCTTGTAGGTACCTATGGATCAGTGACGGCGCTCGAGGCACAGAACTCGCTGATCCTTGTGGAAACCGCCGGGCAAGTGCGGCGCATGCTCAAGATGATCGAATCGATTGATCACGCTGAGCCCGACAACGAGGTGCGTTTCTACCCACTGCGCCATGCCAAGGCCAACACGCTGATCGCGAGTCTTTCTTCACTCATCGGTCAGCGGCAGGTTGAGTATGTGATCGGCGTCGATGGTAAGAAGTCAAAGATCGAGGAGAGCAAGATGGAAGGGCTCTCCATGACCGCTGACGAGCGCACCAATGCGATCGTTGCGCGCGGCGTTCGTTCTCGCTTGCTGCAATTGGCTGATGTCATTGAATTGCTCGATGTCCCTGCGGAGGGATCGGCAGCCGCGGGCGTGCCCGGTGCGCCAGCAGCAGTGACCCGCAGCGTGCGAACCGTGATGCTCCGCGGCGTAACGCCGAGCGAGGCAAAGTTGCGTCTTGAAGAGCTCTACGCCACGCTTCCAAAGGAAGTGAGGCCGACGGTTCTCGCGATGGATGAGGTTGGAAAGCTCGCAATTGTTGGTCCATCGCAGAGTGTCGCCGAGGGCGCAGCGTTGATTGAGGCGCTCGACGGCGACCGCCGTGTGCCCGGCAGCACTGCGCGCATTGATGACATTGACCCACAGACCGTCACGATGATTCCGCTGCGCAATGCTGATGCCACCAGCATCATTCCTGGGATTCGCGATCTGCAGACCGCGGCGCAGCGCAAGGTAGTCACTATCGCTGCCGGTCCGGATGGCCGCAGTGTCATCGTCAGTGCGCTCACGAGTGAAAGCGAACAAGTGCGTCGCATTGTTGACATTCTTGATCAGGCTGGACGTATTGAACGCCGCA
This sequence comes from Planctomycetota bacterium, assembly GCA_026386795.1. Taxonomy (GTDB): domain Bacteria; phylum Planctomycetota; class Phycisphaerae; order Phycisphaerales; family SM1A02; genus UBA966. Next base: position 11,372 of record JAPLMU010000056.1, read on the forward strand.
CCCAAGTAATGAAAGTGCAATCTGCCAAGCCAGCCGACACAATCACTGCCGCCAAGCGCATTCTTGCCTCGGAGCGTGATCCGCGTAGCCCTGAAGGTGCACTCGACATTGATGTTGGAAGTGATGGTCGCACGCTCACCGTTGCCGGTACGCAAGCCGCGATTGCACGGTTTGAGCAGGCACTGAAACTCGCTGAGCAAGCAACGGTGGTGGAGCGCGCCGCTCGTACCTTTGACTTGAAGTATGCACAGGCGTCCAAGGTGACACCTGCGTTGCAGCAGATGGCAAAGCAGATTTTGGCTCCCAAGGACGGCACGCAGTACCAAGAGCCGCAGATCGAAGCGATCGACACACTTCGGCAGATTCGCGTCACGGGAACCAATGAGCAGGTGAAGTCCATCGCCACGCTTGTAGAAACCCTTGACCGTGCCGATCGCACCGGTCGCATGGTGCCCGTGCGGCAGGCAAGGGCATCCGAACTTGCAACATCTGTTCGTGACCTTGTTGCCAAGACGCAGGTCGACGATCCGGCACATCCGTTCACGCCGCCGACCATTGAGCCAATTGAACAAACGAATTCGCTGTGGGTTGTTGGTGAGCCCGCGCAACTTGCTGCAGTGGAAGATGTGATTCGACAGCTTGATACCGTGACTCCAGGACAACTTCCGCCGCTCCGGTTGCTGCAAGTGCGCGCTGCGGATGCAAGCCAGATGGCGCAGCTTTTGACTGCGCGCTATGACCAGCGCCCCGCTGATTTGCGCCGCGAGAAGCCAGTCCGTGTGGATGCCGACACCGCAACGAACACACTGATTGTGACTGCGCATGAAGATGTATTCCCGGAGATTCGCGAATTCGTGGAAGGCGTCAATCGCAGCGGCGAGAAGGAAGGACAGCGCGAGACGGTCATCATCCCGTTGCGCGTTGGTCGCGCGGTTGAAGTGGCTGCTGCACTCGACAAGCTTTATCCGCAGCCACCCATGCCGCTTGATGCGCGCGGTCGTCCGCTTCCGCACTTGCAGAAGCAGAAGGACATCTTCATTAGTGCCGATGCCGCCACGAACACGGTCATTGTGGAGTGCCCTGCTGACCGCAAGGCGCAGTTTGAGACCATCGTTGCGCAGCTTGACCGGATTGAAGCGCCGCCACAGGCTGGTGTGCGCACGTGGCGGATTGATCGCGGCGACCTCGACAAAATCGCCGCAAGTATCCGTGGGCTCGCTCAGAGCGGTGCACTTGGCGCGCCATCGACTGCTGGTCGCAAGAGTCCAGAAGTCACGGTGCAGGTGGAATCCGCAAGCCGCACGCTGATTGTCACTGGCGACGAAGCTGCATTTGCCAAAGTGGATTCGGTCATCAAGGAGCTGCAGGGCGTACCTGCCGCTGGCTTCAAGACCTATGTATTGAAGAGCGGCCGCACCGATCAGGTGAGTTCCCTTCTCAAGCAAGTGCTCACCACCCGCGCCCGGCGCGAGATTCCTGGTGGCGAGAGTCAAGTGGAGGTGACGAGTGATCGTCGCACCGGAACACTCATTGTCAGCGCGCCTGATTCATTGATTGCAGTGGCTGATCAACTGGTTGCTCAACTTGACGCGGCTCCCGCGATTCCTGGTGCTGATACGCAACAGGTTCGCGTCCACACGCTGACCTTCGCGGATGCAAATCAACTTGCGCCCGCGCTGCAGCAGGCCTCAGTTGCCATGCCGAGTCCGGCAACGCAAGATCCGATGAAGATCTCCATCGTTCCGGCCACTGGTTCGAACGCCTTGATTCTCACGGGAATCGCTCCAGATCTTGACGCCATCGAAAAACTGATTGACCCGCTCGACAAGAACGGAACGGCAGACACGGCGCAAGTGAAGACGGTGATGCTCAAGCATGCGCGCGCCGAAGTTCTCGCTCCATTGGTGGAGAAGCTTCTTTCCGACCGCGCCATGATGAGCCTGCGCGATATGCCGCAAAGCCTTCGTCAAGAGTATTTGCGTCGCGGTATTGATCGCGCGCCGGTGCGCGTTGCGGCTGATATTCGATTGAACGCGGTCATCATCAGCGGCCCGCCGGCAGTGCTTGAGACAGCAGATCAGATGGTTGCGCAACTTGATGCTGAATCCGCACCGCAGGGTGGGACGCAGGAAGTGCGCGTTGTCACGCTGCGCAATGCCGAGGCTGGGGAGATTGCTCAGACCATCACGCAGATGTTCGCGAATGACCCGTCCGGTGCAGCGGCGCCACTCGTCACAGTGAACACCAGCTCCAACAGTCTTGTCGTGCGCGCCACCGAAGCGCAACACAAGCAAATCGATTTGGTGATTGAGCAAGTCGACGCTGCAGCGGGCGTTTCCGGGCGCGAGATGCGTACGGTTGCCATTGACCCATCACGCGGCGATGCGTCGGAACTCGCCCGCATGTTGGAGCGATCCTTGAATCGCGAGGGCGGCGGCGGCGCAGAAGTGGTGACGATGGAAGAACTGATGAAACGCGCCCAACAGTCCGGCACAATGCCGGATGGATCATCAACGAAATCAGCGCCAGGAAAGACTCCGACAACTGTTTCTCCGCCAGCAACACCTGCGCGGACCGCACCGGCGCCCGCGTCCACAGCGGCTCCAGCGCCCAGAGCGGCTCCAACCCCCGCATCTCCGTCACAACGCGGCACTCCAATGGTGCAGCCCAACGCCCGTTCGCAGGCGACACCACGTACGCCACGGTTTGCCGCCGCGCTTCTTGCCACCGCGCTTGCGCAGTCAAGCGGTGGGATGAATCAGTCCGCATCGATCGATCAGGATGACGACACGCGCGTCACGATCACTGTTGATCCCAAGACAAACAGTCTCATCATTGTTGGTTCCAAGCGTGCTGTTGAACGCGCACAGCGGCTTGCTCAGCAGGCCCAACAGTCCATCCCTCCATCCGGCAGCGTGGTGCGCGTGGTGCAACTTCCGGCTGGCGCGGATACCACCGCGCTGCGCGAAGTGGTGTTGCAAACAGTTGCAGTGATGACGCCAGCAGGTGGGCGCATTGGTGACCTTGCCAGGCGTTCTTCAGTGGTTGCTGACCCGCAAGGCGGCACACTGGTGATTTCTGCGCCCGAGCGCGACATCGAACAAATTCTTGACGCCACTGCCAAGATCGTTGCCGGAGCCAAGGGCACGGAGCCAACAAACAAGCCTGTTCTTCGTACTTTCACGCTTTCGCAAGCGCGCGCAGTGAAGCTTGCGAACACGCTGCAGCAACTCTTCGGTGGTCGTCGTGGCACCAATCCAATGGCTGCGCCGCAATTCAGCGCCGACGAACGCACCAACACTCTGCTGGTCACCGCCTCCCCGACAGCGCTCGCGGAGGTGGAAGAATTGGTTGCCAAGCTCGACACTGGTTCTCCCGCGGCTGATGTGCAAGTGAAGACCTTCATACTCGCACACGCACAAGCGGACGAATTGGTCTGGACGCTTCGACAGCTTCTGTCATCACGTAACGAGGCGCAAGGAGTCCGAATTGATGCTGACCGCGCCAGCAATCGATTGATCATTGCTGGAAGCGCGGATCAGATTACAACCGCAACGCAATTACTCGCAGAGCTTGATCGCCCATCCGATGTTGTTCGCACCACGGAGTTCATGACGCTCAAGCATGCCGAAGCGCAGAAGATTCGCGAGGCGCTCGGTTACTTCTACGGTCCTGACGCAGTTGACGCGGAAACTCCGGGTCGACGAGCAGTGCGCATCGTTACAGACACAGCTACCAATTCACTCGTGGTCAGTGCGCCAAAGGAAGAGTGGGACGGACTGCGTTCCATGATCAGTAAGCTCGATAGCGAGGACTATGACTCTAACCTGCAATTGCGCGTGTTCTCCTTGCGCCACGCACAGGCGACAGGCGTCGCAACGGCAATCAACACGGCATTCAAGGGTGATCCGCAGGAGCGCCAACAGGCTGCGCCAGCGGGAAATGACGGCCGTCCGGTGCGCCAGGCGCCCGCGTATCTGGTGAAGGGCGAGAGTTGGGTGAGTGCCGTTGCAGACGCGGTCACCAATTCGGTGATTGTGAGTGCCAACCGCAAGAACCTGGCAAAAATCGAAACGATCGTTCAGCAGTTAGATGCCGAGCAGGTGTCCGACCTTCCAGCGCCGCGCCTCATTAAGGTCCTTGAAGGTCACAGCCCGACTCAAGTGGCAAATGCACTTCGCACGGTGTTTGCGCCAGCGGACGGTCAGCCGCGTGGGATTCGTTCGCCGCGCATCGTGCCGGACGAAACAGCTGGAACTATTATCATTCGCGCTGAAGACAAGGACTACGAGGACATGGCAGCGCTGGCCGCCACCTTGCAGGGCATGCGTCCAGAGGCAAGCGGTTCGCTCTTCATGGTGGAACTGAAGCATCTGTCCGCCGAAGCTGCTGCGGAGACGGTGAACGGCCTCGGTCTCACCTCCGCTGGTGCCACCGATCCAAAGGGTCGCGTGGTCCGCGGACCCGTGAAGGTGTTCGCGGTTCCTGGTCGCAATTCGCTCGCAATTGCCGCGCTTCCAGAGGATCGCGCACTGATCGCCGACCTCGTGTCCGGTATCGACACCGAGCCAACTTGGGCGCAGAGTGAGGGCGAATTGGTGCGCCTCAGCAAGGCCGCCGCGCCCGCAGTTGCTGCATCGCTACAGAAGATGATTGACGCCGCGGCAACGCCCGGCGCCAATGGTCTTGCCAAGGCACTCCAGGAGCAAGTTCGTCGTTTGCGAATTCACCGCAATGGCGTGCTGACCGCTGACTTGATGCTCGACCTCACCAAGCCACTGAAACTCGTGGCGGACGAGAAGACCAACTCGATCATGGTGACTGGCGCCAAAGAGAATGTCGACGCGGCGCGTGAACTCATCGCCATGTTGGACGATGTTCCGATGACTGGCGCAGTCACCATGCGCATTCTTCCCATGGCGAACATCGACGCCGAAGAATTCGCACGTGTCGTTCGCGAATTGTTCACGCAAGGAAAGGCGCTTGGCAAGATTCCAGGAACCACGCTGACCGGCGCGCCGCAGGGCGATGTTGGTACTGCGCTCGCCGATGACTTTGCGTTGACGGTTGTAGAGCGCACGAATACCGTGATTGTTGCCGGCCGCGACGAAGCGGTTGCCCTAGTGGAAGCCATGCAGCAGCGGCTTGACACAACGGACGCATCGCCCGCATCGGCTGTTCGTAGTTATCCCTTGACGCGCGCTGGCGCAACCACCGTGTCGCAGCGGCTTGAACAGTTCTTCAACGCACAGGCGCAGCAGAAGAACTTTCGCCCCGAAGACAAGGTACGCATGGTGGCTGATGATCGCACCAACACCTTGGTGGTGAGTACTTCGCAGCGCAGTTTCTCGGTTCTTGAAGAACTCCTGAAGCAACTCGATCGCGAGATTCCAGCCGATCTCCGCGAGCTCAAACTGTTGCAGCTCACCCACGCCAGTGCCACGCGCTTGGCACCGCTCATCCAGCAACTCATGGATTCTCGGCTTGAACGCGTGCGTGCCGCCGAGCCGCGTGCCGCTGATCTTCAGAAGGTGACTGTGCTTGCTGATGAGCAAGCCAATGCACTCTTGGTTTCTGGCGGCGCGGATGCATTCGATGTCATCAAGGGCATTGTTGCGCAGCTTGACACACTTGAGCGATCCGATGTGGCCCCCCTGCATGTGTTGCCGATGAAGCGCGGCAATCTTGATCGCGTCGCTACCGCCGTGAATCAGATCATGGAGCGCCGCTACTCCGATATGCCGCAGACCGTCGCCAAGCGGGCGCGTCCACTGGTGATGACGGACCCACGTTCGAACTGCTTGCTCATTGCAGCAACCGAACCAGACTTCAAGGACATCGAAGGCCTCGTAGCACGCATTGAGGAGCAGCCCACTGACCCAGCCGTCGCGCTCCATGTCATCCCAGTTCAGGGTGTTCGCGTGGAAACAATTGCGCCGCGCCTGCAGACAGTGATGCGCGAGCGCATGGCCACGCTTGGCGACACGGCCCGTCCATCGGACCGCATCTCCATTGAGAGCGACCTCGCCACGAACACGCTGATTGTTGCATCAAGCCAAGAGAACGCGGAAATCATCAAGCAGCTGATTGATAGCCTGAAATCGGTTGGAAATGACAGCGCGCTGACACGTGATTTCCAGACCATTCAGCTCAAGAAGAGCCGTGCGACTGACATTGTGCAGATGCTTGAGAATATGTACATCCGTGAAGAGAATCGCCGTCGTGGCAACGACAGTGTGCGAGCGATTGTTGACGCCCGCACCAACGCAGTCATTCTGTCTGGTGCCGGATCCGACATCACCACCATGAGCAAGATCATCGGCGAGCTCGAGGCGACCAAGCCGCTCGAAGTGGTTGAGATCAAGTATGTCCGCCTCAAGAGCGCGAATGTTCTCGAACTGATCAGCCTGATCGATAGTGTCCTCTCCGGAAACTCACTTGCTTCGCGCGGTACGCAGCAGGCCACCATCGTGCGTTACCTCAAGCAGATGCCAGGACTTGACACCGAGAGCGCGGAGATGGAAATCAATGCGGCGGTTCGGCAATCAATCAGCCTGACGCCAGACATTCGATCGAACACAGTGATTGTTCGCGCGCCAAAGGACTCAATGGCTTTGGTTGAGAAGATGATTGAGGATCTCGATCACGACGATAGTTCTGCGCAGAACGTCCGCGTGATCCGCATGGCGCATGCCGAGGCGGAGAGCGTGTTGGAAATTCTGAATGAGCTATTCCGCCTGAAAAAGCAGGGAAATTTGTATGTTCTCAAGCCGCGCGAAGGTGGCACGCCACCGTCCGCGGATGGCGCCACTCCTGGCACTGCGCCAGAGAGCGCCGGCAAGTCCACGACCATTGCTGGTCTTGAACTCAACATGGTCCCTGACGAGCGCCAAGAGCTTTCAATCACCGTCGATCCGCGCACCAACAGTTTGCTAGTGAGCGGCACGCCAAACTATCTCAGTGCAGTCGAGAAAGTAGTCAAGGAACTTGACACCGATCAGTTTGGAAATCGCGACCAGCACATTGTGCATCTCAAGAACGCCACTGCAAACGATGTTGCACAGACACTCACCAAGTTTGCTGATGGCGAGCGAACCAAGTTGCTTGAGGTCTACGGAAACAATCGCCAGGCCGCATCAAGTCGCTTGCTCGATGCGCAGGTCACGGTGGTCGGCGACCAGAAGTCAAATTCCGTACTGCTCACTGGCAGCCCGCGCTATGTAGAGAAACTCAAGGGAGTGATCAAAGAACTTGATGTCGACCCACCACAGGTCTTGATTCAGGTGATGTTGGCGGAAGTAACGCTCGTTGACAACGAGGACATCGGCATCGAATTCTCGCGCATTGATTACGGCGATGGCTACTACTCAGCTGGTGGATTCGGCCTGAATAAGTCGGGATTTGGTCCGTTGCAGCCGAAAGCTCCCGGACTTGTGGGGCTCGCGCCAGCACTCTTCTCCGGCATCGGGATCCCGAACATCGCCGTCGGCGGTCCAGACTTTGATCTGTTGATCAACGCGCTCGCATCACAGAATCGTGTGCAGATGCTTTCGAACCCGAGCGTGATGGTGGCCAACAATACCCGCGGTCGTATTCAGGTTGGTGAAACCATTCGAGTTCCTGACGCCGTCACGGTGAGTGCTGCGGGACAACAGAGTGCTGTGAGTGCCGAAGAAGTCGGTGTCATTCTTGAAGTGACACCGTCAATCAATCCCGACGGCTTTGTGAAGATGGCCGTGGAGCCAGAAATTAGTCGACTGAGTAAGCAGACGGTGGACATTTCGGAAAATTTCCGCAGTCCGATCATCGAGCGTCGTCGTGCGAATACCACCGTCACCGTGCGCGATGGAGAAACCGTGGTGATCGGAGGTCTCATCAACGATCGCTACGAGCGG
>JAPLMU010000148.1 GCA_026386795.1 Planctomycetota bacterium
AACGCAGTTCCCCTGACCGTGACTGCTCGAACGGCTGCCGTTGGCGCGCACACCGCCGCCAACTCATCCATCACGCCGCCGCCTGTCATGCCTGCGAAGATCTGACGGGCGCGCCCTTCCAGTGCAAACTCTCAGGAACTGCCGCCCCACACTCTGGGCAACTGGCAGTTTCAAGCCCAAAAAGCAAGTAGCCGCACGCGCAGCGCGGCTCATCCACTTCAACACGGATGCTCAACTGGCACGCGGAACACTTGCCATCGGTGTTCGTTTCCAGTTCACATGGTGCGCCGCAACGGGGGCAACCAAGCGCCACCTTGGCACGTCGCCCGCGGATCGCACTCTCGTGCGGAGTGGCGCCAGCAATTCTTATCATTACCGGTTGCGCCAATACCGCCGACGCAGCGACGATCCGTCCGCACCACTGTTCGCCGATCGCATTTACCACCATTTCCGCAATGGCTGGCTTAACGATCGCGAACTCGGTAATAGCAGACCACCCGGTGGCAAGTCCGAATACGGACCACCGAACGATGGCTGTCATGGTTCCACCGCCGCGCGGGGCAAGGGTGACCGCGCTAAAGATTGACCACACCGCGTACAGCGACAGCGCGCTAGCGATGCGCGCAGTGATCTCCGTGCTTTTCGAACCAAGCGCTGCCTGAAACCAGAAAAGAAACAGCCAAACAAGCACGCCTAACAGTCCAACGATTGACGCCGACCGCATCCAGCGTGCAAAGCGCCCGTGATCGGCCACCAACGCACACACAAACGTTGCCATGCAGCCAACGGCAACAATGGCACTGGTAGCAAGAAACCGCGTGTCCGTCACAACATTCATGATCACTAGCAGCCCAAGGACCGCCGAGACGGCCACCACCGCAAGAAATGCGCGCAACGCCACGCGGCTACTCACAATCGAATCACGGCCGGTGCGAATGATGGGTTGCTTCATGGGGCTTCCTTCTGGACCGGGTCAGTGATATCCACGGCGGCCCAAAGGTGGTGGCATTCGCAGAACCGACACGAGCCGCCGCAGTCATCGCTGCAGAAATCGGCGGTAACACCCAGAACGCAACCATCGCTGTCACCAAGGCGCCAAGCAAGACCAGCGGGGCTAGCACAGAAACGATCACCTTCCAAGCGGTGACTGACGCTGCACGCGCCAGAATGATGCACGCGGCGGCGACCCACCACATACTCAGCGGGATCGAACCGCAGTAGATGCCCAAACATGGCACCGCCACCATAACGATCGGTCCAAGCGCATATGAAAATGAGCACCAGACCACTTTCCACGGGACTCGTTCGCCGCACATTCGCAGGGTGAGTGCGGTCATCCACGCAATAAACGCCAACAACACGAGGCCAAGGATGTACCAGGAGGCCAGCACCGCGCATGCACCGCCGATGGATTCCCACACGGCCATGCGCAACGCGGAGCCGCCGGAGCGCGTGCTGCCGGAACCCCACATCGGCGAGAGCAGCGTGAGCAGAACAAATCCAACCGCGCTTGGAATAGCCACCACCGAAAGCACCGACACCGCATACCACGTGGCCTTTCGCGCAACGACGTCACCCCGGAGCGCGTCGCCAATCCGCGAAGGCCGAGTCATGCCATCGCGCACCGTTGCAAAGAATCGCCGGACGAGACCGCCCTTCAGCGGATCCTCCCACGCAACGCGGTGCAACTCAACGGCATCGTCCGGCACCCCCGGCGCGGCCCGCAAGATCATGGAGTCCATTTCACACGGCGCGTGACAACGCACACACTCAAACGCGCGCGGCACTAACAGCCCGTGCGCATCTGAACCGTAATATTGCTGCATGCACCCGGGGCAGCAGAACTCCACTGCATTGGCTCGAAACTCAAACTCGCTGGGCACAAATCCGCGCCCACATTCCGGGCACGTGCGCCCCGGGACATTCCACAGTGAGTAGCCGCAGCCTTTACATTTCATCCGTTGCGTTCCAGCAGATCAATTCTCCGGCGCACCCTCGGAGATGCGGCGACGGAACTCAGATTCAAGCCGCGCAGTTGTTGGACCCATGCGTCCGATGCCGATGGTCTGGTCACCGATCGCACTCACACCGATGATTTCCGCAGCGGTTCCAGTGAGGAATACTTCATCGGCACTGTAGAGATCATCAAGCTGCATGCGCCGCTCATCAACCGGCAAACCAAGCGCGGGCGCGAGCTCATCAATCACGAACTGCCGAGTAATCCCGTGCAGAATTCCAGCACTGGTCGGCGGCGTGTGGATCCGGCCGTTCTTCACTGCAAAGATGTTGTCGCCTGTGCACTCGCTGACATCGCCGTCGGTGTTCAGCATGATGGCTTCCAGCACGTCCGCATCGATCGCTTCAATCTTGGCGAGAATGTTGTTCAGGTAATTCAAGCTCTTGATTGATGGGTCAAGACATGACACTGGAATACGCGGCCGCTTGGCAACAATGACCTTCATGCCAGCCTTGTACAACTCGTGCGGATACAGCTGAATGGTGTCAACCACAATGATCACGCCCGGACGCGGGCACTTAAACGGATGCAAACCAAGCGTTCCCACTCCGCGCGTGACAACCATACGGATGTAGCAATTGGCCATCCCGCATGCTTCCATGGTTGCCTTGGTGGCGTCGGCAAGTTCCGTGCGTGAATAGGGAATCTTCAGGCGAATGTGCCCCGCGCTTGCTTCCAATCGACGCAGATGCGAATCAAGTTTGAAGATCCGACCGCCGTAGCCACGCAGGCCTTCAAAGCAGCCATCGCCGTACAGCAGTCCGTGGTCATAGACCGAAATCTTGGCATCAGCAGGATCAACAAGATGGCCATCCATCCAGATCTTGCGTGGGTGGGAACCATGCTGCGCGGTGGCCGGCGAGACTGCTGCGGAGGTCATGGGGAAAGTGTAGTACAGGGCACCGTGAACGGCGATGGCCCGAATGGCCAGCTCGATTGTCTGGCCCGAATGCCCGGCTCGAAACCCCGGCTCGAAACCCCGACGCGAATCCCCGGCCCACAACCTCAGGCGCCGTGCGACTTTCGATGCCGCGCCGATGGAATTCCCAGTTGCTCCCGGTACTTCACCACGGTTCGTCGTGCGATGGTCACCCCGCGCTCCTCAAGGCGCTTGGCGATGGCTTCATCGGACAGCGGATGCGTTCGATCCTCCGCGTCCACCGTGTCACGGACCATCTGCCGTACCGCTTCCCAACTCGCACCCTCGCCGTCGGCAGTCTCCACCCCGCCCGTGAAGAACTTGCGGAGTTCCACCATGCCGCGCGGCGTCTGCATCCACTTGCCACTCACCGCGCGACTCACTGTGCCAGTGCTCAACCCAATAATGGAAGCAACCTCAGACATTTCCAACCGCCGCAATGCTTCCGGGCCTTCGTCAAACCACGGTCGCTGTCGAGCGATCACTTCCTCCACCACGCGCAACAGCGTGCTGCTCCGATGATGGAGCGCCTCAATCAGCCATTCCGCGGCTTTGACGTTGGTACCAACAAACTCCCGAGTCTCCGCCTCCACCGCGCTGTCCTTCGCCATCAGTTGATAGACGGGGCTGACACGCAGTACCGGAAGATTGCCGTCGGCAAGCGCCGCAACATAGCGATCTCGATCAGCGTCATACTCAATCACCACATCCGGCTGCACTGGGCGCGCATCAGTATCAGTGACGTCCCGCCCGGGAGAAAGACGCAAGCGACGCAGAATGTCGCGGGCCGCATGAATGCGTACGAGTGACATTTGCGCGCGTTGTTCAACACGCGGCAGTCGATTCTCAAGAAAGTCATCCCAGTGGGTGCTGACAATCGTTCGCGCATCCTCAAATGCAGCGCGAACTTCAGCGGGCAGCACCGTGCCATCACGCTCGGCGAGGGCTGCATCCATCTGCAACATCAGGCTTTCCCGTACATCACGAGCAGCGATTCCTGGCGGCTCAAGCGCCGCCTGCACGGCACGCAACGCGCGGGTGAGAAGTTCGTCGGTCCACGCAGCGTGGCCGTACGCCTCCCGCAACGACTCGAAGGAAACATCAAGAATGCCATCAGCATCAAGCGATTCAATCATGGCGGTGCCCGGCTCGCGCAATTCCTGCGCAACGTCAGCTAAGCGCCAGTCATGGAGCAATCGCTCCGCAAGGTTCTCACCGCGGCTTGGCGTATTGGCCATGGCATCCATCTTGCCGTCGCGCTCACCGTCGGTACGCCGTGCGCGTGGCGCCTCACCATCAAGCATGTCCCCATAGGAGCGCTCAAATTCGCGGAGACGCTCGAATCCTTCAGCGGACGCATCGGGCTCAGCGATCGGACGCTCGTGCTCAATACGCGTCGATTCCAACTCAAGTCCGGGCTCGGCAGTTTCCAGGGCAACATTGCGCTCCAACTCTTGAGCAAGCCGCTCCTGTAACTCCGCCACTGGCATCTGCAGCACTTCCATGGATTGGATCAGGCGCGGCACCATCCGCATGTGCTGGCCGGTGCGCAGACGCTGTGAATGCTCGAAGCGCATGTCAGAGTTCCTGCCGACACGCGATGGCGTCGGCCAACACGGCCTTGCTGGCGTATTCGATCTGACCACCAGCAGGCAAGCCGCGCGCAAGTCTGGTGACCTTGATGCCGCGACGCGCCATCGACGCAGCGATCTGTAGACCAGTGCTCTCGCCTTCCATATCGGGGTTCATTCCGAGGATGACTTCGCGCACCGCCACTCCGCGCGCATTGGATTCCGGATGCGCCACACGACGCAGCAAGTCCTTCATAGTGAGGCTGTCCGCACCAACACCATCAAGCGGATCGATGCGACCCATCAACACGTGATAGATGCCGCGGTACATGCCAGTCTGCTCAAGGCTGATGAGATCCTTCGGCTGCTCCACCACCAGAATCGTGGATGCATCACGCGCGGTACTCACGCAGATCGGGCATGGATCGATGTCCGTCAAGTTCCAGCACACCGAGCAATGACGAATCTTTCGCTTTACATCCGTGATCGCGTGCGCCAGCTTCAGCGCCTCGCCCTCAGGGCTCTTCAGCATGAAGAACGCCAATCGCTCCGCGCTGCGCCGACCGATTCCTGGCAATCGACCAAACTCCTCAATGAGTCGTGTGACACACTCGGGGTAGGCGGAGTTTGGTCGTTCGGTAGCCACGGTCGTCAGAGGTGCGCCAAAAGTTGCGGCGGTAGCGGAATACCCATCTCCGCTGCAGTGTGCGAAATCCGCGTGGCCGCTTCGCGCCGCGCATGACGAATGGCGTCATTGATGGCTTCAGTGACGGCTGTCTGCAATTCAGCACGCGCGAGATTTGTAGCGGCATTGGCAATGGCCGGATCAATATCCACGGAAACAAGTTCGATGCGCCCATTCATCACCGCGCGCACGCGCCGACATGATGAATGACCGACGCATTGGATTCGCCCAAGTTCATCTTTCACTTGTAGCAGCCGCTCTTGCATACGCGGCAGGTCTTTGAGCATTCCAGCGAGGCCGGCGGCGGCCTTTAACTTGTCAAACATCAAGATCTCCGTGCGTGATGTGGTCTATGGCGTCGGCATCCAGGGCGCGGTCGTCAGCCTCACTGGCCTCGACCGTCGCTGTCGTTGGCAGCGTACCTGCAGCCTCCACGCGCACGATTGTTGCATCAAAGAGCGCAGATACCTCAAGCACCAGTGGATGCCTGACAGTGGGATCATCGCGAAGGCTGGGCGCCGCCGCTGTTTCCATGCGTCGCGGCGTGGTGGTATCGGCATCCACGCGAACGCGCACCGTGCGCCCTGCCGCGCGCGTTGCGAGCGAGGCGAGCATGTCCGAAATCGCCGTCCCAGATGTCCCTGCACCGGGCGCGCATCGCACAGCAAGCAGCCCGTCCGTCCAAGAAATGGGCGTAAACGAATCAACCGTCGCCTGATCGCGCGGCGATGCCTGCGCGAGATCAAGGATGCACTTCCAAAGCGCCCCAATGTCAACGACCTGCGCGGGTGCCGGCTCCAGAGCCGGACGCGCAGGAGGCGTCACATGGGGCGCAACGGTTTTTTTACGGGCAACTCCGGCGCTGGCATCTGTGGGCGAGCACTCGCACCCGCACCAACTTCTGCCACTGGCGCAAACCGCGCTGCGAGCGCCATGCGCACCACCGCCGCATCGAACAACGTGCGTGGCGCGCCCGACTGCTTCGTCGAACGCAGCACCGCATCGCACACAGCAATGAGATGCGCCAGCGTTGCTGGTTCAAATGCCTTGGCATCACGCGCTGCTTCGGCGCGCGCTTCATCTGCTACTTCCAAGAGTTCGCTATCCGCACCGCACACCGCGGCAAGCATCAAGATGCGGAATCGTTCTGCCATCAATTCAAGCGCTTGATCAATACTGGTGCCACCTTCAAGCAGCGCAGCGGCACGCTCAAGCGCAACACGCGCGTCACCAGCGCCGACTGCTACAACCAAGCCGGCAACCACAGAATCATCGGGCATGCCCAAGACGTCCGCAAGGAGCTGGGTACTGATGCGTCCATCGGTGCTTGCTGCAACCAGTCGATCAAGAAGACTCAGTCCATCGCGCATCGAGCCATTGGCCAGCCGCGCCACCTGCATGACCGCAGCGTCATCCGCTGCAATGGATTCCTTGCGCAAGACATCCTGCAAATGGCCAGCAATCTTGGCAGCCGAAATATTACGGAAATCAAAGCGCTGGCAGCGACTCTGAATGGTCGCCGGCACTTTGTGCGCCTCGGTGGTGCACAAGATGAACTTCACGTGCGGCGGCGGCTCCTCCATGGTCTTGAGGAGCGCATTGAACGCTGGCGTTGTCAGCATGTGCACTTCGTCGATGATGTAAATCTTGTAAGCGCTGCGAGCCGGTGCAATGCCCGCGCCGGCGATCAAATCACGCGCGTCGTCAATGCCGCGGTTGGAAGCGCCGTCAATTTCCACCACATCCATGTCATCGCCACGCATGATGGCTTCGCCAATCTCCGTCGCTTGCGTCTGGCCGCGCGCATTCAACGCTCGCGCAAAGATGCGCGCCATACTGGTCTTACCAACGCCGCGCGTTCCACAGAAGAGATACGCGTGCGCTGTGCGCCCGGTAGCAATTGCGTTCTGCAGGGTGCGACCGATGGTGTCTTGTCCCACCACTTCAGACCGTATACGCCTTGGTGGCCTGACCTTCGAAACCAGGGATGAGCTCCTGCATCGGGCTATTCGCTGATGACGCGGATGGCGCCGATGACGCAGATGACGCGGATGGCGCCGATGACGGCAGGACATCCGGGATCAACCCCGGCATCAATGATTGCCCAGACGCCTCAAGAGTTGCGTCAGTGTCCTTCTTCTTCTTGGTGCTGCTCGCCACGGTGACCTCGTCCTGCGCGGGGGCGCAAAAAAGAAAATCGGCGGCTGGGAGGACGACCAGGCGGACCGGCGCTCGGCCGACGCCGCTTATGGCTGCTGCGGTCAAGCCCTGACCAGGTTCACGGGCCAACCGACGACGGGACCCGGCCGTCCTCCTCGCCGCCGAGGGAGCGGAATGGTAACCGATCCGGGATAAGCCAAGAACCGCGCGGACTACACTCGTTCCGGATGATCGAACCTCCCGCCGACAAGCCTGCCGATGACCGTGGACAGCAAGCGCCCCTGCCCACCGCTGCAAGCCGACGCAACCGATTAGCCGCCGCTGATTCACGCTCCCAGCGCATCCTGATGCTGGTGCTGCGATCGATCTTCGTGGTTGTCCTGATCTCGGTGGTGGTACTGACCATCGCCAGCAACCGCACCAGCGCGCTCGACTTCGGATTCAGCACCGTGATCGGGCTGATGGTCGCCGCGGTGGCGCTTGGACTGATCATCATTACCGTAGACGCGCTCACGCCCAACAAGCGTTTGGCCTGGGTCGTTGGGA
The DNA here is from genome assembly GCA_026386795.1 of Planctomycetota bacterium. Classification (GTDB taxonomy): domain Bacteria; phylum Planctomycetota; class Phycisphaerae; order Phycisphaerales; family SM1A02; genus UBA966. The sequence continues at coordinate 7,899 of JAPLMU010000148.1, forward strand.
TCTTCGTCGGCATCATGCTCGGCCTGGTCGGCGCGGTCGCGGTCGGCAGTGTGATCGACCTGGTGGCTGGCGCGTGGGATCTCAGAGAATCAAGCTCCGTCTACCTGGGTCTCGCCAAGGTCACCATCGGCATCGTCTTGGTGTACCTGTCCGTATCGGTGGTGCTCACCACGCGCGACGACTTTCGCTTGGTGATTCCCTACGTGGAATTCGCGCGCCAAGTGCGCGGCACGCGCCCACTGCTCCTTGACACATCCGTGCTGATCGACGGCCGCTTTGAAGATCTTGCGCGCACTGGCATACTTGATGCGCCGGTACTTGTAGCGCAGTTTGTGATTGACGAACTGCAAACGCTCGCCGATTCAGAAGACGCAACCAAGCGCCAGCGCGGGCGCCGCGGGCTTGACGTCTTGCAGCGTTTACAGGCGAATCCGTGGGTCGATCTTGAGATTGAGGACTTGCGCGCCGAAGGTCGCTCCGTGGACCGCGCTCTTGTAGAAGTAGCAAAGGCGGAACGATTCCGCATCGTCACCACCGACAGCGGGCTCGAACGCGTGGCGCAAATCAACGGTGTTGCGTGTCTGAACCTCAACACGGTGGCCACTGCCATGCGGACTGGGCAGGTCACGGGCGAGCAGTTGCGCATTGCGATCGTCAAGCGCGGCGAGAATCCGCATCAAGGCGTCGGCTTCTTGGAAGACGGCACCATGGTGGTCATCGATCATGGCGCGGGCAAGATCGGCCTGACCGTGGAGACGGTGGTGACCAACACAGTGCAAACTTCGGCTGGTCGACTGATCTTTGCGCGACTGGCGGAGCCGAGTTCTGACGATGCCATGCCAGCGGCTGCACCCAGCGAGGCGGCAGCAGAGTCGAGCGAACCACCTGCTGCGGACGCGCGCATCTCCACCATGGCTCGCGCGGCGACCACGCAACCGCGCACGCCGCCGCGCCCGGGGCGCAATCCGCGTCGGTGACACGATGAATTCTGGGCGGGTCGTTGGGGGGAGTTGCTGGCGCGCTTTCGTGCTAGGGCGCGTTGTGGCATCACGCTTTCTTACTGGCCCGCATTCGCCTTACGAGGACGGCCGCTGAGCGCGGCCCTGTCCTCTCCGGCGCCTGCGGCCAGGATGCGTTGGTGGAGATCAACAGACTGCGGTTGGTGGAGCGCGCCAACGCACACACGCCCCCAGACGCGGAAGCGCCAGGGGGCGTGGAGTGTGGACGCTGGCCGAGGCCAACGTGGAGCGCAGAGTGATGTCAGGCGCGACGATCGCGGGCG
>JAPLMU010000085.1 GCA_026386795.1 Planctomycetota bacterium
CCCGGAGCAATGGTCCGATGACTCGCTTCGACCGCTGACCCGCGAAGGGGCGCGTGAATTTGAACGCGTCGCGCGCCGTGTTGGCAAGTGGCGCCCCGGTGTTGACATGGTTCTTTCCAGCGGTTGGCTGCGGGCCTGGGACACCGCGCGCATTCTGCAGGCGCACGCGGGTTGGCCGAAACCGGCGCGGACCAAATTGCTTGAAGGTTCCGATGCGGGCTCGGTGGCCGCCATCGCCGCATTCCTTTCGGAGCAGCCAGTCGTTGCGCGCATCGCCATCGTTGGCCACGAACCCGTGCTCGGGCACCTGGTGTCTGCTTTGGTTTCTTCTGATTCCGGACTCCGGCTTGACCTTCGAAAGGGTTCGGTGGCATGGCTGCGTGGTGCGCCGGGTGCCATGGAGCTGTGCGGACTGTTAGTGCCTGCGATGCTGCGTAGTCGCTAGTTCTGCAGCGCGGTGCAGCCTCATTTGCACCGTGGCGGCGTGGTATAATCCGCCACTCACATGGAACTCCCACCCACCCGCAAGAAGACTCCGCTCGCTGAAGTTGCATGGGACGGCCCATTGGTTTCGATCAAGTTTGCCGGACCGAACATCGGTCAGCGCGAAACCCCGATCATCCAAGAGGACATTGGCCCGTACCTGAAGCTCAAGACCATCAAGTATTTGGTTCTTGACCTCAGCGCCGTCTCCTTCATGAGTTCCATGGGACTGTCCATGTTCATCGGCGCCCGCAATGCAGCGGCCGCCGTTGGAGCACAACCAGTTCTGTTTGGCTTGAACAAGGACCTCAAGAGTTTGATGGCCATGATGAAGATGGACAAGCTCTTCAAGGTCGTTGACTCACAGGCCGACTTGAACAAGTTGCTCAGTAAGTAAGTCTGACCCCGATTAGTACGCAAAGCCCCATGTGGGAATGACTGCCTCAGCAGCGGCTGCTGGTAGCGGCTTTGCCGTTTCCTTCACGGCCTCAAAGTTGCGCCAAGCAGGAGCTTGGTTGACGCCGTAGATCACCACATCAGCCTTGCCCTTGTCTTCGTCGCGCAACGCGAGTGTTTCGCCCCGCTGCACGGTCACTGTCAGAACGTTGGCGAACGGGGCGCGTGCTTGGATCTCGCTGATGAGCCCACCATCATTCTCAGAGTGGAACTGGCCCACAAGGTGGATGATCTTCGCATCCGTCGGTGCCGCCTGGTACGCGCGCACCATGGAATCAGCCATCGTTGCATCCCAGAGTCGCTGCGAGCGCAGCACTTCGTCAAGTTTCTCTTCGTCGACAGCGTGTGCTCCGTTGTCACTCATCAGCGCCTTGAAGCGCGCGCGGTACGAATCCGGCGGATCGCGCTGGGGAATAGAGAACATGGCTTGCTCTTCGGGTGGAAGCGCTTTGAGTGCTGCGTAGCCTTCAGTGCGGGCGCGGCGAACATAGGCGCGCGGCGCGTTCGCGGCAATGACGGGCGCGTGCGCGGCCTTCGCCGAATCGATCACCGGTTGGTAGAACTTTTCCCACGAACCTTTCGTTGCCCAATCGCGTGACTCGGTGCGATCAATGAACTCAGTCATGGTGATCTGGTCGTTCAAATACGCATCGACGATCGGTTGCTCATTGCGCTCGAGCATCTCAAGCGAGACAGCGCTGCCCGGCCACATGGCGAATGCTTCATCAACAATCGCCTGCTGCACGCCGTGAGCGTTGGCGTCGTCGTGTTGCTCGCCAACCACCACGATGTCCGCCCAGCGGATGCCGTTGGAGAGCGCGTTCCAATCGAGCGGCGCGCCGTTGTCGCCGCGGAACATCGCCAAACTGCGCGGTCCACTTTGGACGCGGGGAACGAGCGTTGAACCGGGCTCGGGCGCCCAGTACCAGATGGCATCGTCATAGGGATTGCGCGTGCATGCGGCCAGCGTCGCGCACGCGGCGAGCGCGATGACAGCGCGGGCACGAATGGCGGGGGTTCCTCTGGCGCTTCGGATCATCGGAGCAGTGTAGGGACTTCAGGCGACCCGGCCATCAACCAGGTGCACCGTTCGATCGGCTCGCGCGGCAATCCACTGGTCGTGGGTGACCATCACCACGGTCAAACCGGCACGATGTTGCTCGGCAATCATGTCCAGAATGGTTTCCCCGGTCTTTGCATCCAAGTTTCCGGTTGGCTCGTCGGCAAGCAGGACATCGGGATTGTGCATGAGGGCACGCGCAATCGCAACGCGTTGCCGCTCGCCGCCAGAAAGTTCTGCGGGGCGATGACGGAAGCGGTGCGAAAGCCCGAAGCGGTCGAGCAACATGCGCGCATGATCGCGAATCTCACCTTGGCGGCGCATCCACTCAAACCGTCCGATACCGATGGTTGCGGGCAGCAGCGTGTTCTCCAAGACATTCAGTTCCGGCAACAAGTGATAGAACTGAAACACGAATCCAACATGCTCGTTGCGGTAGCGATCAAGGCGCGACTGGCTGTAACCGCCGACATGCTCGCCCCGAAAGGTGACCATTCCGGAATCCGCACGATCAAGTCCACCAAGGAGATGTAAGAGCGTGCTCTTACCGCTTCCACTTGAGCCCAAGATCGCCACCCACTCGCCCGGCTTCACATCAATCGACGCGCTCTTGAGGACTGGCACTTCAACACGACCCATGCGGTAGGTCCGAACAACATCGCACGCGGAGAGCAATACTCCTTCAGCGGCGTGGGGCGGGGTGCTATGCGGATGCATGGTCATAGGTTGCAGTCAGTCGGGGTTCAGTTACTCGTAACGAAGCGCGCGCACCGGATCAATGTCTGCGGCGCGCGCTGCGGGTACCGCCGCTCCAAGGACGCTAAACACAATGGCTCCAACGGCGGTGATCCAAGCATTGTTCCAGTCCATTTCGCTTGGAATGGTGGCGAAGTAGTAGACCGCCGGATCCCAAATCAGGAAGCCGCGATGCAAGACCAATCCAGTACCGATGCCCACCAAGGCAAGGGTGGCCACCGTCCAGAGTAGGACGCTCAAGATGCGTGACCGCGTCAGCGCGCGCACGGTGAGTGCAGCCGAACCAGCGGCGAGCAGGAAGAACGTGACATAGAGCCACGGGGGGGCATCATTTCCCAGTGCCATATGAATGGCATTGATATTGCGAATCACTAGCCACGCCAGTGCGATTCCGACGCCTGAACCAACCATGCCTATGGTGAGTCCGTAGCGAAGGAAGATCCACAGTACGCCCATGCGGCTTGCACCGATCGCGCGCAGAATGCCAATGTCGCGCGTCTTTTCGCTGACGATCGACCAGAAGATTGCCAAGATCAATCCTGCGCAGACGAGGTAGGTGATCGAGAACAAGATGCGCATCATCTGACGCTCTTTCTCAACCGGTGCAATCAAGTCGCGCAGGCGTTGCTCCCACGTCATGATGGAGACATACTCGGTGGCGGGCGGTCGAGTGCGAACACTCGGATCGGCGGACTTTTGCAAATAGAACTGTTCGTAGGCTTCTGCAACTTGCACGCGCAATTCATCGGGAGTCACGCCCTCCTTGGCGCGCACCAAGATCTGCGTGGCGCGCGCGGGCGATGTACCGATCACTGGGTAGTTTCCAGAGGCATCCGGTACTGCCGTGGTATCCACGATGGGTGCTTCGTCCAGCCGCAGCAGCTCTTGGCCTTCTTTCAGTGGAATGAACACGCGGTTCTTATCCACTTGAAACACGCCGGACATGACTTCGTTGACTACTTTGAAGACGCGGCTGTTGGACTGTGAAACAGTGCCTTTTTCACTAATCGGCACCAGCGTCACGGTGATCTCGTGGTTGGGCATCCACCAACGCGAAACGCGCGGGCGGTAGCTGCCATCGCGTTGCCGCTGGTTGACCACGGAGACGTGCATGCCAAGGAGCGCGCCCGGGCGACCCGTGGCGCGGTCGCGCAGAACCTTCGCATCTTCGTAGTTTGAACTGAGGTCTTGCGCTCGGCGCGGATCGTCTGCAGCCATTGCGAGCGCTTCTTCGGGTGATGCCGCGGGCTTCCACCAGATGGTGCGCTCGAGTTCTGTGACGCGCGCGAAACTTTCTGGCTCAATAGCCCAGACTTGCGCGGTGACTACATCTTTGTTCGGGCCTTCCGGATACGGCATCCGGAGCAACCCGTAGGTATCCACAAGTGGCGTAGCGGCCACCGCGCCTGGAAGTTTCTCGACTTGTGCAATGAACTCCATGTAGTAGGGAATTCCTTGCACGGGGTAACTGATCACCACATCCCCCATCAGCGTGCGACCCGAGGCGCGCAGGTTGTCAAGGAACCCGCTCATGACGCTCACCACAATGACCACCAGTGCCACACACAGACCAACCGCGGCGACGGCGATGAGTGGAATGATCCGCGTGGAGAGATAGCGGCGAACAAGGAGTTGGGTGTAGACGGCCAAGGTGCCGAATCGTAGAGGTTTCAAGAACACGATGGGGCTCTGAAGGCGGTACCCTTGTTCAACCCGCGGCGGCGCGGGTACCGATGGACACACTCGTCACCGTTTCCACCATTCTTGCGGTCGCCTCGGTCACCGAGTGCGTCCTGTGGATGGTGTTGGCGATCCGTGCGGTGCGCGAGTGGCGGTGCGCGCTCTTCATTGCCGACGCGCTTCGGTTGCCCGCTATTCCATTACCGTTGCTGACGGTGGTGATCCCGGCACATAACGAGGAGTTGATGGCTCCCAACTGCGCTCGGAGTGTGCTGGCTTCTGACTACCCGGCACTGGAACTGATCTTTGTGCTCGACCGCTGCACCGATGGCACGCGCGCTGCGCTTGAGCCGATTGCTGCAGCCGATGCACGCCTGCGCATTGTTGAGAATTCCTCGTGCCCCACAGACTGGGCCGGCAAGTGCAACGCCGCGCGTGTTGGCGCCGATAACGCCCGCGGCGAACTGATCCTCTTCACGGATGCCGACACCCACTTTGATCCAAGGCTCCTGCGCGCGTCGGTGCAACTGTTGCGGTCTCGCGCGTTGTCCATGCTTTCGCTGTTCAGTTCCCCAACGCACAAGCACTGGTTTGAAATGGTGGTGCAGCCGGTCACCAGTCTCATGCTTCTTAAGCTCTTTCCAATGAAGCGTGCCAATGCAGCCACGGGCCGTCGCCCCTTTGCCAACGGCCAATTCATGCTGTTTGAGCGCTCCGCGTACCAAGCGCTCGGCGGGCATGCGGCCGTCAAGGATGATTTGCTGGAAGACCTCGCCTTTGCGCGCAGCATGAAGCGCGCCAAGATGGAGCAGGGCGTGGCCGTATCAGACGGCATGCTGGTGGTTTCCATGTACGACTCCTGGAAGGCATTCCAGACTGGCTGGAAACGGATCGCGATCGCACTTCTCAATGGTGATTCGCTCGACGCGGGCGCACGGGCATTTGCAGTCGGTGCGCTGGCAGTTGGAATCGCCGCGCCGATCATTCGCCTTGCGACGCTTGCATGGATCCACCGTACCGCTTCGTTTCCGGTGTGGAGCGCGCTGCTCTTTCCGGGTGCCGCACTTGCTGTGGCGGGCATCTTTCTTGACGGCGCGCGTGACTTGCGTGCTCGTACGCCAGTTCGATGGGGCGGCCGCGACTACCTCCTTGAACCAACAAATCTTTGAAACCCTTTGATGTCCGAAGCGAAACACGAAACCCTATGAGAATTCTTCTTACCAACGACGACGGAATCACCGCACCCGGAATCGCCGCGCTCTATGACGCGCTGCAAGGTCTTGGTGAAATTCGAGTGGTTGCACCCGCGGACATGCAGAGCGCTTCAAGCCACGGCATTACCTTTCATCATCCATTGATGGTGAGTGAAGTGCAGGCCAATCCGCGCATGCGCGGCGTTGCCGTTGAGGGACGACCCGCGGACTGCGTCAAACTTGCAGCGCGGTGCCTCTGGCAAGAGTGGTACGGAGTTGGCGCACGCCCGGACCTGGTGGTGAGCGGCATGAATGCCGGCGCAAATGTTGGCATCAATGTCATTTATTCCGGCACCGTGGGAGCGGCAGTTGAGGGCGCATTCCTCGGCATTCCCTCCATCGCAGTGAGCTTGCACCTTGGCGACCGCACCAAGACGCAATTTGCACGCGGCGCAGAAATTGCGCGCGTCGCCATTGATCGCATCTTGCAACATCCGCTTGATGCGCACCGCGTCATGAACGTGAATGTCCCGCGCACGGAGAGCCCCGACGCGCCCATGCCACCCATTCGTGTGGCAAAGATGAATGTCTCCGCCGGCATTGATGGATACGAACGCCGCGTATCGCCGGATGGTCGCACGTACTACTGGCCCAATGGAAACGGCATGGAGTTTGTTCACACCGCTGAAGGCACTGATGTGGAAGCGCTCAGTGCGCGGTTCGTCACCGTCACTCCGCTCTGGTACGACCTCAGCGAGCACGAAACCCTGGATTCGTGGGGCGCACGACTGAATGGATGAGCGTTAGAACAAGAGTTGCAGGGTGATGCGCACTTTTTCGGAGCCCTTCAAGTCGTCGATCTTCTTACCAGCAGCGCGCCAGAAGTAGAGCGAGTTCTGTAGAACGCCGTCAATTTCGCTGTCGCCACTCGAGCGGTTGAAGAACACATCGATGCACTTGCCAGTGCCGTCAAAGGTAAGAGAGACCACCGGTGGCCGGCAGTTCGGCAGGCTGCTCACTTGTTGCAGCATGGTGAACTGCGGCTTGCGCGGCTTCAGCTGAACGCCTTGCGCGGCCACGAGTCGTCCATTCTTCCAGAGCTTGGGATCGACGCTCGTTGTACTTGTGGCAGGACTCTCAAGATCCTTCAGATCGCCCTCGCCGCCAGTGCCGGGCGTTGGCGAAGGACCAGTGCCACCGGCCTTGCCGGAAGCGCCAGGGGCATCAGTCTTTGAGCCATCGCGTGGCTTTTCGGTGGACGCAATGCCGCCGCCCGGTTGTGCGGCGGGCGGCTGAACGGCCGGGGCATCGGGCTTCGGCAGCACCGGCGCGGCTGGCGTTGTGGGCGCAGCGGTCTTGGCGGTGTCGTCTGGCTTCACCGGAACCGGCAACGGTTCAGCGGGCGGTATGGGCTTCGGTTCTTCGGGCTTCGGCACCTTTGGATCACGCGGCGTCTCAATCGGCGGGTTCGCCGGTTGCGCGGTTGGATCGTTGGTCGTTGACGGCTCCGGCGTGGGCGGAAGCGGTGGTGTTGGCGGCGGTGGCACCGTTGCATCGGACGGCGGAGCTGGGGTGGCGTCCTTTGGTGTGACCTGCGCCAGAATGGTGGGCGTGGGCGGTGGCACTACTGGCTTGGCTGGCTCTGGCGGAACTGGTGGACCTTCCGGTTGTTTCACTGGCTCGGCGGCAGTTGCAACAGTTGTGTCAGGCTTCGATGGCGTTCCTGCGGTATCGGCAACCACTGTGTTCACAGTTGCATTCGGCGCTGCTCCGCCACCGCCGCCGCCGTCGCCCGTGCTGCCGCGCCCGAAGTTCTGTTGTCCGTTTCCGCCCGCGTCACTCATGCGGTAACCAGCCTGCGAGACCACGCTCAGTTGCGCCATGTGTTCTTCGTAATCGTCACGACCGATGATGACAACGCTCATGGCATCGCCCTTGTCCTCACCGATCGAGGTGTCCTCGACATCGGGGTAGGCGGGTGAAGGCTTGGGCGTTTCGATGGGCGGCGCGTCTTGCGAACCGGGCGGCGGCGGAGGCTTTTGACCGCCGTTTTCAGGCAGTTTTTCCTCCTCTTTTTTCTCGCCGTGTTTTTCTTCCTTCTTCTCCCCCTTCTTCTCGTCCGCCTTTTTCTGCTCGGCAGCGCTGTTCTTCTTCGGGTCCTTCGCGTCCTTCGCTTCCGCGGCAGCGGTCTCCGCGGGCTTGCTTGTCAACAGATCCGCAAGCTGCGGAGAGAAGAGCACTGCATGAAAGCAGAGCGAGAAGCAGATGCCCCACAGAAGGGTCCGGCCGACGCGATCGTTGTCGGGGCTCGGAACGGGCATGCTTATGGCTTCGGTGCGCCGGATCCTGCGGGCGCCGTTGGGTGGTTCGCCGCGGCAAGACCTGGACGACCAACAAGGTTGACTGTCATATTGAGCGGACGCATGCGATCCCAAAGTTCCTGCAGTAGTGGAGCGCGGTCAATGGTTCCTTGGCCCTCGGCAATAGCGAGGTAGACCACAGTCTTCTTGTCCTTGGACACCTTCTCACGGATCCGCTCCACCATCTGCGTCAGTTCCACGGGCTCCTTGTCAACAAAGACCTTGCCCTCAAGGTTCACCGCCACAGTGACCGCCGGCGCCCCGGTGGCGGCCTTGCCGCTGGTGAACTGCTGCAGTTCCATCGGTACAAGGTCGACGCGCATGAGCGTGGCGGTGGCGTAGATGAAGTAGGTGATGAGGAAGGTCATCACGTCGATCAGCGGGATCAGTTCAATCCGGGGTTGGATGGGGGTACGACGCAGCCTGCGCATGGGGAGGGCAGGATACGCGTTCCCGCCGTGTCGCTATCCTGATCCTGTGCCAATCAACGAATGGTCGGAATCTATCCAAGTCGCAGAACTCCAGAACGATCCATCGTTTTCGGATGACATGGCGACCCTCGCAGCCACTTACCAGTTGGTTGCGGACGGCCTGAAGGCTGGTCGGACCGACCTTCGCGCCCGCGATTTGATCTTGGACATGCGCCATGTTCAGTTTCTGAACTCATCGAACATCGCGCAGCTTCTCCGCGTGCGCAAGCTGGCGCTCATGTCCGGAGCGCAGCCGCGGATCTGCTCCGTGACCGATCGCATTTGGGGAATTCTGCTCGCCACCGATCTCGACCGCGTCTTCGACTTCAGTGAAGACGTGACGACCGCGCTGGCAGCGTTACAGATGGCACGCGGCAAGTAGTCGCAAGCTGCTGGCTCACTCTTAAGACTGCGGTCCCTCAGGCGTCGGCATTGTTGGCGTCGTCGGATCAGTTGCTGCTGGCACTTCCACGGGCTCATCACCTTGTTCGATCTTGGCCACTGAAGCGAGTGCGTCGCCAGTATCAAGGCTGACCAATTTGACACCCTGGGTATTGCGTCCGACCTGCCGAACATCAGCAGCGCGAATACGCACCACCATGCCTGACTTCGTGGAGAAGATCAGGGAGTCGGTGTCGGTCACGCTGCGAACGGCTACCACGCGACCGTTGCGGCCCTCAGTGCGAATATCAATGCGACCCTTGCCACCGCGACTCTGCGCGCGTGTGGAGCCATCTTCGCTCTGCACCAAGTACTCCTTCATAGGAGTGCGCTTGCCGAAGCCAGATTCACACGCGGTGAAGAGGTCGAGCGTGTCGTCGCAGACAATTCCGCCAACAACGTCGTCGCCATCAGCGAGGTCGATTCCGATGACGCCGGCCGCTGAACGTCCCATGACGCGCGCGTCGTTCTCATCGAAACGGATAGACATTCCCTGCGCGGTCGAAAGGAGCACATGGCTGTTGCCGCTGGTCACCAGCACGTCTACCAAGCGGTCGCCTTCCTTCAGACCAAGCGCAATGATTCCAGACTTGTTGACGTTGCGGTACTCCTGCAGTGCCGTTCGCTTCACTTGGCCGTTGGCAGTGAGGAAGAACAGGAAGTCTTCGCGCTGTTCAAACTTGGCAACTGGTCGCCACGTGCAGATGCGCTCGTCGGGGCGGAGTTCCAAGAGGTTCTGAATCGCGCGTCCCTTTGCGGTGCGCGCAGCTTCCGGAATCTGCCAGACCTTCATCTTGAAGACGCGACCGGTGTTCGTGAAGCAGAGGAGATCATCGTGGCTCGAACTCACGTAGAGCTGTTCCACGAAATCGGCATCATCATCATCGCTGCCCGCGGCCTTACTGCTGCCGGCGGACTTCGCGCCGATGACGCCCTTGCCGCCGCGACCCTGCACGCGGTACGTATCGGCGGGTAGTCGTTTGATGTAGCCGCGGCGACTGACCGTGAGCACCACTTCATGCTCAGGAATCAGGTCAGCCATCTCGAAGTCTTCGGCCTCATTGCCGGCAATCACGGTGCGTCGCGGATCGCCGAACTTCTCCTTCAATTCCACGGTGTCCTCGCGAATGATGTCGAGCACCAAGCGCTCGTCGGCGAGGATTGCCTCGAGACCTTCGATCTCATCAACGAGTTTGCCAAGTTCGGAAGTCAGTTTCTCGATTTCAAGACCGGTCAACTGAATGAGGCGCAGTGCGCCGATTGCCTCGGCCTGCACGCGTGTGAGCCGTGTTCCGTCTGGTTCCGTCTTAGCGATCACCGAGTTGGGAATCTTCGGTGCATACGGATGTGTGCGCGCGATGCGGAATGCGCGTTCCATCAGTCCGGCGATTGCCTCCTCGCGGGTCCGTGCCGCGCGGATGATGCGGATCACTTCATCAATGTCGCAGACCGCAAAGATCAGACCTTCAAGCCGGTGCGCCTGCTGCTTCGCTTGACGAAGCAGGAACGCGGTGCGTCGTCGGATGACTTCCTTGCGATGCGCGATGTACAGATCCACCAAGTTGCGCAAGGGCAGCGTGCGTGGCTGGCCGTTGACAAGCGCAATGTTGATGATTGAGAATGTGTCTTGCAGCGGAGTGAACTCATAGAGTTGCTTCTCCACTACCGCTGGGTCTGCGTTCTTCTTCAGTACCACCACGATGCGCGTCTGCGCGTCGCGGCCGGAGTGGTTCTTGACGTCGGCAATTTCAGGGATGCGATCGTTCCGGCTTGCATCAACGATCTTCTCGATCAGGTTCGACTGCACTACCTGGTAGGGGATTTCGTCGATGACGATCGCGTCGCGCGTGCCGTCCTTCTCCAAGTGCACCTTGCCGCGCACGGTCACCTTGCCGCGTCCGGTGGCGTAGGCCTCCGCGATGCCGCGTCGACCCATGATCACTCCGCCGGTTGGGAAGTCTGGTCCCAAGATGTGTTTCATCAACTGATCGAGACCGATAGTTGGATCGTCAATCACTGCGACGATGGCATCGCATACTTCGCCCACGTTGTGCGGCGGCATGCTGCTTGACATACCGACGGCGATGCCGCTCGAGCCGTTGACGAGCAGGTTGGGGAACTTCGCCGGGAGCACAGTCGGCTCTTGCAGACGATCGTCGTAGTTTGGCTTGAAATCGACGGTGCCCTTGTCGAGGTCCTCAAGGAGTGCCACCGCGGCGGCGGTCATGCGCGCTTCGGTGTAACGCATGGCGGCTGGCGGGTCGCCTTCGATCGATCCGAAGTTTCCTTGCTTATCAATGAGTAGTGCGCGGGTCTTCCAGGACTGTCCCAAGTTCACGAGCGTCGGATAGATGACGCTCTCACCGTGGGGGTGGTAGTTACCGCTGGTGTCGCCGCAAATCTTGGCGCACTTGATCTGCTTGCGCCCCGGGCTCAGATTCAGGTCATGCATCGCGACCAAAATGCGTCGCTGCGAGGGCTTGAGACCGTCACGGACATCGGGCAAGGCCCGGTCCATGATGGTGCTCATGGCGTACGTGAGATAACTGTCATGCAGCTCGCGCTCGATCTCAATATCAACGAGGCGATCTGCCGGTGGAACGGTGGTTTCTGGTGTCTCTGACATACGGGTTTCCGAGGTGCGGAGTGTACCCG
>JAPLMU010000072.1 GCA_026386795.1 Planctomycetota bacterium
GCAATCTGAATGCGCCACCCATCATGACTTCGGAGATGAATTCCGAGATATTCCCCGGATCGCCCCTGGCAGCGTGGAAACGCCATATCGCGGCTGGTGCAGCCCCCAAAAATCCCCGGTCTTGACCCTCGGCACCTCGGTTTCCCCACTCCGCCGCGTCACCCCGTCGCGCCCAGCGCCCGCTGCTCCGAATCCCAGTCCGCGTGGAACTTCAACTTCGCTTCCTCGCCCGGGATGACCAGCGCCACTACTGGCGTCCCCTCCTTGAGCGGGGTGCCATCAAGCGCAGCGATATCAAACTTCGGCTGATTGCCCTCGTGGATCGCCAGCGCCTTCTCCAAGGCCTGCTGCTTCTCTACCGGGATCTTCGCCCAACTCTCGCGTCCACGACACTTGGGGAACTTGCTGCATCCAAGCCACGGCCCGCGCTTACCGGTGCGCAGATTCATCGGTGCGCTGCACTTGGGGCAGGGCAGTTCCGTCACATACGGCGGCGGCGACGGGAACTTCAGTCCGCCCTTCTTGTCAATATTGAGAATGAAATCCGTCTCGCGGTTGACGCTCGTCAAGAAGTCACCAAAGCGACCAGTGCGCAGAATCATCGGCGAACCATCCACTGGGCAGCGAATGTCCACCTTCTCCGGCAGCAGTGGCTTGCCTTGGCGATTCACCGGCGCCGCATACGCGCACGCTGGCTGCGTTTTCACCTTGCGTGGCTTGACCGGCTTGGCTGGCTTGGCTGATGCCTTGCTCTTCTTCGCAGGTTTCGCTGGCACCTTTGCTGGCGGCAATTCCACAGGAATCTGCTCGCGGTATCCGCTGCAAGAAAGGAATTTGCCGGTCTTTCCAAGGCGATACTCGCAGCGTCGACCGCACAACGGGCACGCATACGGCGACGGCGTTCCCTCGGCCTTCACGTGGGCAGTGTCGGCAGCCGCAAGTCCGGCCACCACGTCCTTGAACGGCACATAGAAGCGGCGCAACATCTCTTGCCACTTCTCCTTGCCCTCGGCGATCTCATCAAATTCCTCTTCAATCTTGCGTGTGTAACCAATGTCCATGAAGCCATCCTTGAACGGCTCCTCCAGGAATCCGCACACGGCAATTCCAATATCGGTTGCATGGAACGCGCGGCTCACCTGCTCCACATACTTGCGCGCCTCAATCGTATTGATGATCGACGCATACGTTGACGGCCGTCCGATTCCTTGCTTCTCAAGCTCGCGCACCAAGCTCGCTTCGTTGAATCGCGCCGGCGCACTGGTGAATTTCTGCTGCGGATCAAGCCAGAAGGGCGCCATTTCTTGGCCCTCCTTCATGGCTGGCAATTCCTGATCTTCACCTTCGCCGCGAATGCCGGTGACGGTGTAACCATCAAATGTCTGCACGCGTCCGTTGGCCTTGAAGATGGCGCCGGTCGCCTTATCGCTGCGCTCCAACAGCACTGCCGTGGAGTCGTACTGCGCGTCGGTCATTTGGCACGCAACAAAGCGCTGCCAAATCAGGTTGTACAAGCGCCACTGTTCCTCATCGATCACGCCGCGCAACATCTCCGGGGTGCGCCGCACATTGGTTGGACGAATCGCTTCGTGCGCCTCTTGCGCGCTCTTATTGCTTGAGCCATAGAA
>JAPLMU010000016.1 GCA_026386795.1 Planctomycetota bacterium
CATGGCGAGGGTGGACGTTCCGTAGGGGTTGATGTCCCAACCAGCGACGAGGCCTGCCGCGGATCCGGTGGTTTGAGTCTCAACATTCACATAGAGACCGTCAATATTGTTTGGAACTACTTGGTTCAGGTTCCACGTAATCACAGCAGCGTTTGCAGTCCCGACCGATGCAACAGTCGTCAGTGCGGCAGCGCACGCGAGGAAATGCTTGGAAAGGCGGCTGCCTGACGCCGTGGCGCCCATAGTCGTGCGGGTGGGTTGTGTCATCTTTGTGTCTCCGGTTGTTGTGGAAGTTCCGTCGTAGTCTGAAATTTAGCCGCAATTTAGATTTTTGCTAACAAATAACCGCAGAATGCGCTCACAAAGCACACCGCCCGCACCGTAATACGGTGCGGGCGGTGGAGTGTCACATGATGTCACCTACGCCGGCGAGCCGGCGGGCGATTATGGGCAGACGCCCCAAGCGCCGAGCAGCAGTCCAAGGTCTGCACCGGTCACGACGCCGTCGTTATTGAGGTCGCCGGTGCCGGAGAAGCCCCAGTTGCCTAGGAGTAGTCCCAAATCGGCTCCACCCACCACGCCGTCGTGGTTGATGTCACCCAAGCATGGCGGCGGACCCGATGGTCCAGTGATTTGAATGGTGAACGGTCCCGTGGCAGCAGCGCTGTAACCGCCGACCGCGAAGTAGTAGGTCACGCCTGAAACCAGGTCAAGTGAGAGGAGCGACGTGTACGGAGCCACGCCACCGGTGCAACCATCGTCATCGCATGCGATGGTGGTGCCAGCGTCGCCACAGGTGGAGAGCGCCGCGATGCGGCAGTCAGCTGTGGTACCAGTGTCGGCGCAGTTGCCGATGGTGAACGCGCCAGAGACTGAAGGGGTGAACTTCAGGTACTTCGGTGCATTGATCACCTGCGGAGCAATCGTGAAGGTGCAAGCACTACCGGTCATATCCAAGTCCGGGAAGGACTGATCTGGGATGACGATGGTGGTGCCGATGCTGGCGTTGATGATCTCTGACGGACTGCACGGGTCAACTGGTGGAGCTGGCACGCCGATGGTGATCACTTGGTTGGCTGGGATTGGGTATGTAACACCAGCTTGGATGAAGCAACCAAGGGCGATGTAGTACGTGGCGCCCTGTGTTGCGTTCCAAGAAACCTTTGCGGTGTATGGAGGGGCTCCGTCCGTGCAACCGTCATCATCTGCTGCAAGGAATGTGGCCGCATTGCCGCAGGCGGTCAGGACCGCGAGACGGGAGTCGGAATCATTGCCGCACATGGCAGCTTCGAACAGACCGGTGGTTGGCGCAACGAACTTCAGATAGTTCGCGGTACCGACAGCCGCATCGCCGAACGCTGGTGTCCAGTAGCCAGTGAGATCCAAGTTGGCCGCGCCGCAGTCGACGATGACGTTGTTGGAACCGACCTGAACCACAGTTTGGTGAGCGCATGCGTTGTAGCCGCTGGTGCAGACCTGTGCCACCACCTCAACGGTGGTCGTTGCTGGGATTGCAGTCGTTGCGCCGTATCCGCCCACGCCGATGTAGTAGGTCACGCCTGCCATGAGGGAAACCTGAACGCGCGATGGGCCAGCAATGGTTCCGCAGCCGTCATCGTCTCCGAACTCCACGGAGCTGCCATCGCCGCAGGCTGTGCCCATGACGATCCAACTGTCGAAGTCGGCGTCAGCGCAATTGGAGAAGGTGTAGAGAGCGTCCTGAGCAGGAGTGACCTTCAGGTACATGCACTTGTAGACCACCACGCCGGCCCACGCGATGTCCAGATCTGCTGCGCCTGGGTTCATGGTGAGGACATTGTTGCCAATCACTGCGGTTGGTGGTGCGGCGCAGGCATCGAACGGCGGTGCTGCTGCGGCGATGGTCACCGGCATGGTGGCTGGCGGCGCTGCGGTGGTGCTGTACATGCCGACGGCGATGTAGATGGTTTGACCCTGCGTTGCAGCAAAGTTGATCGACGATGCCAAACCGCAGGTGTCATCGTTGCAGACGAGTGAGGATGACACATCGCCGCAGATAGTGAGCGCAGCCATCACGGTGTCAGCGGTTTGCCCGCAGGTATTCGCGGTGAAGTTGCCCGTGGATGGGGCGACAAACTTCAGGTAGTTCGCCTTATTTGCAGCCGCTGCAAAGGTGCCGCATGCAAGGTCAAGGTTGGCAGCGGTGGAACTCATCGGCAGCGTGTTGTTGCCGAGGGTGCCGGTGGTCGGAGCTGCGCATGCGTCAAACGGTGGGGGTGGATTGCCGAAGGTGACGGTGAGCGTGCCGCTCGTGACGGCCGCGTCTTGGACGGTGGCGCCGCCGTCGTCGTACGTCTCGTAGACGAAGACTTTGAGTGAGGTGGTGCCAGCTGGAATGATGAACGGAGCGCCACCGTAGGTGGTGCCCGAGCCGGAGCCGGTGAAGGTGCCGCCTGCAGCGGTGGAGGATGGCTTGATGCTCCAGAAGGCCGTGGCGGATCCAGCGATCTCAACGCGGATGGTGAACTCGCTTTGATAACTTCCGTTGATGGCGTCAAAGCTGAGGTTGTTGAAACTCATGGCAGAAACGCCAGTGACACCTGCGGGGACGGCGATGGTGGTGGAACTGTTGGTGGGGACGGCGATGCCGCCGTAGGTGGCCCAGCCAGCCATGTTGACATTAGCGGCTGTGGCGATTCCAGTGATAGCCAAGGCTGCCAAGGCGGCGATGGGCTTCATGCGTGTTAAGAATGCGATCATGAAATGCGGTGCTCCGATTAAAAGTGGACGAGTTTCACACAATTGGGGCGAACACTTCATCGTCCCAGACGACCGATGGGGTGGTAGACCTTCGACGGTAGCGATAGCGCCCGGGAAGCACGCACCTGTGGTTGAGGGTAGCGCAAGTTCAGTTCTAAACAAGTTTCAGTACCTTACTTCGTTCATTAAACGTTCGTTATTTGTTGGAACGACAGGGGGGCGAGGTGTTGGAACTGCCCGAAGGGGGGGGGGGGCGGGGATTTTGTTCATCCGACCACATAGGTAACACTTCGTACCGGGCACATGGGTGACATATGTGCCCGTGACGAAGAGCGCAGTCTATGCCCTGCGGAGGCAGGATTGGTCATTGGTTGTATTCGGCCACCTCCTCGTCAGGCGGTTCGGCGATAACTGTCGGCGTATCGAGACGTGTATTGACGAAGCAGAGCACAGAGTTACGGAAGCACACTCTCCAAATCCCTTCGTCAATCTCATCCAGGCCAACCGCCTCGCCCGCGAGGGCTGTCGATAAAAACAAGTGAGTGCCTTGAAATTTGATCTCGCCGCCTTGCCGGACGCGACGGACCTCCCAGCTCCCCGGATATTCAACTTCATCAGGACGCTCGCGCCATTCTCGTAATGATGATGCATACATCTCGCACGGCGCGCGCATGCCAATACCTTCGTGCCCGCGCTCTTCATTCATCCAGCGCACAAAATTCGTAAAGCGACGCTGTTGCGCACGCGCAGTAGCGCTCGGAGGTCGAGCGGTTTGAGACTTTAAGGTTCGATGCATCCGTTCATGGCGAGGATTGTCTTGCGGATGGCCGACGCGCGATCGACACACTTCGATGCCTTGTCGCATCCATTGCACGCTCACGCGCGAGAGCCTTCCGATTCCAGTTGACGCAAACGGAGAGCCGTTGTCGCTATGAATCCGATCAGGAACGCCATGTTCTCTGAAGACTCTTCGAAAGCTCGCAATGACACCATTAGTACTAATCGAGTCGTAACCATCCACGCAAAGCACAAAGCGAGTGGCATCATCTTGAATAGTCAACGGATAACACAACGAACGATCACCAAGGCGAAATTGTCCCTTGAAATCAACGGTCCACTGCTCGTTTGGGCGAGTACCAGCTCGATACGAACCGTCAGGACCCCGAAGATCAGGGTCGCGACGTTTGCGTGACTTCGATTCAATCAGACCCGCCCGGATAAGTATTGATGACACAGTGCTCACCGCTGGAAGTTGAGCAAGCGGCATTAGTCGACGAACTTTCCAAAGTAACTGACGCGGTCCAACGCCCGTCTCCTTACGAAGCGCGATAAGCAAATCGCGAATCTCAATCGGCGTTGCGTGACTTTGCGTGTGGCGCGCGCGGCTTTGGTCCATCAAGGCAGCGCGGCCGCACTTGTCATAGCGCGAAAGCCACTTGTGAGCCGTCTTGCGCGATATACCCAATGATCTCGCCGCCTCCGAAATGGCGATCCCATGATGAACGACCAAATCAACTAAATGATGTCTCTCTGACACAGCGTGGGTTTCTTTCCAGGGCATAGACGGAAGGTTCCGCCAAACGCCCCAACCTTCCAGGGCATAGACGGAAGGTTCCGCCAAACGCCCCAACCTGTCACCCATGTGCCCGAACAGTTATGTCACCTATGTGGCCGGTATTTACCATTTACGGGGGATCCAGCGCAGTGCAACCCCGCCGCTCGTCGTGGCTCCAGTGAAGGCTCCGGCACCCGCGCCGGCGCCCGCGCTGCCGAACTTTGTGTTTATTTTAGCCGACGACCAAGCATGGAACGGTCTTTCCGTTCGCATGATTGCCGGGGATGATGCAAGTAAGAGCCGGACAACTCATACGCCCAATACGCAGAAACTCGCCGACAGCGGAGTGGTTTTTTCACAGGCGTATGCGGCGCATCCAAAGTGCGAGTGCTCGCGCGCTTCAATCATTTGTGGGCGAACGACAACCTCGCTGAATGCAACTTCTAAGTCAGTGCGCACGTGGGCGGCACCTGTAGCGGATTCACTGGCGAATTCTTTGAAGCGCTTGCGACCGGAGTATCACGCCGCACACTTTGGGAAGTGGCAATGGTCGCAGACGCCAGCATCAATGGGCTATGACCTGAGTGATGGGATCACCCAGAATGATGATGGCGATAGCAAGGATCCAACAGATCCGAAACAGTCGTTTGGAATCACGAAGCGCGCACACGCATTCATGGCGCAAGAGGTGAAGGATGGGCATCCCTTCTATATGCAACTTTCCTACTACGCAGTGCATCAGAAGCCACAGGCGCTCGCAGAGACACTGAAGAAGTATGAGAATGGAGGCGCGGGAGATGCAGGAGGCGCAAGAGGCGCAAGAGGCGCAGCAGGTGCAAAGGGCGCGAAAGGATCGAAGGGCGGGGCTGATCGCGCAGTGAATGCAGCGATGGCGGAGGATCTAGACACATGCGTTGGCGCGGTGCTCACCGATCTTGAAGAACTGGGAATCGCAAAGAACACCTACGTGATTTACATGTCGGACAATGGCGGTCGCACCGAGATTCTGAAGGGCGGAAAGGGAAATTTATGGGAGGGCGGAATTCGCGTTCCGCTGATCGTGGCTGGTCCTGGTGTGCGCGCAGGTGAGTACTGCAATGTGCCAGTGGTGTCCTATGACATTCTGCCGACGGTGCTCGATCTTGCAGTCGCCGGTACTGCAGCGCCGACCGGTGTCGAGGGCGGTAGTTGGAGAAGCGTGCTGACGTCGGGTAGAGACACCGCGAAGGTGAATCGACCGATTGATCGCATGGTGTGGCACATGCCAGTGGAGGTTGAGCACCCGCAGAGCGCAATGCGTCAGGGCGATTTCAAGATCCTCTACTACTGGGATACCAAGCAGGCGCAACTCTTTGATCTCTCTAAGGATCCTTCCGAGACGAAAGACCTTTCTGCTGAACAGCCCGACCGCACTGCAGCAATGCTTGCGATTCTGAAGGAACATGTTCGCGCGGGCGTCGGTGAAGAGCAAGTTGCGGCACTCGAGCGCGGTGAGAAACCAACAGAAGGTGGTGGGAAGCCGGGGCCGCGTTGAGATGGAGGAGCCGCAACTTCGCTCATGCCTTGTTGCGATGCAAACTCGGGTCGACCGCCGCGCACATCAATTGCTCGTTGAGCGATCCGCCGAGGAAGGCGTTGATCTGCGGAACAAGCGCCGCGGGGTTCGCAACCAACCCTGCGTATGGAACGCGCAGCACTTGAAAGTTGGGGCGCGCGGCAAGCCACTGTTCTACGACCTTCAGTTGCTGTTCGTAGATAGCAATCAGTCGCTCGGGTGGCAGTTGTGCGCCAGTGCGACCACTGCGTGCCAGCATTGTTGATTGACTCTTGACCACCTCGCGCAAATCGCGCTCCATGAAGACCACTCGGTAGGGGCGGTCGTCGGGGAGTTCGGCGAGCAGCATGTGGATGACTTTCACCACCTTGCCCGCGGCCTCGTCAACCCAACTCTTGTCAGACTTGAGCTGCTTGACGCGCTCGAACTCGAAGTAGCCGCGTGGATTGTCGTCGTCGTTGCTGCGTTGACCGTCGGTGACCGCTGGCACGCCACCGGCATGGATCATTTGCATCGCAAGGCTTGTGCCAGAGCGCGGCAGTCCGCTGACGACGATGATGGGGGCTTGGTGAGGCATCGGTGGCAGGAATGTACGGGACGCGCCATACTGCTGCGATGATCGGCGCACTCCTACCGCTCGTGGCTGTCTTCGCACTGCAACTTGAACCTTTGCCGGATGCCATATTTGCACGTCCCGCAGGTCCGATCCGTGCGCGCGCGGCGTCGGCGTGCGAATTGGTCATGATGGACGCCGACGGTCGCGTGCTTGCCCGTGCAGCGGCCCCCGCCGGCGAGTTGGACTTGGCCGCGTTGCTCCCCGCCCTCCGCGATATTCCGAGCGCCGTGCGCGTGCAGGCAGTGGTCGCTGGCGTGCCCACCGATGCACCGCTCTTGGTGGTTCCGCTGATTGGGCGTCCAACCATTCGCATCATTGAGGATGTGCGCCCGGATGGCAAAACGAAATTCACGCGAGTCATTGGATGGGGCGATCGATTGCTCGAGCCATCGAACACTGCGCACGAAGCAGTGAAGCGAACTTGGAGCAAAGAAGATCCAGCGCCGCGTTCCGGATTTCGTGTGGCCGTTGATATGGATGTGCTCTTTGACACCAGCGCCGGTCCGATGCGATTTGCAATGCGCCCCGAAGTAGCGCCGAATACTGCGCGCAACTTTGTGGAACTTGCAGCGAGTGGCTTCTATGACGGAACGATCATTCATCGTGTCGTTCCGAAAGGTCGTGGCGGTACGCCGTTTGTGATTCAGGGCGGTGATCCGATTGGCACCGGAGATGGCGGTCCGGGATATGACATCGCTCTTGAGCCATCAACGCTTGCACATGACTTTGGCGTGCTTTCGATGGCGCGCAATGACTGGCCAGACAGTGCGGGTAGTCAGTGGTTTGTGGGACTGACGCGTGCAGAAACTGCGCGTCTTGACGGGCAGTACTGCGCGTTCGGTGAGGCGATCGAGGGCGCGGAGGCAATCATCGCAACCGAACGCGGCGCGATTGCAGATACCGAAACCGGACGACCAGTGAACCCAGTGGTGGTGAAGCGCGCAACAGTTGTGCCTGCCGCCGCGTGGACGCCGGGCACGGGTCGCGCGGCGCGGCGTGTAGTGCGGCCGGAGTCAATCAAGTGACATCACCAATCGCAGATAGTGCGATGAAACGTGCGGTGGATATTCGAATGCTCGACGAGCCAACGGAAGACCGTGGCATTGCGAGCAGCGCGCCGCTGTGGAATCGTGGGTTCGTTTCATTGTTGGCGACGCAGTTTGTAGAAGCGTCCACAGATAATGTGGTGAAGACGCTTCTCACCATCGCAGTGGCGGCGGGCAAGCCGTGGGAGTTTGTATTTGGTCCAGGCGGCGGCGGCTGGATCGGTGTGGCATTTACGGTGCCGTTCATTCTGCTCTCCGCGTGGGCAGGGCGCATTGCCGATCGCAATTCCAAACGTTCGGTGACGGTGGTGCTGAAATTGGCAGCATTTGGTGTAGTGGTTCTGGCCGCGTTCGGCTTTGGGTTTGGCGACGCATGGTTGGCGATGGCTGCACTCATTTTGTTTGCCATCATCAGTGCGTTCTTTGGGCCAGCGAAATACGGCATGATTGCTGAACTTGTGGCGCGTCGTGAAATTGCGCGTGCAAATGGTGTCATCAATATGGCCACCAACGTGGCGGTGATTTTTGGAGTGCTTCTTGCAGGCATCTTGGCAGATGAATGGGAGGGAAGCTTTGCAACAGTGGCGACTGACGGGACGCGCTTGGCATCGGGGACCGGTGCGTCGATTGCAGCATCAACGCTCGGCGCGTGGCTTCCAGGAATTGCGCTCGCGGTCCTCGTTTTTGTGGGATTTTTGACATGCCTGACGCTGCCGCGGCTTCGGGCGCAGATGCCCAGTTTGCCACGCGTTTGGGATCCAATCAGCACTTACGTCACCACCATCCGTGAGATGTCGCACTCGCCGCTTCTTGCAGTGGCACTGTCGTGGACATTCTTCTACTTTGCGGCAGCGGTTGCGCTGTTGGTGCTTCCGGATTACTCCAAGATCTTGTCGGTCTCGAACGCGCAGGTGAGTTACTTGATGGGTGGTCTTGGCGTGTCGATTGGCATCAGTTGCGTGATGGCTGCGTGGCTTGATCGCCCGCATCGACGCCGATTGTTTGTTCCCGCTGGCGCGCTCGGGCTTGCGGCTGGATTCCTTGCTCTTGGATTGATGCCACCCACGTACACGAATGTTGCGGTGCTGGTGAGTTTCACGGGACTTGTTGCTGGCTTCTACATCATTCCGTTGCAGAGCATGTTGCAAATGCTTGCGCCTGATGAGTCGCGTGGTCGATGCTTGGGCACCGCGAATGGAATGAGTTTCATGATGGCAGCAATCGGCTCAGCCATGTTTCTCGGGTTGCGGAAAGCAGGAATGGAATCGAACCGAATCTTTGCGGTGCTCGGCATCTTGTGCGTTTTGGCGGCGGGGGTCACCTGGTGGCGATTGCGCCGCAAAGACCTGAGCGGTAAGCGCCGGAGCGCGTAGTAACTCGCTGGCGCGGGTAGTAACTAGCTGGCGCGCGTGAACTTGCCGCCGTACGCCTGCAACAAGCGCTCTCGGGTAAGCACGCCGAGCAGGCGTTGCGTTCGTCCTTCAACGACCGCGATGACCTCAACATCCTTGGCGCTCAGTTTGTGGAACGCAATTTCCATGCTCTCGTCTTCGGTAGTAACCGGGATGTCAGTGCGCATGATGTCTGATGCAACGGTGGCGGCGAGTGCTTCGCGTGCAAGCAGCGCAGATTGCAATTCGCGCGCAGTGATCATGCCGCGATAGCAGCCATCAGCATCAATCACCACCGCATCGCGGATGCCATGCGTCTCGGCAAGTTCAACGAGCGCGTTTCCTGATGCGCTGTCAAGGATGACCACGCCGGGCAATTCCGCGACCTCGCGTACAGCAATTTTTCGCAGGGCAACAAGATCAGCGACCACTCCTTGACGCACGCCAAGCGCCGCAAGTCCAGCGGTGTAAACACTGAACGGATGCATGGCGCGACATGCCAACGTCGCGATGACTGTGGCGAGCAATACGGGCAGAATCACTGTTTCTTGGTGGCAAAGTTCGTAGACAAGCATCGCTCCTGCAAGCGGAGCGTGCGTGGTGGCGGCCACCATGCAGCCCATTCCGGCCAGGACCAATTCCGAAGAAGGTATTGATTGGAAGCCTGCGGCGCGCAGCGTTTCTGCAAACGCTCCGCCGAGCATTGCGCCACAGACGAGGCTCGGCGCAAAGAGACCGCCAGCAGATCCTGAGCCAAGCGTCGTGCCAGTAGCGAATACCTTGCCGAAGAACCACACCATCAGGATCCCCGCATAGGCGAAGCTTGGGGCAGCGGTTCCAACGTGTTCAATTTGGTCGCGGGAAACCCAGTAGCCGGTACCAAAGAATGGAGGTAGCGGCGACTCTGGATGCATCCACACCCATGCTGCACCGCCGATACCGAGAAGCGCTGCGCCGATCAGTGGCTTTGCGATGCGCGGCACAGGGAGCACCACAAATGCCCGCTCAATTATTTCGAATGAGCGCATGAAGAACACCGCGCCGACTGCGCAGAGCAGGGCAAGCACCATGAAGAAAGGCGCTAGTCCGATGGTCATGCCAGTGAGGTGCGGACCAACTTCGCGCGCGGCAGGGCCGAACAGCGAATCAACTGGTCCGAGCACGCTTTGCACTGTTGCAAATGCCAACACCGAAGAGACCACAATCGGTGCGAAGGTGCGCGCTGAAAAATCTTTGAGCACCACTTCCACTGCAAAGAAGATGCCCGTTAATGGCGCCGCAAACACCGCGGAAAGTCCCGCGGCCGCGCCGCATCCAAGCAGCGTGCTGGTGTTGCTCGCGGAGGGGCGCAACATCAGGCGCGCAACGTTTGAGCCGACAGTTGCGCCAATGGTGACGATCGGTCCTTCGGGTCCTGCGCTGCCGCCGGAGACGATCGTGAGTGTGGCGGCAAGCCACTGGCGCACTGCAAGAAGCAGCGGGATGCGCGAATTTGTTCGATGAACGGCGTACATCACCTGTGTCACGCCGTGCCCGCGTTGTCGCATTGGAAGCAGCGCAAAGACAATGACCGTTCCAATTGCACCAAGGACTGGCGCCACTGCAGCAATGAGTATTGCGCTCTCGCGGCTGCCGCGCAGGGCGGATTCGAGCGCGTGTTCGCCCCAGCGAATAGGCAGGATGAATCCGAGCGCCAAGAATGCAACGACGACGCCGATAGCGGCGCCCCATGCCACGAGCGACCAGTCTGCATCAAGCCGCAGCATTGCTGCCGCGCGTTGCATTGGATTGAGGAGTCCAGCAAGGAGCGGATTGCGCTTACTGCTAGGGAATTGTTCGCGGTTACTCATATCCGGCAGTCGTGCGAGCGGTCGTACATTTCAGTTCATTGCCCTTGCGCAAGTGTCCAGCCGCGTGCGCCGTCAAAGGTGCGCAGCAATTCATATTCACTGACAAGGTTGCTCTCGGTGATGCGGCTCAGCAAGGCGATAGCGTCCGATTGAGTGGCGCTGCGGCTATCGCGTAGTTCAAAGCGCACGCGCCAGTAATCAACGCACTCGGTGAACGCGGATCCGCGTGGCCACACTTGCATTCCGCGGCAAGAAATGAGTGTGATGTTAAACGGGCTTGCTGCGCAGATGCGTTCCATCTGCACCGCGGTGTCGGCAGCGGGATGTATTGCTTCCACATAGACATCAACGCCAGCGATTTCCTTCTTTACGCCGGTGATGGTTCGCATCATCATCGCGGACTCGGGTTTCGGGGGCGGCACGCATGTGATGCGGTCAGTCTTGCCCGCAGGCGCTGGCTTGACGGTGTGTGGCTCCTTGCCGAGACGCGCAATGATTTCCTTGATGAATGCGTCCGTGTTCAGCGTCGGCTGAGTGCGATCTCCGAAGTCACCCGTGTGCGCGCCGTCTTCAAGTGCAACGAGCAGGGCATTCTCAATGGTGGCGCCTTGCTTCTCAAGACCGATGTGCCGAAGCATCATGAGGCCGGACAGGAGCAGCGCCGTCGGGTTGGCGATCCCCTTGCCGGCAATGTCGGGCGCAGTGCCGTGGACTGCTTCAAATATGGCGATATTGCGGCCGATATTTGCACTCGGCGCGAAGCCGAGACCACCAACGAGGCCAGCAGCAAGATCGCTGACGATGTCGCCTTGCAGGTTGGTGAGTACCACCATCTTGTATTGCTGAGGCTTCATTACCAGGTTCATGCAGAGTGCATCCACGATCACGTCGGGCGCGGCAATGCTTGGGTATTCCGCAGCCATCGTTCGGAATCGCTCCAAGAACAGGCCATCAGTCATCTTCATGATGTTGGCTTTGTGGGAGCAGTGCACCGTGTCGATGCCGAGGCGTTTGGCAGTTTCGAAAGCGAAGCGGAGGACTTCATCGCAACCAGGTGCGGTGATGATGCGCTTTGCAATCACCACATCGTTGGTGAGACGATGTTCAATGCCTCCGTACGTGTCCTCGATATTTTCACGCACGATGGAGAAATCAAGGTTGATGCCCGCCTTGCTGTACGGCGTGACCACGCCCGGCAGCGTTCGGAAGTGACGGTAGTTTGCATATGCGCTCCACATCTTGCGCGCCGTGACATTGATGGACTTGCCGCCA
Source organism: Planctomycetota bacterium (assembly GCA_026386795.1). Lineage (GTDB taxonomy): Bacteria > Planctomycetota > Phycisphaerae > Phycisphaerales > SM1A02 > UBA966. The sequence goes on from JAPLMU010000016.1 coordinate 12,025, forward strand.
CCGCCAGTGGGTGTGGCCATGGGTCCCTTGAAGAGAACGCCAAGATCTTCTACTACGCGAATTGCCTCGTCCGTCATGCCGCGCGTGTTGCCGCGCGCGAAGATTTCCTGGCCCATCTCGACGGGAACGAATTCAACCAGTGAGTTGACTCCTGCCGCTGCAAAGAGCTTGAGAGTGGCCGCCATGATTTCTGGTCCGATTCCGTCGCCGGCAGCAAGCGCAATACGCATAAGTCATGTCCTAGTCGTGAGGATGGATGGGCCGCGTGGCCGTGGGTTGTAGAGGATAAGGCGTGCGGCGCCATGCGCGGTACGCTTGTCATCTCGGTTTTGGATCCCCACTCGACGTGCCGCACCACGAACAACACCCTTCGGCAGCCCACGATGCATTCGCCGCACTGCGTATTGCCAATTACCGGCGATTTGCGGTGGGATTCCTGTTTGGTTCCACCGGTCTGCAGGTGATGAACACGGCGATCGCGTGGGAAGTCTGGTCCCGCACGCACGATCCGCTCGCACTCGGAGTGATGGGATTGTGTCGAGCGTTGCCAGTGGTGCTGTTAACGCTCCTTGCGGGACATGTGGCTGACACCCGCGATCGCAAGGCCATCGTGGTTGCAACTCAAGCGGGGTTCGCGGCCGTGGCGGTGGGATTCTCGCTCCTGTCATGGATGGACGCGCCGGTATTCGCTTTCTATGTGCTGCTTATAGTGAGCGCGTGTGTGCGTGCCTTCAATGGGCCGGCGCGCCAGGGCTTCTTGCCGCTCATTGTTCCAAACTCCATCTTTCAGAATGTGGTGACGTACCAGAGTGGCATCTTTCAGTTCGCGGCCATTTGCGGTCCGCTGACGGCTGGCATTCTGATTGCCTATTTGCCTGCGATCTGGCCGGTGTATCTCTTGACTGCCGTTGGTTGCGTGATCTTCTCCGTCACTGTTGCCACTGTGAAGCCGCGCGCTGCGCCTCGTGGCAATCGCGCCGTGACAGTGAAGGCAATGTTCGCGGGGATGTCGCACATGTGGCACGAGCGGCCGGTCTTTGGCGCAATTCTTCTGGACATGCTTGCGGTGGTCTTTGGCGGCGCAACCGCGTTGCTACCTCAGTATGCGGACGAACTGCTCGGTGCAAGCTCGACCCAAGCGCCGATACTTCTTGGAATTCTGCGCGCCTCACCCTACGTGGGCGCACTGGCAATGGCTGGATGGCTAGCGTTCCGCCCCAATTTCCGCAACGCTGGTCCGATGCTTCTTTGGAGCGTTGCCGCGTTCGCTGGCGCGACAATTGCGTTTGGATTCGCAACCGTGCCGTGGGTCGCGGTGGTCGCGCTCGCTGTGGCGGGTGCTGCCGACAATATCAGTGTTGTCATTCGCCATGTTTTGGTGCAGATGCGAACGCCTGACCACCTGCGCGGACGGGTTGGTGCGGTGAACACCATGTTTATCGAGTGCTCAAATGAATTGGGCGGGTTTGAGAGCGGGGTGGTTGCCCGGTTCTTTGGTCCGGTAGCGAGCGTGGTGAGCGGCGGGATCGGCACGCTGGTCGTGCTTGGGGTGATCACTGCGGCGATTCCACAACTGCGGAAGTTGCGGAATATTGAGCCGCTGCGCGAGCCGGATCCGGTGTGACTTTCGATGAGTCGCACCCCGAATGCAGACTAGTATTGGGGCATGACCAGTGAGCACTCAGCGGAAGGAAAGATACCCCCGACCGATGGCGCGCGTGTAGCAGCCAAGCCGATTCGCGTTGTTCGAGTGACCATTGCAGTGTGTGCGATTTCGCTCTTGCTCGCGGTGATCTTCGAGCTCTATTACCTTCCGCATGTCGAGCCCACGCTGTTGCCACCTGCGGGGCGTGGATACTTGGCGTCGCTACCCATTCAGACCGTCGGCGGTAAGGTGGACTTTGGTGACGTGAAGCCGTGCAGCAATGATTTCAAGCGCACGGCAAAGATCCGCAATCAGTCCACCGCGCCGATTGAAATTTTGGCGTACTCCCCGAACTGCGCGTGCCTCACGGCGAAACTCATCGGGGAACGCACGCTTGGACCAGGCGCCGAGCGTGACGTGGAGTTGACTATTCATCCTTCCGGTCACGGGCAAAGATCGACCTGCGTGGAGTTTGCTAGTAAGGCCGGATTTGCAGGCTCCATCCGCGTGGACTTTGCGTTCACGCGCGGAGTGATCGCCTCTCCGAATGAAGTGGATATCCACGACGGCGATCGCGATGTCGCAATTGATGTTGAGGTCTACTCCGGCGACGGTAGCAGTGTGACGGTGATGGCGGTTGATCCGCCGATCGGCTCGTTTGAAATCATGCCAGCAGCGTTCGGCAAGGTCGCACTCAGTTCCTATGAAGCGACACAGTTTGCGCAGTCTCCCGCCGGGCGCGTGTATCCGGGTGTGAAATTGGGCGCGGATGGAAAGCCTGAGCAGTTAGTGGTAACTATCACCACCGCTCACCCCGATTGCCCATTGGCAACATTCACGATCAATTTCGTGAAGTGATCGATCCGGCGCGTTTCACCGTGACGATCGCCTTCTGAGTTGCTCGCTGAGCGAATCCGGCGAGCCAACGCATGGGCGCGCGGGGCGCACGATGCTTGCCGCGTCGGCGCGAGATGACAATGTGTGCCACGGCCATGAGTGCAACCACCGCAAGTGTTGCTCCGATGTAGAGGATCCAGCGGTGCGCGGCGCTTTCGAATTGGCTGCCAATGTGGGCAACGCCAACACCAATTCCCATTTGCAGCGGCGCAGTGATCAGTACGCCGGCAGCTTCAACAGCCAAGATCTTCCACCACGAAAGTTGCATGACGCCGCTCATGGTCACCATTGGGGTGCGGGCGCCGGGGATAAAGCGTGCGATCAACAGCGCCCATGCGCCGCGGCGGTCCATCTCATACTTCACTTCAAGAAGTGTTCGCGGGCCGATCAGCTTTCGGAATGCGCGCCACGCGAGAAGTTTGCCGCCGAAGTGGCGACAGATCCAGATCCAACCGGCGTCACCTAAGACGATCCCAAGCCATGCTGCGAACGCGGCTTGGAAGAACCAATTCCATGTGCCAGTCTCCACCCACTGTTGGTAGGCGAAGATGCCGGCGGGCACCAGCACGAAGTCTTCGCTCAGGTGCAGACCGATGCCCGAGATCACAAAGGCCACGAAGACTGCGATCGGTCCGTACTCAACGAGCCGGGTTCCCCATTCGCGCAGTGTTCCGGCATCTGCAACCGCCGGTGCGTCTGCGCCGGCCGCGATGGCAACAACAGCAACGGCGGCGATGGCGAGTTTAATAATCATGCTGGAAGAATGCGAGTATAGGCAGGAATGAAAGCGGCCCGCTCCGAAGAGCGGGCCGCGTGGTTGTGTTCAGGTTCCGTTGCGTCGTCAGTCGGCCTGGTCGACCGGGATGCGCATCTTGTAGAAGCTTGCCCAGATGAAGTACAGGGCAGCGGTGAACAGCGCGAGGCCGATCCACATCTTGAGTGCCTCGTTCTGGATGGTCAGCACGATCTCAACGGACAGGAGTCCGAACAGGGTGGTGAACTTGATCACCGGGTTGAGGCTGACCGAGGAGGTGTCCTTGAAGGGATCGCCAACGGTGTCGCCGACCAAGGTCGCCGCGTGCAACTCAGTGCCCTTGGCGCGCATGTCCACTTCCACGATCTTCTTGGCGTTGTCCCATGCTCCACCGGCGTTCGCCATGAAGATTGCCTGGAACAGGCCGAAGAACGCGATGCCGATCAGGTAACCGATGAAGAACACCGGGCTGAAGAACGGCAGACCAAGCGAGAGGCAGAAGACCGCCAAGAAGATGTACCACATGCCACGCTGCGCGTAGATGGTGCAGATCTTCACAACTTCCTTACTGTCCTGAATGCTCGCCTCGGCCTTGTCAAGGTTGATGTTCTTCTTGATGAAGACCACCGCGCTGTACGCGCCCGTGACAACCGCCTGCGTCGATGCGCCCGTGAACCAATACACCACTGCGCCGCCCATGAGGAGGCCGAGCAGGATTTCTGGTCGCACGATGCTCAGGATGCTCTCGATGTTCTTGCCTTCTGGCACGATCATCTTGTTCTTGCTGAGGGCAAGGATGATGCCGAAGATCATCGTGGTTGCGCCAACGACGGCGGTACCGATGAGCACTGGCTTCGCAGTTGCCTTGAAGGTATTGCCTGCGCCGTCGCCCTTCTCCAAGAGGTGCTTGGCTTCCTCGAAATCGGCATGGATGCCGTAATCGCGCTTCAGCTCTTCCTTGATGTTGGGGACTGCTTCAATGCGGCTCAGTTCAAACACGCTCTGTGCGTTGTCAGTCACTGGTCCGAAACTGTCGACGGCAATCGTCACTGGGCCCATGCCCAAGAAGCCGAATGCAATCAGACCGAAGGCAAAGATCGGTGCAGCAAAGTCACGGTACGCATCCGGCATGAGCCTGGTCAGGTCAGCGTTGCCACTGAGTTTCCAACCAGCAGCCATCAGCACCAGGATCAGGAGACCTGTCCAGAAAGCACTGAAATTGCCTGCAACGAATCCGGACAGGATGTTGAGGCTGGCGCCGCCCTGTGCAGATGCGTTGGTCACTTCGTTCACGTGCTTCGAGCTGGTGCTCGTAAACACCTTGGTGAACTCAGGGATGAGGGCGCCGGCAGCGGTACCGAGACTGATGATCGAAGCCAAGATCCACCACAGGTCCTTGAGTTCCGACCCCATGTAGACCAACGTTCCAAGCAGCGCATGGCTCGCAAAGAAGGTGGCGATGATGGAGATGATCGAGGTCACGATGACCAAGCGAGTCAGCGGTGCTTCCTCGTCGAACTCCTTCTTACCGGAGAACGATGCCTTGGACCATGCTTCGGTGATGTAGTAGCTGACGAGACTGCAGATGATCATCAGCGCGCGCATGGTGAACAGCCAAACGATGAGCTGCATGCACATCGTCTTCTCATCAGGCGAGCCGCCGCCGAGGGCGTAGGCCAAGAATGCGATCAATGCAACGCCGGTCACGCCGTAGGTTTCGAAGCCGTCAGCGGTTGGGCCAACCGAGTCACCAGCGTTGTCGCCGGTGCAGTCAGCAATAACGCCGGGGTTCTTCGGATCATCCTCAGGAAGCTTGAAGACGATCTTCATGAGATCGCTGCCGATGTCGGCGATCTTGGTGAAGATGCCACCGCAGATGCGGAGCACGGTTGCACCAAGACTCTCGCCGATGGCGAAGCCGATAAAGCTTGCACCCACGAGTTCCGACGGGATGAACATCATGATTCCGATCATGAAGAACAACTCAACGCTGACCAGGAGCATGCCGATCGACATGCCGGACTGCAGCGGAATGGCCAAGGTCTTCAGGGCGTCGCCGCGCAGACTTGCAAACGCGGTGCGGCTGTTGGCGCGCGTGTTGATTCGGATACCGAACCATGCCACGCTGTAGCTGCCGAGAATGCCCAAGATTGAGCAGAGCAGGACGATGCCCACGGCCATGGCGTGGCTCGTTTGCGGGGCAGCGCCTTCTGCGCCGTGTCCGCCACCGATCGGATTCAGGAATCCGAAGTAGACGATCATGGCACCGGCGATCAAGAACCACAGGAGCGCCAGGAACTTGCCCTGTTGCAGGAGGTAGCTCTTGCAGGTCTCCCAGATGATGTTGGAGACGTTGCGCATGGACGGATGCACCGGCAGCGCGTCCACTTGGACGTACTGAATGATGCCGAAGAGGGCACCAATCAGCGAGACCACAAGACCGGAATACATGAGCGTTGCGCCCATGATCGGCTTGCCGAACACGCTGAAGACGATCTTGTCGTCGATGGGAGGCAGTTGCAGGTCAGCCTCGCTTGCGAATGCAACGGGCGCGACCGCCAGCGCGGCGAGCGTGGCGGGAACGATGAATCGGGTCCAGTTTTGGGCCTTGGCCATTTTTTCGTCCTACGGGTGTGTTTGAGAGCCGAAAGGCCCTCTATGAGGTTGGGATTGTACCGAAGATCGGGGATGGCGGCAGCGGGGCGGGACTGATTTGAACGCGCGGGATTGGCTCACATTATCAGCCACTTCCCTGTACTGCCGTCAAAGAACGGAAATGCGGAGGCCGCCGGGGTCCAATTCGAAGGCAAACGGCCGAGCGAGTGGATGGCCAGGGTCTGATTCGAGCTGATTTCGGACTGATTGAGCGGCCGAGCCCGACCGGCACATGATGATGAGGAAGCCGCCCCCGCCGGCACCGGCCATGGACCATGAGGCCACGCGGCTGCCAAGTTGCGCGATCGTGGCTTCGATGTCCGGGGTGACGGACGCCGGATCGACGGTTCGCTTCAGTTCGCGATACTCGGCAAGGCGGTAGGCGAAGGCGTCCACGTCGCCGTCGGCGATCTCTTGCGCCATGATGTGTGCGCCAGCAACGAGGCGTGCGTGCGCGTCAACCACGGCGTGCTCGCCGCGCAGGTAACGAAGTACCACGGTTTCCAAGATATCGCGCGCCATACGCCGTCGGCCGCTATAGAGGAGCACCGCGCGTTCGTGCAATGCGTGAACGAACGCGGGCGGCGCAGCGATCGGCGCAACGCGCGGCACTTGGTGTACACCGGGCCGCGTGGCGCATAGTTTGATTCCTCCCCACAGTCCGCCCACTTGGTCTTGCCAGCCGCCGCGTGTTCGAATCATCTGCTCAAGAAGTGAAGCGTTGCGCGCGACGTGTGTTGGCTCCGTCGCGCGACCTGCCACTCGGTCAAGCGTGGCAAGCAGCGTTGCGCCGAGTATGGAGCTCGTGCCAAGGCCGCTGCCGCGCGGCACCGCGCTGAAGAGTGTGATTGCAAGTCCGCCGCCCGCGCGTTCAAGATGTGAGCGTAGGCTTACCTTGGCGTCGCGCGGCACAAGGCCACTGAGAACGAGCGCCGCGCGCGGAAGAGCGTCCCACATCGCGGGGTCATGGTGATCAAGAAGTTCGCGCGTATGTCGATAGCGACCAGTGCGACCAGAATCAACTGAATGCACAGTGATTTCCGGTGTGTCGGTGACTCGCACCATGGCTTGCAAGGGAAGCGTTCCGCCGAGCGTGACGGCCGCGTTCACCACGCTTCCGCCGTGTTCGATGCACAGTGGAGGCGTGTCGCTCCAACCGCCGGCCAAGTCGATGCGTACTGGCGCACTCGCCCAGACTGCTTGATCTTGGCGCACGGCAAAGGCACGCACTTCGCGCGGCATGATTGCATCGTGCTCGACTGCTACTCCGACAGCGGCCATCGCGGAAACGCGGGCGGCAGATCGTTCTGTATGGGAGTGAGCGATGGATGCGCGCGCTGCGAACTCGCGGGCGTGTTCGAGCGGCGTTGTTGCGATCGGGCGCCACGGCGCGTAGGCCTGCGCGTGTGTGTGTCCCTGAGCGAGCGAATCAGGATTCGCAAGTTGCATCAATTCAGCGAGCGACACTCTGCGCATGCGTCGCCAAGCAGCGGGCGCGCGCGATCCGTCGAGCATCCATTGCAGCGCGCGCCATGCATCAAATGGCTTTCCCACTGGATAGATGCGCGCATTCCAAAGTGTTTGCGCGGCGCTGCCCCAGAGAGCGCGTGCGGTGAGGCCGGTTCGAGTTTCCAGCGTGCGAAGTGGTTTGCCACACACGGTGCCGTCATCGGTTGCGGTGGTCTTGCAATCGTCATCAATCCCGTGCAGAACCCAGCAATGAAGCGCGGCTCCGACTGGCACCGAGTAGCGAACAATATCGCGCGGAATCTGGGCGTCTTTGCCAGACTCCAGTGCGAGCACGCTGTCTGACCCGGTATGTGTTCGCTTGCGGAGAAGGTCAGGGAACATGCGCTCCGGCGTGGTTGATGAAAGTCGTTCAATCAGTTCGCGCGTGGTGCCGAGGTGTAAGAAACTGCCCTTCTTCAGCAGTGTCGCGCGGAATGCAACATGGTGTGCTGCATCAAAGAACTTGGTCAACATGCGCGCGCGGGCGGCGCCACCGCTCGCAGTGAAGCGAGCAACGAATGTGGATCGTTTGGCATCGGCAGACATTGCATCAGCGATCTCTTGGTAGAGATCAAGGTTTGCGTTGCCGCGCGTGAGTTGGGCGAGGAGTGAGCCCGCGGGCGCGCTGCCCGTATGCGGATTTGCAGCCGCGCCGCGCAGAAGTGCGTGGCATGCAGCAATTGGGAAGAAGAAGATGCCGCTGTCGACAGCCGCGTGGCCGCGAGCGGAAAGTGCACCTGAAGATCGGAGGAGTGCGGGCGCTGGTTTCTGCAGCGTGCTGACAACGCGGTTGTTTTTGTCAAGAACAAATACGCCGTGTCGCGCGGCGCGGTCGGGGCCGGCGGGGAATGCAAGCGCCGTGGCACCGGTAGCGGAGAAAGTGATTCGCTCATCGGCGAGGCGCAACGCGGCGTCACCGCTTGCAACAAGCACTCCGCCTGATGCGGGCAGCGTGAGGCGAGAGAGTTCCGCAAGGATCAGATCAAAGAGCGTGGGCACATTGAAGGGGCCGAGTCCGTGCTGTTGGTCGCCACTGTGAGCGCCGCTCACGCGCCCGGCGCGGCCAAGCGGAACCCAGATTTTTCCAGGTGCGCTCCATGATGGGAGTCGACGTGAGTCACCACCCGAATGCAAGATGAGGATGCGACGGCCGTGCGTTGTGTCATGCTTCGTGGTACGCGTTGTGTTGCGCGGACCGGTGTGCGAGCCTTGGGCGCCGTTCAGCAAACCCCGCTTGGCAAGTTCCGCCATACAGATGATGGTGCTCCCGCCGCTGCCAACCCGTTTGCCAGCAGGATCTGCAATCACAAGCGTCTCAAGCCCGCGCGGCAGCGTGCCGAGATTCTTTCGGAGTTCCAGCATGTGCTCTGCGTAGCGCCGCTGCACATCGTTGGCGACGGTGAGTAATAAGAGATCAAATCCTGAACGAACGCGCGCGGGGGCGGAGCGTTTCGCGCGACCGGCGACCGGCGTAGCTACCTGCGGAGCGGCCGAGCGAGCCGTGCGTGCGGTGCGTGCGGTGCGTGCCGAGCGAGTGGTGCGTGCGCGTGCCATGCGTGGCGCGAGTGTACGGAACGCGCGGTAGCCTCACCGGTATGCAGTTCTTTGCGCAGACCATTGACTTACTTGATGACCCGGAGTTGATTCGCGTCTATGAGGAGCACCACCGTGCCGTTTGGCCCAAAGTGGTGGCGGCCCTGCGCGCTGCTGGCATTCAGCGCATGCGGATTTTTCGCCATGGGACCCGTCTCTTTATGTACTGCGAGGCGCCGGACGGTTTCGATCCGGTACGCGATTACCAACAGTACGCCACGGATCCGGAGTGCAGGCAATGGGATGAATTGATGCGTCGATTCCAACGTCCGGCTCCTGGCGCGGCTGCCGACGCGTGGTGGTCGCCGATGGAAGTGATCTTGGACTTGGAATCAGTTTCATCTGCGAGCACGGCGGGTGGTCCCGCTGGAGAACGCTGATGCTGATGCTTGCCAATCGGCTCTCGAAGCAACTCCGTCACCTGCGCGGATGGGCGAAGGCAAGCGGCGTCACCTGCTACCGGTTGTACGAGCGAGATATTCCAGAATTTCCAGCGATCGTTGATTGGTATGACGGCGAAGCGGTGGCCTGGATTTATCAGCGCACGCGCGATGACACCCCAGAGAAAGTGCGCGCCTTTGAAGAAATGTGTGAAGGCGAGATCCTGGATGGACTGCAACTCTCCGGATCAAAGCTGCACATGAAATGTCGCGGTCGCATTAAGGATCGCACTGAGCAGTACGACCGCGTCGGTGATAGCGGTCTGGTTCGCACCGTGGAGGAGCAGGGGCTTAAGTTCGAAGTGAATTTGACGGACTATCTCGATACTGGTTTGTTCCTTGACCATCGCAAGACGCGCTCGATCATTCGTCATTATGCGGCCGGGAAGCGAATTCTCAATCTGTTTGCGTACACCGGGAGTTTCACGGTGTATGCGCGTGCTGGTGGCGCGGCGGGCACCACAACCGTTGACATGTCAAAGACCTATCAAGACTGGACGCGGCGCAATCTGGAACTGAATGGGTTTGCTCTGAGTCCGGACCACCGGTTGGTAAAGGCTGATTGCTTGCAGTTTTTGCAAGCAGGACCCGCTGCGGATGAGCGGTACGACTACATCGTGCTTGACCCACCGACATTCTCAAACTCCAAGCGCATGGAGGCAGAGAGCTTCGCGGTGGATCGCGACTGGCCGCATTTGGTTGCCCTAGCTTCGCAGTGGCTCGCACCGGGCGGCTGGCTGTACTTCAGCAGCAACTCGCGGCAGTTGAAATTTGACGAAGCGCTACTACCAGCAGGATTCGTTGCCCGCGAAATCAGCGAGCGGACTGTGCCCGATGATTTCCGCAATCGGCGCATTCACCGCTGCTGGACAATCACTGCTGCGAAACCGGAATGAAGAATTCCGGGTTGGAAGGGAGCTCGGCGAACACGCCAAGGAAGTGCCCCTTTTTTGAGTCAAACTTGAGGATTTGCTTGGTGAGGCGACTACCGACATACAGGACATGGTCGCGCACTGCGATGGAACTCGCGGCACTGAGTCCACCTTCGCCGGGCTTCACAAGTTGGCTGATCTTGCCTGTATCCAGGACTATTTTCCAAACGCAATTCGCCTTGTTGTCCGTGACTAAAAGGTCACGACCATCAGCAGTGAAGATCGCTTGAATGGGGTGTTCAAGTCCATCGTCCACTGTCATGGCGCTACGAATAAATCGACCGGTGATGGGGTCATGTACGGCGATGCGTGAGCGTTCGCGATCACAGACGTAGAGCAGATTGTCTGGCCCAAAGGTGAAGCCGCGGACGAGTCCGAGCCCTTCCGGAGACTGTTGACTGTTTGGGACCACCGTTCCCGGCGGGAGCGTCCCGAATCCTTCGAGGCCACTTGCAACCGGGAGCGGCTTGCCCGCATTGCTATTCCCAAGTCCGTGGTATCGCGTGATGGTGTTCGTGTCTTGGTTCGATGCGTACAACGAACCGTCGGGACCCACAGCAATTTGATAGGTGTGAATCATCCCTGGGTTCGTTTCGCCGCCAGAAATCCATGTGGCTTTGTAGGGACGGATGCCGGTGCGTTCGTCGGGGATTCCGAAGACGATCACTCGGGTGGCTTCGCTCTTGGCACTCATCACGGCAAGGAAGCCGTTTCCAAGAATCTCCATTCCGCGCAACTCGCTGAGCGGCGGCTCCTTCGCGGGCAGCGGTCCGAGCACTGGTCCGATGACTTTGCCGCTTCCGTCAATCGCAAACACCTGCGCGAGTGCGCCGGCATCGCCGTGCACGGTGACGTACCAGTGCGGGGCAGTTATGGCTAGTTCGTGCCCGTGAACGCGATCTCCAGCGTCGAGCGGAACTCCGTCCGCCACAGCTCCAGTGCGTTCCGAGTCGGCGGTGCTCGCGTCAGCCGCGTGCTCGCTCCGGGCTCGGACCTCCTCAATCACTGGGAACACATATGACAAGGAAAGCATGCCGATCAGAGCGATCGCGGAAACAAATACGCCGATGGATACGTCTCGCTTCATGTTGCACTTGCAAGATTACCTCGAAACAGGGACGATGCGCAGGTACATGGAGGTACGCATGACACTCAAGAACCGAATCTCATCGCTTGCGACTTTGCGCCGGGGCGCCTTGCCATTTCTTACGGTTGTGGGTGCGCTCCTTCTGATTTCCGCGTGTTCGACTCGTCCAGCAGATGGCTCGCGCACGCGAAGTACCACCGATGCGCTGGTTGCCGGGGCGAATGACCTGGGCTTGGACATTGGTGATCGCCCTCGCGAAACATCGGCCGCCGCCATGAGTGGTGGTAAGCACGAAGCGGAGAAGGAACTGGACATGTTGGCTGGTGGCGCGCGTCCCGAGCATTCTTCTTCCAGAGTTCCGGGCCCTGATGATTGGCGCATCATTACTAACTCGCTGAGTCTCTTTCGCCATGCGCCGTATGTGACGGACTTGGTGCTTGGGCTTCTTTGCTCAATCGGCGTGGCATTGACGCTCACGGCTTCGCCGCGACGAGCCATTCGCTTCGATCCGGTGGCGCTTGCGGAGACTCGCAAGGCGACCGTCATCTGCGCACTGGTTGGTTGCATCGCTGCGGAACTAGTTGAATCAAGCGAACAGTTCTTGCTGGGTGCCGAGATAGCGCTGGTCTTGTTCGGTATCGGGGGGCTAGTCCGCTTCCGAACGATCTTTGGTGATGCACGGCAGACAGGTGTGGCCATCATTGCAACGGTCTTGGGCCTTGCTTGCGGCATGAGCGAGTACTCGCTCGTGGCGCTGTCGCTCACGATTGTGTTCATGGCCAATTGGTGGATGAACAGCACCGCATATGTGCAGGTGCGCGTTCGTGTCCGTAAAAATGTTGACCTTGCGCAGGTGCAGACTGCGGTGACTGCCACCTTGCAAGACCACCGTTTCTCGGTACTTCGTGCCACATCCAACCGCACCGAGCGGACGGTTGAGGTGTATGCGCAGACGGGAGCGGAGTTTGATGTTGATGCGTTGACAGCTTCCATTGAGGGCATCGTGCCGGATGCGCGGGTGCGCATAAAGTCATCCTGAGGCAATTTGCCGAACGTCGGGAGCGCCTGCCCGCGTTTCGAACTGCGTAGTATTCACGCGTGCTCCAGCGCATCGAACTCTCGCACCTTGGTCGCGTCTATGAAGACGGTTGCGTTGCCCTTGCGGGAGCATCGCTTGAGCTGCGCGCTGGTTCGATCACGGTGTTAGTCGGACCATCAGGCTGCGGTAAGACCACGCTGCTTCGATTGATCGGCGGGCTTGATGCTCCGACGAGCGGTCGCGTGTTGTTTCACGGCGCGGATGGGTTACTCGCGCAGCCGCGGACTGCGTTTGCATTTCAAGAGCCGCGATTGCTTCCATGGCGGACGGTGCTTGCGAATGTGGCGTTGCCACTGGAACTTGCGGGCGTGCCAGTTGTCGAACGCGCGGAGCGCGCGACTGCAATGTTGGAACGCGTCGGCCTCGTCAATGCTGTGCGCAAACTTCCGGGGCAACTCTCCGGCGGGATGCGCATGCGTGCGTCGATCGCGCGCGCTTTGGTGACTGCGCCGCAACTATTGCTTCTCGACGAACCATTTGGCGCAGTCGACGAGATTGCTCGCCACGCTCTTGATGATCTCTTGCGATCGCTCTGGGCGGAACTTGGAATGACCGTCGTCATGGTCACGCATTCCATTGTGGAAGCCACGTATGTTGGAGAGCGGGTCGTGGTGATGGCGCCCGCACCGGGGCGGATTATTGCGGAGATTTTCCCACAATTCACGGAACGCAATTCGGCGTTGCGCGCGACCGCCGAATTTGCGACGGTCACTGCTGGAGTGCTGCGCGCCTTGGGCGAGGCAATGGTGGAGGAGCACTCATGAACGAGCGTTCAACACCAGGTTCAACGGTACGAGGTTCAGCGGACGCCATCATTCCGCCGCTGTCGGTCGTCGTGGTCTTGCTACTGGT
>JAPLMU010000033.1 GCA_026386795.1 Planctomycetota bacterium
CGCGAACAGGGTTGGTTCACGGTGCAGCGCTTCGATCATGATGTTGTGGATGCCATTCTTTCCGAAGAGCCGGTCACTCGCCAAGATCTTCACGTTGGCGATGCGATCCGCATTCCGCGTGCCGAGGTCACTGATTGGCGCGTCTTCCTTCCGGAAGAAGTCTTTGGACCAGCGCGCAGCGACGCGTTGCTTGCAGCGGTCGATCGTTTGCGAGGGCTCGCGTGAATATTCAGAAGCATGATGATCATGATGCGAGCGGCACGCAACGACACGACGCGGTGCCGCAACACCGGATGGACGCAAGCAGCATGCCAATTGCATGCGAAGCGCGTAATGAATTTGAAGCGCAATGCGTGCAGTCCGTACTTGAGGACGCAGGAATTCAGAGCGTGGTTGATCCGTCCGGCGTGGCAATCTTTGGATTTCCACTCCGTGCCGGCAGCACGGTTGTTCCAGTGCGCGTGTTGCCCGAAGACTTGAGCCGCGCCAAGCAAATGATTTCCGAAGCGCGCTGGGTGGGCAAGAGCGTCGACTGGGATGATGTGGATGTTGGCGAAATGCCGCCCGATGTCATTCGTATGCTCAGCCGCGCTCGGAGTGATCGAGTGATCGGCCGCGTGATGATGGCAGTCGCGTGGATTGCCATTGCTACCGTACTAGCGAGCATCGCCATTGGGCTGGTGCGGTCAATCGCGGGGCGGTGAGTTGGTGGAGTTGGTCACCCGAAACCGTGCAACAGATCGGAGAAGTCATGCGAAGAATCATCATGAATATCGTTGGAATCATGCGAGTGACTTGCGCGGCGCTGTCGCCTGTGACTTGCCGACTCGGCGCCTTGCCCGCCGCCTCTGCCATCGCCGCATTCACGCTTCTCGCCGGCTGCGCCTACACGCTTGATGGCAAAGTCATCAATGGCTTCGGCAGCGTGGTCGTTGGTCGTGATAAGGATGACGATGCTCGCAAGAGTGGAATCGGTGGTGCCACCGTGGAACTCATTCGCGATGCGGGCACCATGAATCGCGCGGTTACTGCGCGGGCGACCAGCGGCTCCGATGGACGCTTTATTCTGGAAGTGCCTGCGTTCGGGGCAGGATGGATGGACGAGTCGTGGCAGATCCGGGTGCGACGCAATGGATACGAAAATGTTGAGAGCGAAGTGCAACTGCCAACGGCCACTTCAGGTCGACTGATGATTGTGAGCATGCATTCCGGAAAGACCGCGCAATTTCGTGAGCCGGATAGTTCGCGATCCATGATTGATGAGGCGAAGGCGTTCGAGCCATCGCTTGGAAATACCCGTCCCTGACGTAGTGAACGACCGCCGATGCGCAGGCGCTACCACATACATCCTCCTGGACTTCTCTACCTCGTAGTGGTGGTGTTGGTGGGTCTTGCCGCTGCAAATCGGCCCAGCAATCTCTTGGTGTGGGTCTTTGCAGCGATGCTCTCTGGTGTGTTGCTTTCCGGAGTGCTGTCCGGTCAGCCACTCATGAAACTCCGCGCGGTGCGCACCATGCCACGCACGGGGCGCGTCGGCGAGCCAGTGATTGTTCGCTACACCGTGATCAATGAGTCGTCACTTTGGCCACTCTTTGCGCTATTTGTGCGAGAACTCTCCGTGGTTCCTGGCTCGCGCGCGTTCGTGCAGCACGTTGGTCCGGGCGAGCAAGTGATTGCAGAAACGGCATATTGGCCAGCGCAGCGCGGACCAATGCGTCTGGAGAGATTTCGCATCGAAACCGTGTTCCCGTTTGGTCTTGTTATGAAGAGCGTGCGTTTCGATGATGCAAGCGAATGCCTGGTACTGCCGCGCGTTGAACGTCTGCGTCCAGGTGTGCTGGTGTCGCTCGCTTCCGGCACCGTTGCTGGTCCGTCAACAAGTACGCGCACCGGTCCGGGCAGTGATTTCCTAGGAATTCGTGAGTACCGCCCCGGCGATGGTCTGCGACACATTGCATGGCGACGCAGCGCATCTGCCGGCACGCTTGCAGTGATCGAGCGTTCGATTGACGCGCCGCCGCGCATTCGCGTGGCGCTGGACTTTCGGCGTCCGACCCAAGCACTGCGCGTTGACCCAGCGGGCCGCGCGGCGCGCGAGCTTGAGGAAGACGCCATTGTTCTGGCAGCAAGCGTTCTCTCGCATGCGCAGCGTGATGGATATGAAACGCGACTCTGTGTTCTTGGTCTGCCATCACCAGCGATGCCGATGCGGCGCGGGCACTGGCATTTACAGAAGGAACTTGCCGTACTTGCTGCACTCGATCTTGATGCACCACGTGATGCTGTTGCGATGCTTCCCGCAGAGCGCGAACGCGCCACCACGCTGGTGATTCACGTTGATCGGGCTGATATGCGCCTCGTTGCGGACGGAGCCGTCCATATTGGTGCCACGCAACTTGGCGCGTTGATTGCGCCGGTTTCCGCACCCACGGCGGCAGCAGCAGCGGCGATTGCGCCCATATCCGCGTCGCAGCCCGGAGCGGCATCATGAATGTCGCGCTCCTCTTTCGCCGCGCCGCGCTTCTCTTGGTGATCCTGTCCATCGCCGCATTCGCAGCGAGTGAGCGAAGCGGATGGGTACTTGTCATCGGCGGATTGATCGCTGTTGCTGCCGCTCGAATCACTGACGGACCACGCAAACGACATTTGCCCGCATGGGTCATTCGCTTCGGCGTCTTCATTGGTATCGGTTGGGGCGGGGTGCAGTTCATGGCGCGTCCATCGCCTGAGGAAGCGCCGCGCGTCGTTGCCTATGTGGTGCTCGGCGCGTTACTACTCAAGTTGTTAGATCGCAAGACGCCGAGCGATTGGCGCCAAGTGATGGCGCTTTCCATCGTGTTGGTCGTTTCATCAGCGCTTTCATCTGGTGATTTCCTAGTGGGGGTGTTGGTAATCGGTTACGCCGTTGCCACCATCGTCACCACCATGCTCTATCACTTGCATGCAGGTGCGGAGCGTGCTGCGGATGATCGCCGCGCCGCAGCGTTGCGCCCTGGCGCACTTCCGCCGATGGAAGCTCCGCACGGCGCGGCGCCTATGCGACACCTGCGGCGCCTTGCAGGTGCCGGCGTCATATTGGGCATATTGCTGAGCGGCATGGTGTTTGTCATGTTCCCGCGAGAATCAGTGCTCGGCGGGCAATCAGGCACGAAGCAAAGTGGATTCCGCCCCGATATTTCACTGTGGAGCGCAGGTCGCGTTTCGCTTTCATCACGCGTGGCCATGACGGTGACGCTTCTGGATCCGCGCGGGGCGGCTGGACCGTTGACATTGCCACTGCGCCTACGTGGCGCGGTCTTGGATGTGTATTTCGCCAACGATGGAAAGTGGCGCGGCAGCAGCATCCATTCGGGAGATCGCTCGTACCAGACGGGGCCGACGCAGGGCTTTCAGTGGTTTGCTGCCGAGGCACGCACCGAGCGATCAAATGTATGGACGCAAGTGGTCGAAATGCGATCACTTGCAAGTGAACATGTCTTCACTTCTTGGCTCCCGCTTGCGGTGGCAAGTGACGAGCAACGATCATTCGTCGTTGATCCGCGCACTGCAGAAATTACTGAGTCAACCGCGGGTATTGCTGGCCGCCCGCGCACCTACAGCATTCGCATGCAGGGTTACCCATCCGGCGTCCTTGCGCATGCAGTGGCGGGTGGTTCGCCGCCAAGCACTGCAGACTTTCCTGTCCCAGAAATGCGCGTTATCGCCGAGCGCATTCTTGCCGATGCAGCGTTGGTTGATCTCCCTGATGCGGCAGCCATCAAGGCTGACCCGCAACAGAAATGGGTGCGACAGCGGCGTATTGCCGCCATGTTCCAGGAGTACCTTTCTGGACCGCGATTTGCCTACACCACAGACCTTTCCGCGTTCCGGCGCATTGATGGCAAAGATCCAATCGTTCTGTTTCTTGAGCGATATCGCTTCGGTCACTGCGAATACTTCGCGTCCGCGATGGTGGCGTTGTGTCGATCGGTTGGAATCGAAGCACGCGTGGTCACTGGTTACATGGCAACGGAATACGACACCGTTTCTGACCGCTATGTGATCCGCGAATCGGGCGCGCACGCGTGGGCGGAGGTTCGTACCAGCGAATGGCAGTGGGGAACATTTGATCCATCGCCGATTGCGGAGCTGCTTGCAATTCAGCAAGCAAACCGAACATGGATGGACAGTTTCCGATGGGTGCTTGACCCCATCGAGTTTGCATGGAACAGTCAATTCGCATCTTTTGATAGCCGCGCGCAGGCGGACTTGCTTGATGCTGCGAATCGTTGGTTCCTGATGGGTCCAGCTGGCGCGCTCTGGTTGGGACTTGTAGGTATTGTTCTCGCAATCGCCGCCACTGCGGTATGGGTGGTGGGCGGTCGCGCGCGTCGCGTCGCTCGTGAACTCGGTGCGCGCAATGAACGGCTGGCAACCCGGATTGCGCTTGGTCGCGATGTTTCGTTCTATCTCGATGCTCTTGATGCGCTCACTCGCGCGGGATTCGAGAAGCCGCGGAGCCGCACCCCGCGTATGCATGTTCAGGCATTGCAGCGCAAGAATCCGCAAGCTGGTGCAGCATTTTCGGCAGTTGTTGAGCGTTTCTATCAAATTCGTTACGGCGGTCTTCATCCGTCCCGTGCCGAGCGTGTTGCTGCCGACGCATTGATTCCACCCCTGCGTGCAGCATTGGCGCGCGGCTAGACTTCGCACAGTACGGGCGTTTCGTCCGTCGCCCAACAGGAGCCAGTATGTCCGCAGCACGATCGCGCACGAACGAGTGGAGACGGAGTCTGGAAGAGCTTTGCCAGAAGGGCGGGGCGCTGGAAATCGCGATTGCGCGCGATGATGCACGCGGGCATGACTTGGTGTGGCGCCTGCGCATTTTGGAAGTGCGCGACTCGGGCATCGTTGTAGAAAATCCTGGAGCTTTCGGCCGCGCGCTTCCGCTCCATATCAGCACGCGCCTTGTGGCATTTATTGTCATCGGCCAGAATCGTTGGGAGTTCCGCACGTCGGTCATCGAAGAAATTTTGCCCGGGAAGTATCAAGACGCTCGCAACGGTGCTTCGCGATTGGCGCTGCCTGATCATGTTGAACGCTGCCTTCGTCGTCACGCGCGCTTCGATGTTGGCCCACTGACGCTCGCGCCGATTGATGTCTGGCCGCTTCTTGACCCAAAGACCGTGGTTGCCGCCGAGCGTGCCAATGAATTGGCATTCGCAGCCAGCATCACTGGTGCGGTGGCAACAGAGAAGACCGATGAGGAAGCGATGCTGCCGCAGGTTGGCCCGCGCTTCACGGCGCATGTTGCAAACATTGGCGGTGGCGGAGCAGGCTTGATGGTGGACGCCGAGAATGCAGGGCTGCTTTCGCATCATCGGCTGTTCTGGCTACGCCTTGAGCCAAGTGATGGCGCGAGCATTCCGATCGTCACCACTGCGAAGTTAGTGCATACGCATATCGATAGTTCGCAGCGCACCTACGCAGGTATGAGCTTTGATTTCAGTTTCAACCCAGGTCACCAGAAAGTAGTGGCCGAGCAGGTGGAGCGATCGATCAGGAATCTTGAGCGACGCCAGACGCAGTGAGTGCGTGCGCAGTGCGAAGTAGTACGGCGCATTTGTGCAGGCTCTCTTCATATTCATGACGCGGCTGACTCTCCGCAACGATTCCGCATCCAGCGCTGTAGCGCAGCGTTCCGCTGTCCGCATCCGTGTGATGCAGCGCGATCGTTCGGATGGCCACGTTGAGCGTCACAGCAGTTGGGGAAATCAGTCCAACCGTCCCGCAGTATGGACCACGCGCAACGGGTTCCAGTTCATCAATCACTTGCATGGCGCGAACCTTTGGCGCACCCGTGATGGAGCCAGGCGGGAATGTGGCGCGCAGCATTTCAACCACGCTGATGTTGGGGCGAAGGATCGCTTCAATCTCTGCAACGCAGTGATGCACCGTCTCATGGCTTTCCACTTTGCGCGATGCAGTCACGCGCACTCCGCCGGGAAGGGCGATACGTCCAAGATCGTTGCGCATCAAATCCACAATCATGTGCAACTCGGCTGCATCTTTGCCGCTGGCCAGCAATTCGCGTGGATCCTCATGAAATGCGCGGGTTCCCTTGATGGGGCGGGTGATTGCTCGGCCCGCTAGGCGATCAACTTCAACAAAGAGTTCTGGGCTCATGCTCACCAAGGCGTGCGTTCCAGTTTCCAGATACGCGCCGTAACGCGGCCGGGCGGCGTGCAGCGCGGCACGCAGAATGGCGCGCGGCGATCCATTCCAGTGCGCCGAAAATCGCTGTGCAATATTTGCCTGAAAGATGTCACCTGCGTGAATGAGTTCCACCGCGCGCGCGACCATTGATTCAAACTCTGCGCGCGTGATGTCTGGCTCAAGACCGCTGATCACCGCATTGCGTTCGTCGCGTTCGCCACGCTCGATGCGCTCGCTGGTTGCAGCGGCAAGGCCGGCAGCCTCTGCACTCATTTGCCATGTTTGTGATTCATGGTCATACACCAAGCGCGCCTCGCAAGATGCGAGTGTTGCCATTGGCCATCCGTCAGCAGGTACGCGGTGGCGTGGATACGCGCGCGGCTCGAAGGCGCCACCGAGTTCATACGAAAGCGCGGCGATCCACGTGGCACCATCAGTCGACGCAACCTCGACGGCACGCAGTGCGTCTTCGGCGCTCATGGCTGACACAATGCGCGACGGCTCGGCAAGAACTGTCCAACGACCCCAGCGTCCATCTGCGGTGCCCGTGGCAAGCGCGGCGAGCGCGCGTTCGGGTGGCCAGTGCGCGAGCACGGTTTCCGGCGTGAATTTCCAGTGAAGCGGCTGCATAGTGGGTTGGGCAGGCATTCCGCCGCTGTCGGATCGTAGGGTGATGCGCTAGTATGGGCGGTCCGTGTTTATACGCGGAAACACAGCATTTCGAGGCTCACGCCGTCGCGTTGACGGAAGGCCTCGATCCGATCGCAGCAATACACCTATGGGCAAGAACGGCAAGAAGAACGGTACGAAGGCATCGCACTCCAAGGGTAAGGGAACCCCTGCTCCGAAGCAGATGGTTTATTCCTTCGGAAAGCGAACCGATGGCGACGGTAGTCAGAAGGCACTGCTCGGTGGCAAGGGTGCCAACCTCGCCGCGATGGCGCTCATGGGTCTCCCGGTTCCGCCCGGATTCACCATCAGCACGGAAGTGTGCAACTGGTACTACGACAATGGCCGCCGCTTCCCGGAGAAGTTTGCCAAGCAGATGAAGGTTGGCCTGCGCATCATTGAGAAGGAAGTCAAGAAGAAGTTCGGCGACCGTCGTGATCCGCTGCTGGTTTCGGTGCGCTCCGGCGCGCGTGATTCGATGCCGGGCATGATGGACACCATTCTGAATCTCGGCCTCAACGACATCACTGTCGAAGCGCTGAAGAAAGCCACCGGTAACGGTCGCTTTGCATGGGATTGCTACCGCCGCTTCGTGCAGATGTACGGCGACGTGGTGATGGGCGTGCAGAAGAAGAGCGAGATGGACCATGATCCGTTTGAGGAAATCATGGACGGCATGAAGCGCGAGTGCGGAGTGATGGAAGACACGCTGCTGACTGAGGAGAACCTCAAGGACTTGGTGAAGCGCTACAAGGAACTGGTCAAGCGTTGGACAAATAAGAGCTTTCCCGATGATCCGATGACGCAGCTGGAAGGCGCCGTTGCCGCTGTGTTTGGCAGCTGGAATAACGATCGTGCCACTGTTTATCGCAACAAGTACAAGATCCCGCACGAGTGGGGCACTGCTGTCAACGTGCAGGCGATGGTCTACGGAAACATGGGTGACGATTGCGCCACCGGCGTTGCGTTTACGCGCGACCCAGCCAACGGCGAGAACGTCTTCTACGGCGAGTATCTGATCAATGCACAGGGCGAAGATGTTGTTGCTGGTGTGCGCACGCCGCTGGCGGTTGCGTTGATGGCCAAGGACAAGATTCTCTCCAAGAGTTTCGCGCAGCTGGAGAAGGTCCGCAAGACGTTGGAGAAGCGCTTCGGCGATGTGCAGGACTTTGAGTTCACCATCGAGCGCAAGAAGCTGTGGATGTTGCAGACCCGTAACGGTAAGCGCACCGCGCTGGCCTACGTGCGGATTGTGCATGACATGGTGAAGGAAGGGCTGATGACGCCCGAGCACGCCATGAAGAGTGCTGACCCGGAGGCAATGAACCAACTCCTGCAGCCGGTCTTTGAGCGCAAGGCGTATGAGGCGGCTCGTACAGCGGGTCGCATCATGACCAAGGGTCTGCCTGCTGGTCCGGGTGCTGCATGCGGTGAGATCGCTTTCAGCGCGAGCCGCGCTGAGGAATTGGCGCGACACGGCAAGCACGTCATTCTGGCGCGCATTGAAACCAGTCCTGAAGATCTGCGCGGCATGATTGCTGCCGACGGCATTCTTACTACGCGCGGCGGCGTATCAAGCCATGCGGCGTTGGTTGCTCGACAGATGGGCAAGGTCTGCGTTGCGGGTGCTGGCGAGATCGTGATCGATTACCACAAGGGCACCTTGAGTTGCGATGGAAAGGTCCTGAAAGAGGGCGATTTCCTCTCCATCAACGGCACCACTGGCGAAATCATCCAGGGCAAGATCGACACTGCTGACAGTGAATTGAAGCAGGTGTTGGTGGCTGGCACCATGAAGCCATCGGAGAGCCGTGTGGCGCGTGACTTTGAGTTTGTCATGAACCTTGCGGATCGCTATCGCCGACTTGGTGTTCGCACCAACTCCGATACGCCCGAGCAGGTCCGTCAGGCCGTCGCGTTCGGCGCGGAAGGTATTGGCCTGTGCCGCACCGAGCACATGTTCTTTGAAGGTGACCGCATCGATGCGATGCGCGAGATGATTCTCTGCAAGGACACGCCTGGTCGTCAGCGTGCGCTTTCCAAGTTGCTGCCGTACCAGCGTGCTGACTTTGATGGCATCTTGCGTGCCCTTGAAGGACGCCCGGCATGCATCCGCCTTCTCGATCCGCCGCTTCACGAGTTCTTGCCGCACACCAAGGCGCAGCAGCAGGATTTGGCGCACAAGATCGGCGTTCCTGTTGAGGACATCGAGCGTCGTGTGAACGAACTCCATGAGTTCAATCCGATGCTTGGTTTCCGCGGTTGCCGACTGGGCATTGTGTTCCCAGAAATCACCGAGATGCAGGCGCGCGCCATCTTTGAGGCGGCCGCTGCTGTTGAGAAGTCGGGCATCCGCACCAAGGTTGAAGTGATGGTTCCGTTGATCGCATTCAAGCGCGAGCTTGATTTGCAGGCAGAAACCATCCACCGCGTTGCCCGTGAAGTCATGGCTGCCACTGGTCAGAAGTTTGATTACCAAGTGGGCACCATGATTGAGCTGCCGCGCGCTGCCATTGCTGCAGACCAGATTGCTGAAACCGCGCAGTTCTTCAGTTTCGGCACCAATGACCTGACGCAGACGGCGCTCGGCATGAGCCGCGACGACTCCGGCAGCTTCTTGCCTGGCTACAGCGAGCGGGAGATCATCAAGGACAACCCATTTGCATCGATCGATGTGGGTGGCGTGGGCGTGCTGGTTGATATGGCCTGCAAGCGCGGTCGCATGACGCGCCCGGACATCAAGCTGGGCATCTGCGGCGAGCATGGTGGCGATCCGGCCAGTATCCGGTTCTTTGAGTCGGTGGGTCTGGCATACGTCAGCTGCTCGCCGTTCCGTGTTCCGGTGGCTCGCTTGGCTGCGGCCAAGGTGGCGGTGGAACTTGGAACCTCACCGAAGCAGGGCAAGGGTAAGGGCGCGAAGGCGAAGTCTGCGAAGGCAGCGTCATCGAAGTCTGCAGCCAAGTCAAAGCCGGCGAAGGCGAAGTCGGACAAGGCGAAGTCAGCAAAGTCGAAGCCCGCTAAGAGCAAGTCAGTAAAGGCTGGAAAGCGCAAGTGAACCGGCCCCGCACCGCGCGCTTCGCACTGGCAGTCACCGCGTCAATCGCGCTGATCGCTGGCGCGTCGTGCGCGGTGTGGCAGCCGCCGGCAGTGGCCAAGCCGCTATCGGAGCCGCTTTCGTACCGGGCGCCGTTTGCTCCGGCGCTCGCGGGTGTTGCAGGTGCGACCGGCGCATCCGGTGATGGACGCGGCATGGTGCGCGTTGCGCTCGGCGGATCATTGGAAAGCGGCGCATGGGCAGCCGCACCGTGGACCGATGACTTCACAGACATCGAGGGTTCCGTCAAGCCAGCGCCCGCGTACCGAACACGCGTGAAGATGCTGTGGGACGAATCATTTCTCTATGTCGGTGCGGAACTCATGGAGCCAGACATCTGGTCCACGCTTGCCGTGCATGATGAGATCGTCTTTCACGACAATGACTTCGAAGTGTTCATCGATCCAAACGGTGACGGTCGTGAGTACTACGAGATTGAAATCAACGCACGTGGCACGGTGTTTGATTTGTTCCTGCACCGGCCGTACCGCGAGGGCGCGCCAGCGATTCATGAGTGGGATGTCACTGGCGCGTTCGCCAAGTCGGTGTCGTTCAAGGGAACGCCCGATGATCCGCGCGATGTCGACCATTCGTGGACAGTGATGATGGCGATTCCGTGGAAGGCATTTGTTCCGCCTACGGACGCGCGCATTGCTGGGTTGCCAGCCGATCAGCAAGCCTTCGGCGAGCGCGCTCGTGCGGCAACCGCGCCGAAACCCGGCGAGACATGGCGTATCAATTTCTCCCGCGTGCAATGGCGCCACAATCACGAAGCACTTGACGCTGCTGGTGTGCGTCTCGCCACGCCGAATGCCGCGGCTCGTTCTGCGCCAGGCGGCGCTGAGCCGTATGCCAAGCGCGCCGGGCTTCCGGAAGACAATTGGGTCTGGAGTCCGCAGTGGGCCGTTGATATGCACCTTCCGCAGTTTTGGGGTCGCGTGACATTCGTTCGCTAAGTGTTTGCATGAATGCGCGCGCCGTGTGCGCTTTATGCTTCAACCATCAGAGAAATCGAGTTCTCCATGTCTGAGAAGCGCAATCAGAAACGCCGAGCCACCGACCGCACTCCTGCCACAGTGCAGAATCAGCGTGTGGTCTTTGAAGATCTCGGGATCGACCGTGATCCATCAAACATCTTTCATCAGACGCTTGAGCAACTGCTCGCCGCTGCTGAGATTGTTGGGCTGAAGCATCATCATCAGCTGATCCTTTCGCAGCCGCGCTCCGAAGTGCAAGTGAACTTTCCGGTCTTGATGGATGATGGTCAGCACCGTCTATTCCGTGGCTGGCGCGTGCAACATAATTCCGCGCTCGGTCCATTCAAGGGCGGCTTGCGCTTCCATCCGGGAGTTGATGCCGATTCAATGCGCGCGCTCGCCATTCTGATGACGCTGAAGTGCAGCCTGCTGCGCCTGCCGTTTGGTGGCGCGTACGGCGGTGTTGAGTGCAGCAACCGCGAGTTAACGCGCGACGAGCTTGAACGCGTGACCCGACGCTTTGCGTGGGCGATCTCTGAGCAGATTGGCCCGGACCATGATGTTGTTGGCCCCGGCGTTGGCACGGACCCACAGGTCATGGCTTGGTTTGCGGATACCTACGCGCAAACAGGAGCCACGCATTCGCGTGCCGACGCGCACCGCGTTGCTACTGGTAAGCCAGTGGAAGCGGGCGGCATCATTGGCCGCGCCAGTGCTGGCGGGCTTGGTCTGATGGAAGTATTGCGCGAAATGCTTCCTGATATGGGGATTGACCCAAGTTCACTCTCCTTTACGATCGCTGGATTCGGCAATGTTGGTCGCTCGACAGCGCTGGCGTTGTGTCGCTCGGGCGCCCGCCTGGTTGGCGTACTTGACCGCAGTGGTGCGGTGGTGAACCTTCGCGGCTTTGATCCGGACGACCTGATCGATCACCTTGATGTGCATGATTCGCTCGACGGCTTCCACGGTGGCGAGTGTGTTTCCGCCGCTGATTTCTGGAAACTGCCATGTGACGTGCTCGTCCCTGCTGCGCTCGAACAGATGGTCACCAGTGAAGTTGCAGAGATTGTGGGTGCACGCGCAGTTGCCGAAATGGGCAGCGCGCCGGTGACGCCTGACGCGGACAGCATCTTCTTGCAGCGCGGCATTGAAGTATTGCCTGGCATCCTCTGCAACGGCGGCGGTGTGGCGGTGAGTTACTTTGAGTGGCTACAGAATCGTTCCGCCATCTCATGGACTGCAACGCAGGTGCGCGAGACGTTGGCTGAAACGATGATCGCCGCCGCACGCCGCGTGAAGCTGGCGCGACACCGCTACGAATGCGACTTGCGCACCGCAGCCAGCTGCGCAGCGCTCGAACAGATCGTCCGCGTCTACGACCTCCGCGGCATCTGGCCGTAAAATGGGGTCGTGGTTGTAATGTCAGTTGACCGACTCACCAGCAATTGGTGACCATCTATCGCGGTATGGATGTACTGATCTCCCCCGCCAACTCCGCCGCATCCGCCGGCGCGCTGCCAGCGTTCCACTTCACACCGAGCCCGCTTCCATCCGCATACTTTGGAATGATGTGAAAGTGCACATGCATCACCGCTTGATGCGCCGCGGCTCCATTGTTCTGCAGCACGTTGTAATCAACGCATCCGGTTGCCTTCACTACCGCCGCCGCCACGATGCGGAGTGCGCGTCCAAGCGCAGCGGCACTTGCGTCACTCAATTGATCGAGCCGCACGCGCTCCTCCTTCGGAA
>JAPLMU010000037.1 GCA_026386795.1 Planctomycetota bacterium
TCGCAGTAATTCACGCGCTCACCTCGACCCTCACTCAGTAGCGGGTCGACTGACACCATCACAGTGCAAGCGGAACGAAACAACATCCGAGCCGGCATCCTGACGCTGACCTGCGTGGGGCTCTTCACCGCGGCGATTTATGGTTGGCTCGCGTGGTCGCATTCAACACAGGTGCGCTACGTCGTTCGATTTGGCGCTGATCAAGGGGTCTATGGGCTGAGCACCGGTACTCCGGTATGGATCGGCGGAATGCCGAAGGGAAGCATTGAGTCGATCACTCCCCGTTTCACCAATGACACGCTGATTGGCTATGAAATCGTGCTCTTGGTTGAAGCCGGCATTCCGATTACCTCCGCCGTGCGCTGTGAAGCATCCGAAGCAGGAATAAACGGCGAAGCGATACGCTGTGAAGCATCCGAAGCAGGAATAAACGGCGAAGCGATACTTGAACTTCGCGGCCTCGGAGGCGCTCAGAAGACACGTGATGGCCGGAGTGGTGCCAATCCACAACCATTGCTCGCTGCCGGGTCGGAAATCACTGGAACTGCACCGCCGCGGTACCGGGGATTCTTCGGTGCCCCGATGTCTCAGTCCGTCCGCGAATTGCTCGCCGTATGGAACCCGGAGCACCCCACCGAGGACTCCCTCAGCAATCGCCTGCAAGCGATCACTGAAGACGTTCCCATGCGCGTGAAGAAATCCCAAACCGAAATCGCTGCGCTCTCGGAACAAATTTCCCCCGATTTCAAGCGCTGGAAGGCTGACTATGCCACCGCGCGCGATCAAGCAACCGCCGCGTTCGCGAAACTTGGTTCAACGCGATCCAACGCTCCGGCCACTCCTCCCCAGGGCGATGCCCAGGAGCAAGTCCTGTCGCTCGTTCGGACTGCCCGAGCCGAAGCCGAAACCCTTCCACGTATCGACAGCCATCGGCTACAGAACTTCGCAGACACGCTCGACCGCGCCGTCAAATCCATCAAGGAGCTTGGTGAGCAGACGGGTTCACTGCGCAGCAGCATGACTTCGGCGGATCATTCATTCGGTCGAGGTGCTGCCGATTTCTCGATCGCGTCCCAAGAACTTGACGCCGCAGCGAAAGAAGTCGTGTGGAAACCGTGGCTCCTGCTTGGTGGCGGCGCAGAAGATGTCGGCGACCAACGAACGGACGCGGCGAATCGGGAAATCGTTCGCCAATTCACCCTCGCAGCAGTTGAGCATCAGTTTGCGATCAAGAGCATTGAGGACACCCTGCGCCGTGACGGCGAATTGCTCAACACGGTTCCTGGTCTCGCTGATCTCCTGCGCACACGACTCGATTCCGCCAACGTAATGTTTGAGGCGGAAACGGCGAGGATGGAGAACCTGATCATCGGACCGCCGCGCAGCAAGTCGCCGAGCAAATAGCCCGGGCGCCCCAAAGAGCGCGGGACGCCCCCTTGAAGGGACGTCCCGCGAGAAATGGGCATTGGTTTTTCTGGAACTCAGTTGCCTTCGGTCTTCGCCAACGGCTCCTGTGCCGCACGCGATGTCAGACCCGCGCCACGAATCGACGGCAGCATCGCTGGCACCGCATCCTCTGCAGGCTCGGCCTTCGTTTCCTTGCAGCGTTCAATATCCGCGCCCAACGAAGCCAGCACGCGCTCCATCCCCGAGTATCCACGATCGAGGTGGTAGACGCGGCTGATCGTGGTCTCGCCCTCAGCGGCAAGTGCCGCCAAGACCAAGCACGCGCTCGCACGCAAATCACTGGCCATCACTGGCGCGCCATGCAGGTGACGCACTCCAGAGATCACCGCAGTCGATCCCTGGCGATATACCTGTGCGCCCATACGTGAGAGCTCCGCAACGTGCAGGAAACGCTCGGTGTAAATCTTCTCGGTGATGATCGAGTTGCCGTCAGCGATGGAAAGCAAGGCCATGAATTGCGCCTGCAAATCCGTTGGGAATCCAGGGTGCGGCTGCGTGGTAATGATCGTCGGTCGCAACACGCGATTCGATGAAATGCGCACGCTGCAGCGAGCATCCTCATCATTCGGATTCACCTTCGTCACATGGACGCCGACCTCCTCAAGGTGATTGACGGCCGCAAGCAAGCTGTCATACGGGAAGTCATCAATCGTGACGTCGCCGTTCGTCATCGCTGCTGCAATGGCGTAAGTACCAGCCACAATGCGGTCAGGTATCACGCGATGTTCGCAGCCACCGAGAGCCTCAACGCCATCGATGATGATGCGGGGCGAACCAGCGCCGCGAATCTTCGCTCCCATGCGGTTCAGCATGTTGGCCAAATCCACAATCTCTGGCTCGCATGCAGCACTTTCAATGACCGTGCGACCTTCAGCAAGCGTGGCCGCACTCATCACATTGGCGGTGCCTAAGACCGTTGGCCCGTTCGGTCCGCCAAGGAAGATGGTTGCGCCCTTCAGCCGATCGCACGTAGCAATGATGTTGCCGCCGTCCATCTCAATCTTGGCGCCCAGCTTGGCGAGGCCCTTCAGATGCAAATCGATCGGTCGCGTTCCGAATGCGCACCCGCCCGGCATACTGATCACGGCACGTCCGCGCCGCGCCAGCATCGGCCCAAGCACGCAGATGGAAGCACGCATCGTCTTCACAATTTCGTAGGGAGTCTCAACGCATGACTCGTCGCTGGTGTGCAGCGTGATGGTGTCGTCATCACCGAAGTGAATGGCTACCCCCAGTCGCTCCAGGAGTGACCCCAGGTTTTTGATGTCAGCCAGGGGGCCGACATTGGTCAATTTGACCCGCCCCGTGGTGAGGAGGGATGCTGCCATAAGCGGCAGAGCCGCGTTTTTGGCGCCTTCGACGGAGATGCGACCGTTTAATCTGCGGCCGCCTTGAATGCGGAAGTAATCCATGGGAAATGCCCCTAAATAACACCGATCGGTGCGAGTCAATCCGTGACTCGCTTCTCTGACACCAATCGGCGTTCCGCGCGGTCGACCCTCAATGATCGACGAGCCAATAAGATATCCAACTTATGAGCACCGTGTCTGCCGCCAACGCCGAATCCGAACCCACTCGCCTGCCCGGAGAGCCCATCCTGCCAGAGGCACGGATGCATGTGATCCTTCCGACCGCTCCAGTGAACGGGAAGGTGGTGCATTCCAAACTGTGCACCAAGTCAAAGTCCGCATCTTTCGTCCGCCATGTGTGCGTTGATGTGTCCGGCACTCCACTCGAGGGCTCATGGGTCGCGGGTCAGTCCTTCGGTGTGATTCCGCCCGGAACCGATGCCAACGGCAAGCCTCACAAAGTTCGCCTGTACTCCATCGCGAGCCCGGGCTACGGCGAAGACGGGTTCGGCAAGATCCTCTCAACCACTTGCAAGCGCTTGCTTTCCGAACGGGAGCCGCAGACTGTCAAGGACGATCCCACCGAACATCGCCTCTTCATCGGGATGTGCTCGAACTATGTCTGCGACCTGCGCGAGGGCGACACTATCCCCGTGGCTGGCCCCGCAGGCAAGCGTTTCATCCTGCCCACCGACCGGAACGCGCACGATTACCTGCTTCTCGCAACCGGAACTGGCATCGCCCCGTTCCGCGGATTTATTCATGAGCTCTTCGTTGGTCCGCCAGCCGGAAGTCCGCTGCATGCCACTTGGCGTCCATGCACCTCCCGTGTGCATCTCGTCATGGGTACGCCCTACACCAGCGACCTGATTTACGACGACTTCTTCCGTCAAGTCGCCAAGCAGCACACGAACTTCGCCTACCACACAGCAATTAGCAGAGAAGCCCGGCTCGACGGCGGCAAGGGTGAGTACATCCATCACTACCTCGATCGCACCCTGCCCCAGTTTGATGAACTTCTGCGCAACGAACGGACCCTTATTTACATCTGCGGCCTTGCCGGCATGCAGGTTGGGGTGTTCCAGACCCTCGCGCAACGTGGGCTGCACGGCGGGTTCTTGGATGTCCAAGCCGAGTTGGCCGGAATCCCTCCCCAGGAGTGGACCCCGGAGCAGATGAAGCGTCGCGTCCATGCCACTCGGCGCTGCATGCTTGAGGTCTACTGAGGCCGTTCCCGGACGCGCCTGCATGATGGAATATGAGCCGGGCGCGGCCTGAGTCCGGGATCTCCGTGCCAAATCCCCAGACTTCACACCCTTTGGACTTCGAATAGAGACATCTACTCAGGCGGTGCTACGATTTCCGTCATGGCCATGGGAGACTCTCAAGGCGAGTGGCGGGATGGCGACGAGTTGGCCGAAGAGGCCCGCCGCCACTATGAAGACGGCCGTCTCGTTGAGGCGGAGGCTGCGCTTCGCCAGGCACTTTCACGCAATCCTGATCGACCGGAATGGCACTTCCATCTCGGGCGCTTGCTTGAACAAACCGACCGCTCCAAAGAAGCGCGCGCGTCCTACCTGAAATGCCATGAACTTGATCCCGATGCTCCTGAGCCATTGCTGGCGGCCGCATCGGTTGATGAGATTGAAGGCGACACCGCATCAGCGCTGCGTTACGTCGAGCGCGCCGTTTCGCTCGACCGCGAGTCTGATGAGTCGCACGCACGACGCATTCGCCTTCTTTCCACAGTTGGTCGCCATGATGATGCGCGCGATGCCTTCTATGAAGCACAAGAATTCGTTGAGAGTCCTACGTTCTCAATGATTGCGATGGCATCCGGACTCGAAGAACAAGGCGACATGCCCCGTGCATCGTGGTGCTATCGCGAAGCACTCCGCCACGATCCAGAGATGGCAGAAGTGCGCACCATGTACGCGCGATGCCTTGCGAATCAAGGCGACCAAGCGAAGGCTCTCCAGAATTACATGCATGTCCTGCGCGAGCAGCCCGGCTACATCGAGGCTCTCCTCGGATGTTCGGAAACGCTTGCGCACCTTGGGCGCGAGTCAGATGCAGCCGAGAAATTGCGGCGGATCGTGGAGATCGAGCCAGCCAATGTGCAAGCGCATCACATGCTTGGCGCGCTCGACCTGCGCGCAGCGCGCTTTGATCGGGCCGCCATCGAGTTTGAACTTGTGCTGAAGTTGGAGCCAGAACGAAATCTCGTTCGGCTTGACTTGGCTGATGCGCAGTTCCGGCGCGGCCGAATTCGCGACGCACGCGAAACTATGCGCGCGCTCCTCGCCGAAGGTCTGCCAGATGCGCCGGAGTCTGATGATCGATTTGCTTCGCGCCCCGAGCACGAGCGCTTGCGAACTCTGCGTGCGCACAGCGCGGTACTTGCCCGGGCCGGTGCATTGCTCGCCATGTTGCGCGAGTGGGATGCTGCCGCAAAGATCATTCCCGAGTTTGTCAAACTGCACGCAGCAGAACCCGATGCATGGCGCGCCCTCGCACGCGCACGCTTTGAATCGAACGACATCGATGGCGGTCGCGAGGCAAGCATGCATGTCCTGCAGCTTGATCCAAAGTGCGCGCTCAGTCATCACAACCTAGCTCTCGCAGCACTCCGCTCAGGAGACCTTTCCGGAGCCAGCGGTTGGGTACGACGCGGCTTGGTGCTCACACGCACTGATGAAGGTCTGCGGCGACTCCGCTCGCGCGTCCTCCTGACACGCATCCGCAGTGCTGCCAAGTCGTGCACTCGCCTGTTTCGGCGCAGTTAACGAGTCAGAATCAACCAAAAAACAACCGGCGGGCGCCATGAGCGCCCGCCGTGAGTGTTTCAGAAGATCAGTGGCGTGCTTCCGATTAGGAAAGCAGGCTGGCGTACGGGATCAGTGCCATGAAGCGCGCGCGCTTGATGGCCTGAGCAACGCGCGACTGGTCGCGGGCCGAGAGACCAGCACGCTTGCGCGAGATGATCTTGCCGTTGGAGGTGAGCACGCGACGCAGATCGTCGATGTTCTTGTAGTCAATGATGAGGTTCTGCTTCGCGGAACGCTCGCCAGGGGCAACGGCAACGGCGCCGAAGGCTGGGGGCTGGTTCTCGCGATCGCGCGAGCCGTATGAGGAGCCGCCATCGCGATCACCGCGATCACCGCGATCACCACGGTCGCCGCGATCACCACGGTCGCCGCGATCGCGATCGCGCGAGCCAGAACCGTACGAGGCGGAAGATCCGTAACCGTGACTTGAAGATTCGTTTGACATAGGTTCTCGATCCGACTGGTTTCAGTGTCCTGACAGCACGCGCCGTCAGCTCGCCTTGGCTTCTCGGAGTAGGAGCCCCCGGACGAACCGGGAGCGGCGAGAGTCGCGCAGTGTAGCCCAAATGCCGCGATTTCACGCACTCACGGCTCGTCCGGACCGGGCTGAACCGGAAATTCCTGTGGAAATAGACCCCGAAAGGGCACAGAAACAACGTCCGCTCGTGGTTACACTCGGTTTTGTGTCCGAGCACTCGCACGCCGAACGACTGTCGCGTCGGATCGAACTGAGCGCCGAGGAACTCTCGCTTCTGCTTGGTCCTGACCGATTTGAACCCGCACCCGCCCACGAAGCGACGGTGCCGGATGTTGTTGTCACAGAACTGCCGAGCCTCGCGACGCCCGTCGTCACCGAGTCCGCGTCCGCGTCCGCTGAAGCGATTGCCTTGCCAACTGGCGCGCCGCGTTTCGTCGGCGACACCGACCTCGTGCAAGCGATACTTTCTGGCGCGCCGAACTTTGAACAACTCGCACTCCGCGCAATTCGCGAACGCACAGGCGAAGAGTTAGCACGCATCATCACTGGCAGCGCAGCAGATGCAATGGTTGCCACTGGAACCGCAACCATGATCGGCGAGGGTCGCGCGTTTGTTGCGCCACTCGCTCCCGACGCGCGTGCCGCATGGGCAGTCTGGCTGCAACGATGGCTTGAGCTCGCCAAACTTGCGATGTCACACGCGCCGCGCGGTCTTTGGGACGATCCGACGGGATTCCCATCATGGCCACGACTGCGTCAGCAAGTCGCGCACCGTATAGCAGCCGCACGCCTGCGCCGCGAATCTCTGCATGTTGCTTTACTGCGCATTGAGGACGCTGAACTCTGGAACCGCCGCGCGCAGATCCTTCTTGACAATCCATTCATGGCTCGTGTCGCCACCGCACTTGATGCCGCGGTGGTGCCGGGCGATGAACTCGCGCGCCTTGATGACGGCGGATTCGTACTGGTTTCTCTGCGTGAATCAGCAACACAGGAACTTGCCGCCGCCCTCCGAGCGGAGATCGCGCGCCTGCCCGGTGATGGACCCCGCTCGCTTGTAGTCCATGTGGGTACCGCCGCCGCGCCCTGGGACGCAACGGATCCCGATTCGCTCCTTGAACTTGCGTCACGGCGCGCCGCAGCAAGTTCTAATCAGGTCTGACCAGTGAAGGTTGTCATTCTTTCTGACCTGCACCTTGGCCTGAAAGCCGCGCCCACACCAGCAGCGCTGATGGCCGCGCTCGACGGCGCGAACGAAGTCATTCTCAATGGTGATGCCGCAGAGTCCGCGTCAAGCGCATTCGGTCACCGCGGCGAAGAATTGCTCTCCGAACTCCGCGAGCGCCTCGCAAGAGCAGGCGCCAGCGTGTTACGCATTGAAGGCAATCACGATCCCGCCACTGGTGAATTGTGCGCACTGCGAGCACATGGGCGCGTTCTCATTACGCACGGGCACGCATTCCATCCAGCCATTGCGCCGTGGTCCGCCGCTGCAAACGATGTTGCCAGTGAATTTCAGCGCGCCTATCAAGCAGCAGAAGATCACGCGGAACCAAGTCGAACTCTGCTCGCGTCGCGCGCCGCCGCAATTTCCGAACGCGGGTTCGATAGCGCTGCATCGCCTCTCACGGTATTGAGCCGCATGGCGACACGACCCTGGGTGTTTCCACTCGTCATTGGCTACTGGCGCATGTTTCCGGAATTGTCGGCACGCTTTATGGAACGCGCGGGCGCAGCAGCTTACACACGCGCCGAAGCGATTCCGCAAGCGATCGTCGCGGGACATTCACACCGCGCGGGCGCATGGCTCGTCCGCGGAAAACTCATCCTGAACACCGGAAGCTTCACATTTCCCGGACAGCCGCACGTGGTGACGATCGCTGACGAGAACATCTCACTCACACCGCTGACGCGCGTTGCGGGCGAATGGCGTCAGGATGCATCTGCTCGCAGAACTTGGGTGATTGACGAGATCGCGCGCTCCACCGCACCACCGTCAACGCCGGTTTCATAACCCGCTGACGCAAGCATTGCGAGCAGCGCCGCAGTATCGACATTGCCGCGCGCGCCCGGCGCGTACGGGCATCCCCCGATACCACCAGCACTCGAATCAAAGCTGCGAACACCAAGTGCCAGCGCGGCGCGCGCATTATCAAGCGCACGCCCGTTCGTGTTGTGAAGATGAAGTGTTGTGCGCTCCGGTCGCAATACGCGCGCGACCTCTGCATACAAGCGCTCGATGTCTGCGGGCTCTGCAACCCCAAGCGTTTCCCCAAGGTCAATCTCATCAGCACCCAATGCAAGAAGTTGTTCAACGACGTGCCGCACTGCAGTTGGCGCAACTGGTCCGTCATACGGGCAACGCACCACGCAACTCACATAGGCACGTACTGGTAGACGCGCCGCATGCGCTGACGCAACAACTCGAACGAAGCGCGCCAACACTTCTTGAATGGTGCCGCCCGTATTTGCTGCGCTGAAACCCTCACTCGCGGCCGCGAAGATTGCCACCTTATCTACACGTGCTGCGAGTGCGGAATCCATACCGCGTTCGTTCGGAACCAATGCGCTGTAAATCGTTCCCGGGCGGCGCTGAATGCGTGCAAAGACATCCGAAGCATCTCCTAATTGCGGCACCCATTTCGGGCTCACAAAGCTAGAAACTTCAATCTCTGGGAAGTGCGCCGCGGAGAGCAAGTCAATGAACGCCACTTTCGCAGCCGTCGAAACGATGCGCGTTTCATTCTGTAGTCCATCGCGCGGTCCCACTTCGGTGACGCGAACAAAGCCAAGAGCATCGCGAGATGCGCCCGTCATTTGAGCGTGTCTCCGCGACCCCGGGTGGCGGCGTCTTCGCGCGAGACACGCATCAAGAACGGAATGAACACTGCAAAGAGCGCCACGGTCAACACTGCTCCGCCCACAAACAACACCACTTCTGGAGAAATGCGCATGCCTACCTCCGAGCGCTGTCCATCCTTGCTACTCGCAGGCTGTACTTCAATCGGGTCACTCTCTTGCACGCGCGCGATGGTCATGCTGTCACCGGCCGCTCTGAAAGGAA
The DNA here is from genome assembly GCA_026386795.1 of Planctomycetota bacterium. Lineage (GTDB taxonomy): Bacteria > Planctomycetota > Phycisphaerae > Phycisphaerales > SM1A02 > UBA966. The sequence continues at coordinate 9,187 of JAPLMU010000037.1, forward strand.
TCGAAGCCCGGGCTGCACAGTTGCCGTCGCGCGTCCACCTTCGGCAGGGACGAGGAGTACCGCGCCCGGCTCTGAATGTGCGGTGCGCACCATCGCAAAGGCAACGCTCGCTGCGCCCAACATCGGGGCCAATGTGCTGCTCGTGACTGCGCCCACTGGATTTCCAGGTTCGCCATCGACACCGCGTTCAAAGACCGGTGACCCCGCCGTCGGCAGAGCATCTTCAGTCATGCGAAGTGCCACGAGGCGCTGCTTTGGCTTGCCCAAACTCTCCATGCGCGCCACGACTTCTTGCCCGGGATAGCAGCCCTTCTTGAAACTCGTGCGCGCATGCAAAATCCCGGACTCATGCGGCAAGTTGTCTGGTCCGAAGTCAACATGATGAAGCGGAGTTCCTGCTTCGATACGTGCAATGTTGTACGCGTGCCATCCAGCGGGGCGCGCACGGCGGCGGCCAATCTCTTGCACATCATGTTGCGAAACAAGCGCGTCCCATGCACGCCCTGCTGCCTCGCGTGGAAGAAATATCTCAACACCCGGCGAGCCGCATTGATCGCGCCGCGCAAACACTGCTGCAACGCCCGCGATCGTAGATCGAACGCAACGCGCATCCTGATTCAAAGCCTCAAGCGCGACATCGTCAACGCCAGCATTTGAAAGGAGCGCCCCGCCCTCAGGACCATGAACAGCCAATCGGCCCCAGAGCGCAGACTCATCAGTGATCTGTACATCCTCAGCAAAGAGGAACGAGTGCAGCGTGGAAACCACAAGCGCCGCATCATGAATATCAACATCAACGAGCGTCAACGGTGGCGTTCCGTCCGCATCAGGCACCTGCACAAAGAGAAGGTCTGCCACAATCCGCCCCTTACGATTCAACCAGAATCCCGCGCGCACATCGCCTGCGGCAATGTCTTTCAATTCCTGCGTCACCATACGGTTCAGGAAATCGACGCGGTCTGCACCGCGTACCGCAATGGTGCCACGGTGAGCCATGTCCATCACCGCTGCCCCGCGCCGAAACGCGGCGTACTCAAGTTCAAGGAGCCCGTATCCGGCGACGATCTCCGGCGGCTCGATCGGCGCCGGTCCAGCAACAGGCGCAACTGCCGGCACTGCCGTTGCCACTGGTACTGCCGTCGCTGACCCTGCTCCAGCGCCTTCGCCCGCGCCCACCCCGTATGGCATCCATTCCACCTCTACGGGCACTCCGCCAAGACGGACGCTTTCGACGCGTGCGTAGCGCTCATGCTCTGGTTGGAGTGGATTGGCGGGCATCCCGGAAGCATAGTTCGCCTACCATTTCCGTCCCGCTGCGAAATGGATTCACACGTATTCACCTGCCATCGCGCACTCCGAGGTTCGCACCGTCCCGTCCACCGCAACGAACGCTGCTCAGTGATCGAAAGACCCCAACACCATGAAGCTTGATATTGAACTCTTCCGTCGCCTCTGCGAAACCCCCGGCATTCCTGGTCGCGAAGAGCGCGTGCGCGCGGTCATTGAGAAGACCGTCCTTGGTAAGTCGGGTGGCGGCCTATTCGATACTTCCCACGTCGACGCGATGGGCTCCCTGATCTGCACGCGCAACGCCACCAAGGGCGGCGCCAGTCGCGGGTCAAAGCCAACCACGGTGCTGCTCGCGGCGCACATGGATGAAATCGGCTTCTATGTCCGGCACATCGACGACAACGGATTCATCTGGCTGAACGCTGCGGGCGGCTTCGACACACGCAACCTCTTTGCAAGCCGCGTCACCGTGGTCACCGATAGCGGCGACATTCACGGCGTGATGAATCCAGGCGGAAAGCCAATCCACATTTCCAACGACGCCGAACGGACCAAGGTGCCAGGCGTTGAAGAATTCTTCGTTGACCTCGGCATGGCTGCAGCGGACGTGAAGAAGCGCGTGAAGGTGGGCGACTATGTAGTCCTCAACCAGCCGTTCATGGAAACTCCGCTCAAAATCGTGAGCAAGGCGCTCGATAATCGCATGGCCTGCTTTGTTGCTATCGAAGCGCTCCGGCAGATGCAACGCAAGGGCGTGAAGCACGCCGCGAACATTGTTGTTGCATTCTGTACGCAAGAGGAAGTTGGTCTGCGCGGCGCAACAACTGCTGCAAATCAGGTGGGCGCGGACATCGGGGTTGGCCTTGATGTCAATCTTGCCTGCGACACTCCTGGTGTTCCCGATTCACAACGCGTCACCAAGCACGGCGACGGCGCCGCGGTGATGATTCAGGATAGCAGCATGATCAGCGATTACACGCTGGTGCAAGAGATCTGCGCTATTGCCAAGAAACACCGCATTCCGCACCAACGCGCCATCTTGCCGCGCGGCGGCCAAGACGGCGCCGCCATTCAACGCTCCGGCCGCGGAGCGCGCTGCGTAGCACTCGGCGCTGGCACCCGCTACATCCACACCAGTACAGAGATGCTCGACAAAGCAGATCTCGAAGCGGTGATCGACCTGCTCGCTGCTTGGCTTCCAACAATTGCTTGAGTTGGCACACTGCTGGGTATGACTGTCAGTGGCTCATGCGACCATGAACGCCAAGCACAGTGCGAGCAATCGCCTCTGCGGCGTCGACCTGTGGTCGTGCACGCAGCGCTGACTCCATGTCATCGCGGAGACGACCATCAGCAAGGAGCGTCGCTAACGGCTCGCCGATCGACTGCATATTTGCTGCCACATCAAGACGGTCGTAGGCAAGCACCGCCGCACCCGCGCGCACCAACGGCTTCGCATTCGCTTCCTGATGTAAATCGCGGTGATACGGATAGGGAACGAATACCGTCGGAACGTGGTTCGCCTCCGCCTCCGCCACACTGTTGGCGCCGGCTCGACTGAGTGCCAATTCCGCAGAGCCCCACGCTAATCCCATGTCATTCAGGAATGGAAGCACCAGTGCCTTCACCCCCGCGCGCGCGTAGGCGGCATCAAGTTCCGCGGCCGACGGTGACCCCTTCGAGCCCGCCAAGTGCAGCACCTGCCAGTGCGAAAGCAATTCCTTGTGCTTCAACGCAAAGGCAACCATAAACGAGTTCAAACTTGAAGCCCCCTGCGAAGCGCCCGTGACAAAGAGGCACGGGCGCACTGGATCAAGTCCAAGTTGACCCCTGCATTCAGCACGACCAGCAGGAGCAATCGCTGACCGTCGCAGCGGCATGCCAACGATCGCCTCCGCAAATTTCGGCATCTCCGGGGTCTCACACGCGCTCACCACTCGCTGCGCACGACGCGCTGCCACGCGGTTTGCCCGGCCAGGCGTGGCATCCAAGTTCACCAGCGTGATGGGAATCCGGAGCGAACGCGCCGCCGCCGTCACCGGCCCGGTCACGAACCCCCCCAGACTCACCACATGTTCCACTCCCTCATCGCGCAACATGCGCTTGGCAACGGCGAGCCCCTTGAAATAAGCACGCGCAAAGCGCCAGACCCCACGCGGATTCCATGCCAAACCCTCTGCTGGAACTGGGCGAAACTCCACCCCGGCGTCACCAAGCATCTGCGCATCAATGGCGCGTGTCGAGCAGAAGAAGAGCGGTCGCACTCCAGGGGCCACATCCCGCATGCGTTCGGCGATCGCAAGGCCAGGGCTCAGATGCCCGCCGGAGCCCCCGCCCGCGAATACAACGGTCCGCCGCGCGCTGCTCACGCCATCCTCGCGGCATCACTACCCGCAGCAACGATTCCAGATGTGTTCCCGGCGGGGTGCGTCACACCGCGGGTAGCCATGTACCCCGCGGCGTTTGCGGCGGTGTTCACTGTGGCGCGCTCAGTAAATGGCGCACCCTCGCCTTCCCCAGGCACCGGAACCCCCAACTCACGGCGCCGACGGTCGGACGCGCGCTCCATCGCAACCAAGAGCCCGAGCGAAAGGCAGGTGAGAATCCACCCCGTTCCGCCGCGTGACATCAATGGCAGCGCGATTCCTTTGGTTGGCGCCAATCCGGTCACTACGCAGACGTTAATCAACGCCTGTAAGCCCACCGTCAAGACAATTCCAAACCCCAAGAGCTGGGAGAAATTCGAAAGGAGTGGAGTCTCCGCGGAAGCCGCGCCCGAAGCACCGGCAGCGTCTCCCGTCCGCACCACGCCGCGCACGGTGGCGGTCACAATCGCCACGCCACAGGCAATCAGCAGCAGATAAAGCGCAATCACAACCACGGAGCCAGTCAGGCCCAACTCCTCGGCAACAATCGAATAGATAAAGTCGGTTGTGGCCTCAGGGAGGTAGCCAAACTTGAGTTCACTATTGCCAAGGCCGCGCCCGGCGAGACCGCCGCCCGAGATCGCTTCCATCGACTGGATGATGTGGTACCCGATGCCCTGCGGATCCTTGTAGGGGTTCAGGAAGGCGGCAATACGGTTGATGCGGTACGGACTGGTGACGATGAGCGCCACAAATGCGAGCAACCCGACCGGTGCCAACGCAGCCACAAATCCCCAGCGTGCCCCAGCTGCCAGCAGGAGCGCTACGGAAACCACCTCGATCAAGACTGCGGTGCCGAGATCCTCAAGCGCAATCAGACCGCAGAGGACACTGACTGCACCCAGCGGCACGGCAAATCCCCACTTAAATGTCTTCAGGCGCGCCCGCTGGGTCACGGCATACCAAGCAACAATCACCGGAACACCCCACTTGGCGATCTCGCTCGGCTGCAGGCCGATGGGCCCAATACTGATCCAACGCCGTGCTCCATTGACTTCGCGACCGATTCCGGGCACATGAACCAGGGCCAGGCTGATGAAGATGGCTGCCGCCACCCAGGTGACGGGCGTCGTCCACCAACGGGCTCCCGTGGCACCAAGTCGATCCACCGGGATCAACGAACCCAGAATGAGGGCTGCGAACGCCCCAACCGCGAACCACGTGTGCTTTCCAAGGAAAATGCCGTCCGTGGTGGTGGGATGCACCCCCGACAAACTCAGGCTGGCTGAATTGACCATGACCGTGGCCACGATCAGAAGTCCGAGGACGGCGAGAATGAGTCCGTGGCTGGAGCGCAACATATGCAGAGCATCGGCAATTCGCCCCGCCCCGGATGCAAAAAGAACATCGCCGTCCTTTCGGACGGCGACGTTTCGTTACCCAATTTGGGAGCCCCTTCCAGGGCTGTGAATCAAGCCGCTTGCATCAGGCGCGACGGCGACGCGAAGCGAAGCCAGCGAGACCGAGCAGAGCGAGTGCGCCTGGAGCTGGGACTGGGTTGAACGAGCCCGAGCTCTGTGACTGTGAAACTGCGCCCGAGATGCCATCCTTGATGGAAGTGAAGGCGCTGAAGTTGATGGTGGCGTTTTCGCCGACAACCACAAAGTGGGCGCACCAGATGCCGCGGGTAGCCGAAGCTCCGCCGGAGAGATCTTGGCGGTTAACAAGGCCCAAGATGCTCTCAGAGACGTTGTCAACCGAGGTTGGGTCGCCGGTGTACCAACCAGCGAGGTTTGGAATAGTGGTCGCAGGGGCTGAACCTGGCGTTGCATTCCAGCTGTTGCCGGTGAAGTTCGGGTCGCCGTTGGTGTTAGCGGAGGCGTAGTAAACGCCACCGTACTGACCACCTGAGAAGGTGCCAGCGGTCATGAAGCTGTCATCCAAGGTGTTGCGGGTGGCGGTGAAGCCAGCTGAATCAGGCTTCCAGGTCTTGGTCGCGAGACCAGCCTTCTGCACGAACACGCCATCGCTGACTGTGTTGTAGACGTTGAGGAACTTGTCGCTCGCGTTCGAGACGCCTGCGAAGACGTCAACGACGGTGTTGCCACCGATGTTGCGAACTGAACCAACGAAGCCGAGGAAACCTGCATCAGCGGATGCAACGATCGCGGAAGCCGCGGTAGCAACAAAGAGAACAGTCTTCATGGGGGAAACCTTTATATGGCTGACGAAAGGGGGAAGGGGGAATCGTGCGCGAGGAGGGGAAACAACCCACGCACTGGGAAACGATTTGAGGTGCCTGGAGTCAGCCATGGCGCCAGGAACCTCATGGAAGATGATGCCACCGATGAGGTGAGGGGCAAGTAAGTGTCTCACCAATTTTGGCGAATCTTTGAGAGTTACTAAAAACCACCTAAAAACACAGTGTTTTTCGCATTGCAAGGATTGCACATCCGTCGGTTGGAAGCCCGAAGATATAATTGTTATTGGACAATTTGACCATTTAACAACAAGGCATGGGCTGATTCGAGCCGCACAACCCGCTGTTGCCCAAGCAGGGCGCGGGCACTGGCCTCCGAATCAGCCGCAATCGCCACGATGAGATCACCCATGGTGCGGCCGGCCACCTGCCAAGTCACTGGCGCCGGCGCGGCGATGCTCTGGCCCTCCACCCGCAGCGCCACCATTCCAGGCTCCGCGCGCGCCGCACTATTCGCGCGACCACGCACCGAATCAAAGAGCACTGGAACATCGCGACCGACCCACGTGGCGTGCACACGAGCACTGGTCTCCGTCTGGATGGCCAACAGCGTGTTGTTGCGCCAACGCTTCACATCATCGGGGATGTCATCAGGGAATCGATCGATCGCCACTGTGCCTGGTCGCGGCGAATACTTGAAAATGAAGTTGTTCTTAAACGGCAATCGGCGAACCAGCGAACACGTGGCCTCAAAGTCCGCTTCGGTCTCGCCGGGGAACCCAACAATGAAATCGCCAGCGAGTGTGGCGTCCGGCAATATCGCAAACGTGCGCGCCACAAACTCTTCGTATTCCGCAATCGTGTAGCCACGATTCATACGCGCGAGCACAGCATCACTTCCACTCTGCGCGGGCGCGTGCAGGTAGCGACAGATGCGGGGGGAGTCACGCATGACTTCCAACACATCAAGGCCGAAGTCGCGCGGATAGCTGGTCACAAATCGAATACGCGCCAGCGCCGGAACTTCTTCATGGATCCGGCGCAGCAAATCCGCGAGCCACGGGCGCTGCGTCAGCGCGGAATGCGCGCAATCCAGGTCCAATTTGTGGAGCTTCGCGGCCAGCAAGCGTTACTGCAGTCCCATGCGTGTATCGGTAGTGATTCACGGTCTGGCCAAGCAGCGTGATCTCAATGGCGCCCGCATCCGCCAATCGGCGGCACTCTTCAATGATGTTGTCGGGTGGCCGATGCACTTCCGCGCCACGCGTATACGGCACCACGCAGTATGAACAGAACTTATTACAGCCACGCGTAATGCGCACATAGGCGCTCCATGGCTGCTCGCGTGCACTCGGATCGAAGGCGCGAGAGAGGTCAAGCGTCTCCAGGCCATCTTCAGCCGCACTCAAGGTAGCGCTGCGACGAGAACTATTTCCAGCAAGCGCCACTCCGCGACCACGCCCCGCGCGCAGTGCACCGACATCAACGTCGGAGAGTGCATGTGCTTCCGCAATCTGTGCGCGGCGAACATTGTCTATGAGTTGCGGCAACTTGTCTAACTCTGCAGGACCGCAGAGAATGTCCACTTGTGGATGCCTGCGCATGAGATCCGCGCCATCGCGCTCGGCCATGCAGCCGAGCACTCCTAATATGACTTGCTCACCAGCACGCTTGCGCGCAGCGACCGCGCCAACGCGGCTCATGGCTTTCTGTTCAGCTAGTTCCCGCACCGAGCACGTGTTGTAAAGAACCACCTGCGCCGCGGTGTCTTCTTCCACCATCTGATAGCCGAGCGAAGTCAATTGGCCACGAACAAGCTCGCTATCAAGCTCGTTCATCTGGCATCCGAAGGTCTCTAGATAGACGCGCATATGGGTTTCAGGGGGCACCGGCGCATTATGGCGCAAGTTTGCGGTCGCCTGATGTGTCTAGAAATAATGGCTTTGAATGGCTTGAAATGCCATTTTCACCCTTTCGCATCGGCTTGGTGGGGCTAAACTACCCTCGGGAATCAAGAAATCTGCTCAGTTGCGTTGTATATTTCTTGACTCTTGGTGAGATGGCGACATGGTGTTGATGTCGGATGCGAGGTTTCAGGTGACTAGCAAAAGGGCTAGTTACCAATGAGAAGGGACCCACAACCGTGTTTTACCCCGTTCATACGGGACAAAGAGGGAAAAGGAAATGAAAACTTGTCTTATTGCTATCGTTGGAACCGCTTCGATCGTCGCTTCGGCTGACGCAGGTTTCCTTGGCTTTGTCGCCTCCGTCCGTACCGTCGGTGCGAACACCGTGATTGACATCTTCGCAGGTGTCGACAACGCCAGCGATAAGTTCCTCAACGTCTACAACGCGAACATCTCGACCTCGCTCACAGGTGGTTTCGTGCAGAAGGCTGGCTTGGCCACCAAGACCTGGAAGCCGGACACCGCTGGTTTCACCTCCACCCGCAACACCAACGATGACAGCTTCATGACCGCTGGCACGTTCTCTGGTGGCGCATACGGTGGTGAG
>JAPLMU010000112.1 GCA_026386795.1 Planctomycetota bacterium
CGGGCACGCCACACCAACGCGTATCCCCGGCTCGCTCCCCTGACGAACATCCAAACCGCGGCAATTCACCGCATCAAGCGCGCGGCGCACGCGCTCTGGATCCGGGTGCACAATCTCCATCCAATCAAGACGCGCGCCCTGAGGGGCCGCAATGCTTGGATGCGCGCTCCAGCCCCAGTCAATCAACCAAGGGACGCATCCGTCCAGCGGTCGTGCCGGTGGAATTGCTATTTCCCAGCTGATTTCCGTGCCATCGGCACGCATCCGTGAACCAGCCGTAACGCGCCCAAGGTCAACGCCCGCATGCAGCGCGGCCGTTAGCAACGGATCAATCGTCCGCGAATGCAACATCCACGTGGTGAGCCGTGGCGCGGCCGTCAGCCACGCTTCATGCGCGGCACCATCAGTTGCGCCTGCACTTGCACCTGCATCTGCACTTGCACCTGGCTTTGCACCCATCCCAAACAACGCGCGCCCCGCAACGTTCGCGCGCCCCGCGCTCGGCGCGTTTGGGTCCGGCGCCAAGAGTTCTAAGTAACGCTCGCGCCCCAGTGACATCAACGCGTTGTGCGTGCCCCACTGCGGATGCGCGCCGCCACGGACCGGCCGCACACCGAACGTGCGCTCCGCCCATGCAATGCCTGCGTCCAAGTCAGCGCACGTAAACACCAAATGATCGATGTCTGCTGGAAGTGCCATTATTTCTTTGCGTAATCAAACACGCCGCGCCCGCTCTTATCGCCAAGCCGGCCCGCCTGCACCAACTGCCGAAGCATTGGGCATGGGAAGAACTTCTGATCGCCAAGCTCGCGGTACAAGACCATCATGATGTCGTGACACACATCAAGCCCGATGAAATCAGCCAAACGCAGCGGTCCCATCGGGAAATTGCAGCCGAGCTTCATGATCTGATCAATGTCCTCTGGCTTGGCAACGCCTTCCATGCATGCGTAGAACGCCTCGTTAATCATGGGCATCAACACGCGGTTTGAAACAAACCCGGCACGGTCATTCGCCGGCACTGGCGTCTTTCCCATAGCAATCGAAAGTGCAATGGTGCGCTGCGTTGTCTCATCACTCGTCGCAAGTCCCTTGATCACTTCCACCAACGCCATGATCGGCACTGGGTTAAAGAAGTGCATGCCGATCACGCGGTGCGCGTCCGCGCCAACAGCGCTCGCCAGATCCGTGATGCTGATGCTCGAAGTGTTCGTCGCCAACACCGCGTGCGCTGGGAAGGTGGCAGCCATCTCCTTAAAGATCTTCTTCTTGATCTCCACGTTCTCAGTGGCGGCTTCAACGGCCCAGTCCGCACTCTTCGCCTCGGCCATGGTGGCCACGTAGGAGATGCGCTTCGCCGCGGCGTCTGCGTCCGCCTGCTGCAACTTGCCCTTCTCCACCGCGCGCGCGAGCGTCTTCAGGTGGTAGGCCTTGGCCTTCTCCAACTGTGCCGCACTCAGGTCAACCTGGAACGCAGCGATGCCCGCCTGCGCGGCAGTGAGCGCGATGCCGGAACCCATGGTCCCGGCTCCGATGACGGCGATGGTCTTGACTGGCGTAGGGGCAGAGATATTCATGGGGCGCGAATGGTAGATCCCGCCACCGTTTGAAAAATAGTCCAATAACCCGCCGAATCTCGAATTACTGGCTTGCCACGGCGGCACATCCGGGCAACCATATACCGACATGCCGATCCCCACACTTGTCGTCAGCAGCCTGTTGCAGGTCTGCCTTGCTGGTTCTGCTTCTGGCGCCGCCGACGCGCCAGCACCGGTGTGGGTGTTCTTCAAGGATGACCGTGCCACGCCGGCCTCCATCGCCGACACCGCACTCACGCCGCGCGCCCTCGCACGTCGCGCGCTTCGACGCACATTGCCGGGACTCTTTGATATTCACGACGTTCCGATGCCAGCAACACGCGCCACCGCAGTGACCGACACCGGCGCTCAGTTGCGCGCGCAAAGTCGTTGGCTGTGCGCAGTCAGCGCCATGGCAACGCCCAAGCAAATCGAAGCACTGCGCGGGTTGCCGGATGTCACACACGTGGAAGCGGTTGGACGCGGTCGCGCTGGTTGGCAAGACGAACAGGAACTGCCGCCGCCTGAGGGTTGGACCTCAAGCATGGACTACGGCGCGGCGAATCCGCAATTGGCACAGATCGACATCCCCCGCCTGCATGCGCGCGGTGATACCGGCGCCGGCATTGTGATCGGCATTCTCGACACCGGCTTCAATCGCGTCCACGATGCCTTCAACAATCCGGCGCATCCACTCCGCGTGATCGCTGAGTGGGACTTCATCAATAACGATGGAAACACTGGAATTCAGGCTGGCGACAACAGCGAACAACACAAGCACGGCACTTGGATTCTCGGCACAATCGCCGCGTATCTGCCCGGCACCATGGTCGGCGGCGCGTACGACGCGGAATTTATTCTGTGCAAGACAGAGGATGTTCCCACCGAAACTCCCATCGAGGAGGACTACTACGTTGCTGGGCTTGAATTCATCGAAGCACGTGGAGCCGATGTGGCGACCAGTTCACTCGGCTACATCGATTGGTACACGCAGGCTGATCTCAATGGCCACACCGCAGTCACCACGGTTGCTGTGAATGTGGCAACAGCAAACGGCGTGGTGTGCTGCACCGCTGCCGGCAACGCTGGTCATGACACGAATCCTGCTACCAGCACCATCATTGCGCCCGCCGATGCGTACAACGTGCTCACCTGCGGCGCCGTTGATATCAATGGAGCGATCGTTAGTTTCTCATCAAGCGGGCCCACCGCTGATGGTCGACTCAAGCCAGAGATCTTGGCATGCGGCCTGAACACCGTCAGCGTGAACTCAACCAATACCACCGGGCTCTCAGGACTAAGCGGCACGAGCTTGAGCACTCCGCTCGTAGCTGCTGCAGTGGCGTGCATCTTGCAGGCGCGTCCTGATTACGGCGTTGCGCAGATTCGCGAAGCGCTCTTTGCAACGGCATCGCGCTCTGATGCCGCGGGCTTGCATCCCGATCCACTCTTCGTTGAAGGGCACGGAATCTTGCGTGCGTACGAGGCAGCGATCCGCGGTCGGCGCACGGCTGACCTCAACTTGGATGGTTTCGTCAACGGTATCGATCTCGGATTGATGCTCGGCGCGTGGGGCCAAACTGGAGTCCCCGGATTTGTGTTTGGAGACATAACGCTCGATGGATCTGTTGGCGGCGGTGATCTCGGCGCGTTGCTCGGACAGTGGTGAACACAACGAGCCACTCGGCTCGACTAATCTTCGCCATTGCTGCTGATCCAACGATCGCACCGCCAGCTGTTGCCGTTGCGACGCCGAACGCACCCAGCGAAGACGTGGTGATTCGCACTGCCTTAGCGCTGGTATCGCCATCGCCGCGCAGCGCCTCGCGTTCACTGATTCGACGAGATCCGATTGAGGCGCAGTTGGTGGCTGGAACATTCGTCACACCGAAGGTGGGTGACATCCCGGTGACTACCAATGCGGGGCTCGCTGCAGCGCCACCTGCAACGGGTGGTACGACACCAGCGAACGCCGCGAACCGAACGCCCGCTCCCCAGCCGAGCGTAAATGCCTGGATCGCCATCAACGCGAACGTCGACGGCGTGTTCCAAGGCGAAGAAGGCAGCGCACTCACCGGCGGCTGGATCTATGCCACCGTCAACAGCGCCACCGAACGCGTGATGATGCTGGACGCTTCTGGCCACGGCACCGTGTTCGTGAACGGCGAACCGCGTGGCGGCGATCCGTATTCATGGGGATTCGTGCGCGTGCCCGTGAAACTGAAGGCCGGAACGAACGAATTTCTGTTCTCTGTGAGTCGCGGTCGATTGGCTGCCAAACTCACTGCGCCGGCCGCTGCTGCCTTCATCTCGAACCTTGATGTACTCACACCGTCACTTGTCGCCGAACGCGACACCGATGGGCCGATCGGCATTGCAGTGGTCAATGCATCCACGGAGCCACTCGCTGGCGTGCGCATCCATGTTGAGAGTGACCTTGCTGACAGCGACGAATGGGTGGAACTCCATGTCATGCCCGCGCTCACTGTAAAAAAGGTGGCTTTGCCTGCGCGATTCACCGCGAAGTTCGCCGGCGCAGCAGGTAGCAAGCATTCCGTGCAAGTGACACTCTCCGCGCGCGACGGCACCGTCCTCGGCACCATGCCTGTTGAACTTTCCACCATCACTTCGAGCGATCGCCGCGTGTGATGCGAAGCCTGGGATTCTCTTCAGCGTGCACGGTGCTGGTGTTGAAGCAACTGGCCAAGCTGCCTCATACGCGCCAAAGAAGGAAGCACACATTGTGTGTCCAACCAATCGCCGTCCGTTCGGTTTCGATTGGGAAGACTGGGGACGCATCGATTTCACAGAAGCGGTTGCGCACGCACGCGCGACGCTCGTGAATGACCCGCGCCGTAGTTGGCTCACTGGCCACTCCATGGGCGGACACGGCACATGGCAATTGGGCGCGCATTTCCCTGGTGAATTCGCCGCCATTGCGCCGAGTGCGGGATGGGTGAGCTTTGGAAGTTATGTAGGAGCCACGGCCGCGGGCAGCGCCCCAACAAATGCAACCGGCGGCGCGGAAGATCCGGCTGCGCAGATGCTTCTC
>JAPLMU010000058.1 GCA_026386795.1 Planctomycetota bacterium
CGGCGAGTGCGGCCAGGGGTGGCGGTTTCCAAACTGGCGTTCGTACTGGCTCGCATTCGCCTTACGAGGACGGCCGCTGAGCGCGGCCCTGTCCTCTCCGGCGAGTGCGGCCAGGGGAGCGGGTTCCAGATTGCGCATGCATGTGTGTTGCGTTGGCGGTGAACGGCACCTATTTATGTTGGAATAGGGTTACCCACTCGGCTGGTGTCAGGGTCTCGGGGCGGCGCATCGGGTCGAAGCCGGCTGCTGCTACGGATTCGCGGTTGAGGATGGCACCAAGTTGCTTTCGTCGTTGACCAAAGACGCGTTGCACGAAAGCCGTGAATGGTTCCCATGGATCACATGGTCGCTCGCCGCTGCGCGGGCGGATGGCCAACATGGCGCTGGTGACTTTGGGCGCTGGCCAGAAGCAGCCCGGCGAGAGTACGGCGATTTGCTCGACGTCTGCTAACAGCGCCATCATCACGCTGATGGGACCGTAGGCATCGCTGCCTGCTTTGGCCATCAGTCGGTCGCCCACTTCGCGCTGGATAGTGACGAATTGCCCGCGGCATTCTGGGTGTCGTTCAAGCAATGTTGCAATGAGCGGGGTTGCGGCCTGATACGGCAGGTTGGCAACCAGAGTGAATGGGCGACCGGCCAGCGCGCTGAGAATCTGCCCAGAAATAGCGTGTTTGCCATCTAAGCAGTCGCCCTCTAAAAGTGTCACGCGCCCGACGCCCGGGCCCATGCGGTGCGCGTTGCGGGTCTGCACAATGGCTGCCATGTCGCGGTCAAGCTCGCAGGCGATCACTTCGCATCCGGCGTCAAGCAGCGTTTCGGTGAGGGTGCCAGTGCCCGGACCGACCTCCAATACCAAGGCACCCGTTGGTAGTGCGGCAGCAGCAACCAACTTTCGCAGTTGGTTGTGGTCATGCAGAAAGTTCTGTCCGAGCGTGTGCTTTGGTCGAATGCCGCGCGCGGCAAGTTCTTCTTTGATCTCGGTCAGCGTTTGCGGCATGTCAGCGCGCAGTGGCCTCGGCGCGCAGCTCGCGCAGCACCGTCACCTTGATTTCACCTGGGAATGTCATCTCTTCTTCCACGCGCTTAGCGATCGCTTGTGCAATCCGGAACGCATACGCATCGTCGGCCCTCTTTGCATCGACCACCACGCGTACCTCGCGGCCCGCTTGAATGGCATACGCCTCGTCCACGAATTCGTGTTCGCGCGCCAACGCCTCAAGCTGCTGAAGGCGTTTGACATAGAGCTCCATGCTCTCGCGGCGCGCTCCTGGGCGTGCACTGCTGATGGCGTCGGCAGCCATCACAATAGGCGTGTACGGCGTCGTTGCCGGAATGTCGGCATGGTGGCCACCGACGGCGTTCAGTACCGCCTCGCTCTTCTCGCCATGTTTACGCAGGAATTCCACGCCAATCGCGGGGTGACCGCCTTCCATTTCGTGATCCATCGCCTTGCCGATGTCGTGCAGGAAACCCGCACGACGTGCGATCGTTCCATCAAGACCAAGTTCATCCGCAATCATCTGGCACAAGAAAGCAACTTCTACTGAGTGGCGCAGCACATTCTGGCCATAGCTCGTGCGGAACGCCAACTTGCCCATTGCTTCGATGACTTTCGGGTGCATGCCGCGGAGGTTCGTCTCCAAGATTGCCGCTTGTCCGTCCTTCTGAATGCGTTCGTTGATGTCGCGGGTTACTTGTGCAACCAACTCCTCAATGCGCGTCGGGTGGATTCGACCGTCAGCCACGAGTCGCTGCAGCGTCTCTGCGGCGATTGCCTGCCGTACCTTGTCGAAGCAACTCACACTGATGACTCCCGGCGTGTCATCCACCAGAATGTCCGCACCAGTGGCACGCTCAATCGTTCGAATGTTGCGGCCTTCGCGGCCAATGATTCGTCCCTTCACATCATCACTGGGGATCTTCACCGTGCGAACGGTGGTCTCCGTGGCGTTCTCGGCTGCGTAGCGTTGAATGGCCAACAGCGTGATCTGCCGCGCCTTGTCGCGCGCGTCGCGTTCAGCTTCTTCCACAATCTTCTGGGCGAGCACCGCGGCGTCATGGTCAGCGTGACGGCGCACTTCTGCCATGTAAAGCTCGCGTGCCTCATCCATCGTCATTCCGGCGACCTTCTCGATGCGCTCCCGAATCGTGGCGCGCTCAACTTCAAGACCAGCCTGCAATTCGGCGGTTCGCTTCTCGAGGTCAGCAATCCGCTGCTCACGGGATTCCAACTTTTGCTCGCGCTGGCCAATTTGCTCCAACTTGCGGTCGAGTGTTTCCTCACGCTTTTCGGCGCGGGACTGCGACGCCTTCACGTCTGCCAAGGCCGACTGCATCTCGCGGTCGAGCGCGTGGCGGCGTTCCGTGGCAGCCTTCTCGGCCTGTAGCTCAATGGTCTTGCCGCGAGCCTCCGCTTGGGCGCGGGCGGCGGCAACGACACTCTCGGCTTCCTTCGTGGCCCGATCCATCGACCGGGTCGAGAAGTGTTTGACTAAGGTCCACATCACGCCAGCACCCAGGGCAGGAGCGGCAAGGACGATCAGGATGAACAGCCAGACTTCGATCTGCATGACAGTGCCTCCTCGGCAAATGCAACGAGGCGCGGCACAGGCGACCATCCCGACCTGCAGGGATACTGCAGTCGACCAACGATTGACTATGGATCAAGACGCAATCCGCGCCCATGAACGGGCATGCGGTGTTCAGTAGAAAGTCAGCAGAGGTTCATAGCGCGGTCGTACGGAAACGAAATTCCATGCTTTGGTTGCTGTGCTGGGTTGAACAAGCGAGAGGGTCTTAATACACGGTCGAATCTATCAACCGGATCCGCGGCCCGCGCCGTGGTCGGTTGCCTTCGAGCGCTCCGGTTCTGTCGGCAAGCACTCGTCGGATGGTCGGTCGGGACGGCTCATGAGCCGAACTCCGTCCGTTGAAACCCGCCGCACAGCGGTCAGGTGGAAGATGGAAGTGTAGTTCGGATGCTCAATTTAACAACCAGAAATTACGCAGTGCCGGCTAGTTTCCGGACAGTGAACATAAATGTCTTCTTCATCGCGGAGTGCATGGCCCAAACCACGCCGATCCCAAGTGCTGCCGCGGCAACAGCCCCGGCCGCTAGGAATATTCGATAAGTTCCCACCCCTTGCTGGAGGACCTCCTCGGCCACCGCCTCCGGGGTAACAATGGCTGCTACCAAATTGATCGGGGTCAGAGCATTCACAAACGCACCAATGGCGGGAATGCTTCTGCCCGCGGCCATGCCGCACAGGCCGAGCACGAGTCCGGCGACACCGGTGGCGAACACCGCCCCCACCGCACTTCCAATCGTTCCCTTGCTCTTGATCGACCACTGCAGCCCAATCATCACCGCGAACGATGTGAATGCCAGCATTCCTAGCGGGTACTCCAGCGCGCCCTCTGGCAGCATGGCGGGAATCAGCAGCGTGGCAGTGCCAGAAGCAACGCTGACAGATGATCCACCCGCTACGCCCATTCCGTTGGCAAGTACATAAACGGCAGACGCGGCGAGCGTGATTGTCGGCACCATCAACATGGGCGCCAGGAATTGAATGATGCCACGCAGCTTTCCAGCGATGTATGGCCCCGGCTGAATTGGCGTAGTCAGAATGATGTCGAGCGATCCATCTTCGCGCTCTCGGCTCACTGCTGTGGCGCTCATATTCAGCGCGGTCAGCACGATCACCACGGACTCTGCGGCAACAACGGTTTGCAGTGCGAGCCGGAATCCATCGATCGAAATGATTCCGGTGCGATGCAGAATTGGCATCAGCAGTCCACCGAGAATGCCCACTCCAACGAAACCCCACCGCCCAACGAGTGCCATCAAACTCGTTCCGCGCAATTGGCTCTCTCGCCATGCGATTGGATTGTGGCTGACGCGCATCGAATCGCGGCCGTCAGCAGTCGGTTGCTGCAACCATCGTCGCCACCATGGGGTCCGGACGGTCCGCGCCCCGAGGGCACGCACGGCGAAAGTGCTCACCACCATGAGGGCCAAGGAAAGCATGAGCATCACCACGCAGTAACTGCGCGCCGGATGGACCATCCAAGCATTCGCGATCCAGCCGGGCTGCTCAAGCGACATGGGCGCATAGGTAGCTGGCAACAGCAGCGATTCCATAGCCAGGAATGGATTGATTGGCGTAAACACAGTGGTTGACTGAGTGGCGCTTCCCGCGCTCGTAGCAACGCGCAGGGCGCTGTCTGCTGCCCATGTTGCAAATAAGTAGACCACCACCGTGCTGTAGAAGACGAACACGCTTCGCTTCCCAGCACTGCGAGTGATACTGAGAGCAACCGCTACTGCGCCGACCACGATCGCCGTGCTGGCGCTGATCATGAAACTGCCCCACACGGCTGTTGGCGGGACGCCACCAAAGAACTGCGTGCTCATCATCAGTGGCAACGCGGCAATCAGCAGCGCTAGCACAAAGAACAGCCGACCCATCAAGTTGCCAACAACAATCTGTACACGGTTCAGTGGCGTGACCAGCATGATCTCCCATGTGCGCGGGTTCGCCTCTTGTGCAATTGCCCCCGCCATGAACAGCGGTGTCAAGATGCAAATGAGCGCAACCTCAGCGAAGGAAAGCATGGTGAATGCAGTCGCACCGCGTTGCGCCAGTTCGCGCAGTGACGACGTCTGACCGATCATTCCAAAGAGCAACGCCACCATGAGGAGCGCAAGAAATCCGCTCCTGATCCACAGATGGCGCGTTCGACGCGAACCGTTTGCAACGATGCGCAGGATGATGGGATTGGTGGGGCCAAGATCAGAGGCCCAGCGCGCGACAGACATCTACGGATCTTAGGACTCAGCCCCAACTACCGAGCAACATGCCGAGATCGGCGCCATTGGTTGTTCCATCGTGGTTGAGGTCCGTTGGGCCAGGCTGACCCCAGCCACCAAGCAGGATGCCAAGGTCGGCCCCATTGACCGCGCCGTCGCCGTTCAGGTCAGCAGGATTTGCAGGAACGAGCGTCAATGCCGCGGTATCCATGTCCACCGGTGCGCTCTTGCCGAACATCGTCCAGAGGTCGAATGCTGTCTGGCCAGTGGTATCGGTGGTGTTGGTGTCGCGCAGGAACTCCATGTACTCGCGGCTCGAGGTCTGGTAGTTGAGTGTCACTACTGCCTGAGTTGCCCCGGCAGGAATCGCGAAGAGCGTGTCGTCCCAGTATTGGCCGTCCTCATACGTGTAGTCCACTGGTCCGCAACCATCGGCGGCGAAGGCAGCGTTGGTGAACCCGCGCGGTGGAATACGGTTGTCCTTGAACTTGGTATTTGCAAGTACAAGATGGAAATTCGGTCCTGCTGGCAGCCCTGCTGCAGCCGCCACTGCAGGAGTGCTACCGTGGCGGGCTTCGTACACCTTTGTGTCGGCAGTGATGAGCTCTGCAGTCGTGAGGTCATAGGCGCCTCGTTCAGCAACAAGACTTCCTGCGGCGTTGAGGAATCGAACATTCACCCACATGCGCCGGCCCTCTGGATAACCACTCGGCAGTTTGTGACCGCTCTGATTGATGACGCGCACCTTGAGATTGCTGCCCTGTTGCGTCACGGTGAGATCGCTGGCATCGCGCAGCATCTGGATATTTCTTGCCTTTGCATTCTGAATGCGCTCTGGTGTGAGCCCGATTGATTCAGCGTCACTGCCGGCTTGGTATGCAACCGCTTCGATAACCCAAGTGTTGCTTCCAGCCAATGAGTGCGACGGCATATTTTGGCGCGTGAAGAATGGGTCGCCAGTATTCCAGAAGATGCAGCCGCCGCCGACTTGGTCGGGCATGTGGCAGTCTTGGCAAGACTTCATCGGACCACTGAGATTGCCGCCGAAGCGGCCGTCTGCAAACTCAACACCAGTGGTGGCGAATGTGCTGTTTTTCCACTCGCTGTAGGTTCGTTGCTCCGGGAACATCTGCGAAGGCAGTTGTGTGGGATGCTGTGTATTCAGGGCATTCAGGTCGTACTGCCCCGCGGCGTTCTTCGTGAACACTGGATTGGATACGTCGTGGCAGGTGCTGCAGAATTCGCTCTTGGAATGGAAGGGGCTCGTGATGAGCCACACGGGCTCGCCAAGGAATGAGCTGCCATGGAAATTGATTGGGACATCGCTGAACGGACCACGTCGAACATCACGCGGATCCACCACATAGCGAGCGTTGCCAATCCCTTGTGGGATCAGGCCTGCCGCGGCAAGCGGCGATAGGACTTCGGGATCCGGATCAGGATCCTGCCCTGGAGCTGAGTAACCGACGGCGCTGTTTGCTCCGAGTTCAGGATTCACCACGCGGTGGCAGAAATGGCAATTGATGCTATCGAAGTCATCGTTGTTGAATTCCGCGATGGTTCCAGTTGCACTTCGTCCGCCGAGCCAGGCAGCAGGCGCGTGGCATCGAATGCAGAACTCTCCGGAAAGGTTGGCGTCTTGGTTGGCGATCGCGAGACCGGCGTGCCAGATTGGGTCGCGAGCCGACTGCCCCATCATGCTTGAGACCCATGTGTCGTACGGAGCAAATGTTGGGCTGAAGTCTGAGTGGCAGAAAGTGCAGTTGTTGCTTGCGAGAACCGCGGCGAATTGCTCGGGATCCGCGTTCGGTTGGGTTCCCGGCTGCCGGAAATCCTCGTGAGTGGTTGGGATTTGCGTCTGTCCGGGCGGCCCGCCCATGAACGCGCCAACCGTGCTTGCCACTCCTGCAGCAAACAGCGCGCTCGCACCAATGATGGCGGTGACTCGTGCGCGTGAATTGCGATGAAAGGGAGCTAGCATCTTCATATTGGATCCGAGCGAGATCGTCCGATCTCCACACCGTCTGTACGCTCAATAGTGGGGGGGAGGATCGCCGGAGTCAAGGGACTTTTTCACCATTCGGCATTAATCGAATGCCGCCAAAGTGCTCCGGGACGGAATCCACGCGAAACACCTTCGCCGGCGCACTTGTAAGTCCAATAACCTTAGCCACCACCGCTTGCACGAACCTTCTGAAGCAGTCCGGCGGTATTGACGACGGCGGTAAACGTTGTGGTGAGTTCCGCCTCGGCAATGCCTGCCGGGGGCGCAGATTTCATCTTGACCAGCGACTCCAAGGAAGGCGCGATGCCGGTGAGCAGTTTGGTGCGCGCTGAGCCGGCGATGCCAGAAAGCTGATTGCGCACAGCGAGGAGCGCACGCTGCAGCGCATTAACAAGTTGCGGATCAGATCCCGCCGCCACGCGCGATTCGAGATCATTGATCGTCGCCGCCAAGCTCATGGCAATGGCATCGGCCTGCGGCGGGGTCAGTCCTTCTTCACGGAGCATCTGTGTGATGGACTCCACCTCGTGCGAAGCGACCACCCAGTTGCGCTCCTTCTTGATCACAATCGCAAGTCGTTTGGTGATTGCATCAAACTGCGGCGCGGAGAGCGGCGCTGCGTCGAGCGCCTTCGGCAACTGCGCTGCGGCTGCCATGCGGATCGCCACTTCTGGTTGAGCATCGGGGTCGAGGTTGTCGGCTAGGAAGTCGATGGTCTCGGCGGTAGCAATGAATCGTGCCAAGATAAAGGCATTCGTTGCCCGCATTGAATCGGTGCCTTGCGCAAACTTTCCGAATCCCTTAACGAACTCGATTCCAAAGTCGCGTCGAAAGTTTGGGCTCACTGTTGGCAGGCGTATCTGTTCCACCAATTTCGATCGGATAGCCGCAACGCCAGCGGGATCAGCCGCGGCAAAGCGCTCCGCCACTTGTGTGACGAATTCCGACACCGTCTTACGTTGCTCCGTGGTGAGTGCTTGCTTCACTGCCACGAGATCCGGAGGCAATGCATCTGCCTGTGCACAGGCTTGCGATGCAGCGGCGAATAAGGAAAGTGTGCCCACAATCGCTGCGATACGTGCGGAGGAGGGGAACTTCACTGAATTCAGGAGCATCGGTTGGAGTGCTTTCGGGCGGGGCGGTGATCGGGGAGAACGGAGAACGCTACCGCGCGACCGAAAGTTATGTCAATGCAGAGAGTCCGTGCTGGGGGCTGGGGCGGTTGCAGGCGTCTCATCTTTCGCCGTTGAGGCCGTTGTTGCTAACAACTCGCGGATACTGACCATCAGTCGCTGTTCATATGGGACATCGCGGCCAATGGGGGTCCATTCGGTGGGAATCCGAGTGGACTCATCCTCGCGGTCTTGTGTCATAGTCGGGTCGGTGGACACGTGGGTTTCACCGCTCGTCCAACGGCCGATCTGCTGGTTTGGTCGGAATCCGCGATCGACATAGACCCAAGCGCGCAGCTCGATGGTTCCCTTGGTTGTGAGAAGGTCAAAGCGCTCCTCAGCGCGAGTGCTTCCGGGGATTGCCGCGCCTTCGGCTCGGGCATCAACAGCGGGCGTCGGCGAGTTAAAGGTCTCGGGAACAAATTCGAATCGCACCCGTCGGCGCTCAAAGTTAATGGTGTGCGCCATCATGTCTTGCACGCCATCGTTGTCCGTGCGCCATGGCTCCAGCATGGAGCCAGCGCTCCGCGCGTCCGTTTCGATAACACCGAGTTCCCGGTCAGTCGTCACAGTCTGAAATCGGTAGACGCGGGCGGTTTCAATGGCGGCATCAAAGACGCGCTCGTAATCGGCGCGCGGGAATGCCAGTACGGCCGGCGCTGGATCGGCCGCGCACCCTACGAGGGTGAGGCACACAGTGGTGAACATCAAGACGGCAAGGGCGGGGCGCACGTGGGAAAGTCTACGGATTGCATCACATTGCCGCCCGTGTCCGATCTATACAAGAGTCATGAAGCTCGCCTTGCCAGTCATCCTCCTTGCGGTCATTCTGTTGGCTATTGCATCTTTCGATGCCGCCGGGCCGCGCGCAGACTTCACCATGGTGCAGGCAAATGACGCGTTCACCCTTGATCCCCAGCGGATGAGTTGGCAGCAGGACATTCGGCTTGGTCGCGCGATCTATGAGACGCTGGTGGTGGTAGACGTGGATCACGGTGGCGCGCGCCCGGGCGTTGCGGAGCGTTGGGCAATGTCGCCCGATGGGTTGCGGTGGACGTTTCATTTACGGCCCGATGCGCGGTGGTCAAACGGTGACGCTGTGCAGGCGCAAGACTTCGTTACAGCCTGGCAGCGCGCCATGCTGCCGGATTTTGCCTCCGATTATGCAGGCTTTGTTGCCGACATTGCGGGCGCGCAAGCGCTCTGGGATTTCCGTGCCGCGCAGTTAGCGCAGTACGCGCTGTTGCCGGCAGCGGAGCACACCGAAGCACGCGCCCAAGAGTTGTGGTCAGAGACCATGGCAAAGGCGCACGAGCTTGTGGCAGTGAAGACCCCGGATGAACACACTATTGAACTGACGCTGCGCCGCCGAGTGCCGTACTGGCTTTCGGTGATCGCGTTCCCAGTGATGGCACCAGTTCATCAAGCAACCGCAGAGCGCTTTAGTGGATTTGATATTGCGTCTGGGCGGCGCACTATTGATGCTCGATGGACGAAGCCCGGCAACTTGGTGAGTAACGGCCCATTTATGGTGGATGATTGGCGCTACAAGCGGCGAATGCGTCTCGTGCGCAATCCTTTCTACTGGGATCATTCGTTGCAAACGGTGAACACCATTGACATCTTGCCAATTGAGGACAACAACACGGCGGTGCTTGCGTTTGACGCGGGCGGAGCGGATTGGGTCGCTGATGTACGCGTTGGATACAAGGTGGAATTGGCTGAACAAGCCGCGCGTTACGTTGAGCATCACCGCACACAGTTTGACGCTCTTCGGGCATCCGGAGCGAGTATTGACGAGGCGCTTGCAGCACTTCCCGAGCCGGTTGCTGGCGAGCGTCGCAATGTGCATGTTGTCCAAAATTTCGGAACGGATTTCTATAGTTTCAATTGCCGCCCCACACTGGCCGGCGGCATCTTGAATCCGTTCGCCGATGCGCGCGTGCGCCGCGCATTTGCACTCGCCGTTGATAAGCGTGCGCTTGCGGAACGCGTGATCCGGGTGGGCGAGCCCGTGGCAAACTCGCTTGTTCCACCGAACGGCGTCGCGGGGTACCAGCCACCAGCCGGCATCGGTCATGATGTGGTGCGCGCTCGCAAGGAACTCGCTGATGCAGGATGGTCTGATCGCAATGGCGACGGCAAGCTTGAACGCGCCGATGGCACAGCATTCCCCACTGTTGATCTCCTCTATTCCACAGGTAGTCCGCGCTATCGCGACCTTTCCTTGGCGATGGCAGACATGTGGCGGAACGAACTTGGTGTGCAGGTGGAACTGACATCAAAGGACTCAAAGTTCTTGAAGGATGACTTGCGGGCAGGCAACTTCATGATTGCGCGTGGTGGTTGGTATGGCGATTACCCAGACCCCACCACGTTCCTTGACCTCTGCCGTACTGGTGATGGCAACAATGATCGTGGCTATTCCAACGCAGCGTTCGATGCACTGCTTAATCGCGCCGCTGCAGAGGCAGAGCCAGCGAAGCGCTTGGCCATCCTTGCAGACGCGGAACGCATGGTGACCGAAGTTGACTTGCCGATCTTGCCAATCACGCATTACGCGACGGTATTGCTCTATGACCCAACCCGAGTACGTGGCATCACGCGGGATCCCTCGTTCGATCAGCGATTCTCAAATATCCAAGTGCTTGCGCCGCGCTGATGGTCATTGCCGCGCTGATGGCAGCCACTGCGTCGCTCGGCGAGTCAGGTGCGCCCGCTCTGAATGCGCGGATCGATCCACGCGTAGAGAACATCAACGAGTAGGTTCATTAGGATCACGACGGTACTGAAGACAAGCACCACGCCCATCAAGAGTGTGATGTCCTTGCCGAGCACGGCGTCGACAAAGTGCTGACCGATTCCAGGAACGGCGAACACTTTCTCAACTACGAATGAGCCCGTGACCGCAACAGCAGTGGCTGGCCCGAGGTAACTGAGAACAGGCAAGAACGCATTCTTGAGCGCGTGCCCCGTGGCAGCTTGGCGGCGGCTGAGCCCCTTGGCGCGAGCGGTGCGCATGTAGTCGGAAGACATTTGCTCCAGCATCGACGAGCGCACCAATCGCGCCACATATGCCGCAAACGGAAGGCTGAGTGCAAGTGCCGGCAGCAGCAAACTGCGGAATCCTTGCCAGCCACCGATCGGCACCCATTGCAACTTTGCAGCAAAGAGAATGAGCAGCACCGCGCCGGTGACGAAACTCGGCACGCTGATGCCGATGACTGCGAGTAGTTGCGTGGTGGCATCCGCGGCCGAGCCGGGGCGGAGTGCGCCGACAACCCCAGCGAACAAGCCAATTCCAAGTGCCAACAACATCGCAGCCAGTCCGATGGTGAGGGACACCGGCACGCCATCTGCGATGATTTCATTCACAGACCAGTCGCGGTTCTTTAGGCTTGGTCATCAAGCCGATACTGCGCGCGCATGGCAGCCTGCGCCTCAGGTGATGGGCGGCGACCCTCGGCTCCATCAAATGGGTTGCCGGGAGCAATCCATGCCAGTGCAAAGGTGAGCGTGTAAATGGCAAGGAGCAGCACAGGCAACTGCGCGAGTCTGCGCAGGATGAACATCGTCACTAGCGTCCACTCCCCGCGCCATTGTCCTTCGGCATCGATCGGGCGCGTTCAGTTTCAAGGCCAACCTCGTCTCCGGCACGCTTGGACCGACGATCCGCCACCCACTGCACGGCATCGGCGAGTTTGGAGAGTTCTGCGTCTCCACTGCGTCGGCAAACATCAAGCATCGGATCCTTCGGGTCGACGACACGTGAGATTGCCCAACTTCGAAGCACCACTGGAGATGTGCTCGCGTGTGCGGCGTCAAGGAGCGGAGCCATGGACGGCGTGTCTTGCGGAATCACGCCGAGTATCCATGCTTGTGCGCTTTCTGGCATGGCCTTCCATGCATCAACGATGTCGGTCCAAATAGCGTTGCTATCGCCGCGGATGGATTCTGGAAGCAGCGTTGGATCAGATGCTGCGTGTATCAAGAGTGCGAGCCGTGTTACTGCTTCGATATTTCCAGCGGTATGCACCAGCGCGCGCGATTCTTTCACCCACGCTTCGTTGATGTTTATGCCAGTGAACTGAATTGGTACTGAGCCAGTCACGCTTCCCAAGAACCCCGGTGCTAGTCCGCCTGATGCTGTCGACGGATTGGAGACCACCGAGACGTTTATGAGGTGCGAGTCGAGTGGCTGCACATTGAGGATCAGTCCGACCACAGTGAGATCAGCATCCACCGTCACGAGAATTTCCTCGCCGGGCATGAGTCGCAAGCGACGATCAATGAGAAGCGGCTGTGGTGGAAGTTCGGCGGCGTCAGTTTGTCCAGGCCGAGGTGCAGCGGAACGCATAGTGACCTTGCCGGAAATCGGGGAATCCCCGCCGATTGCCATTGGTAGGCGCGAACTGTTGCGGATTCGAATATTGAAGGTGAATGGCTCGTAGGGGCCGATCAGCGTCGAGGACGGCTTAATCTCGACCGTCAATGCGCGGAACGGGTGATCGATGATCTCATCGAGGCTGCTCGACAGGTGATCGGCCAATGCTTTGTTGAGTAAATCTGCGCCGTCCGCAATCGACTTTGCGAGTTGTGACACCACCAGTTTCGGTTGGCCAAGAAGGTCAGAGAGTCGGTCGAGCGCCAGCAGTCCAATTGATGTGCCAATGTGCGTTTCCGCGATGGTGCGGAATTCGGTGATCGCAGTTGCCGTTTGCTTGGCATCCGCAAGCGCGGACGCATACGCATACTGCGCAAGTGGATCGTTGGCTCGGAGTGGCTCGAGTGCTTTCAGTGCGGCCTCTGGCTTTCCTTGGCGCCACGCAAGCATGGCATCGAAGCGCGCCTTGCCTTGTTCTCCAAGCGCGCCAGATTTCACTGCGTCGTCGAGCAACGTGGAAACAGTGCCTAAATTCTTGCTAAAGAGCAACAGGGTGACCGCTCGCTGCAACGCGAACGATCCAACATCAGCCTTGCTAGCTCCTTGATCTTCAGCGCGCTTTACTTCCGCATCTGTTCCGCGCAGCGCACGCTCCAGCAGCGAATCAACCTTCTTTGTGTCGCCTTCCTTCTGCGCAAGACCAAGCATGGCGATCGAGAGTGTGGATGGAAGAGGCGGGAATTCGCGGGCGAGGCGCTCGTTGGTAATGGATGGATCCATGAGCGAGATGATTCGTCGGTAGTCCTCTGTCAAGCGGTTCATTCGCAGATCGAGTTCGTGCGATGCTTCTTCGCGCTGTCCACTTCCCCACAGTGCGGTGGCAAGGTCGCCGGTAAACGAATACACCAACTCATTGCGGCGCTCGGCTTCTGCAACAGCAATCGCCATGCGCGCGGTGCGCTCGGCAGCCTTGAATGCGCCACCGTCAAGGAGGACGCTGAGCAGCGCGCTCCATGTTGAGAGGTCGCGCGGGTTGGCCTCGACAGCGATGCTGAGAAGTTCAATATCTGCGGCAGCGTCAGCGACTCGCATGCGGAAATACCCCGCGGCGGCTTGCGCGGCCGTTGGGTAGCTCGGGTCCGCCTTCACTGCTTCTGCAAGCCAGCGCGAGAACAATTCAGTATTGCCAATACGACTTTGCAACGAAGCCAATTGATACGCAAGCCGTGCAGCAACGGGCGCGCCGAGTGATGCGCGATTCTGTGGAGCAAGAATTGATTCGTATGCGCGAACGCGTGCGTCGGCGGTCGGATGCGCTTCAATTGCGTCGGCAATGCGGGAAAGTCGAACAGCGTCATCGAATGGATCAAGCTTGGAAAGCGCAAGACCAGCCTCGTAGCCTTCGTCGGAAATGTCAGCATCGCGCGTGAAGGGATAGAGATCGGCGAGCCATGCTGCCGAGAGCATCTGCTTGATACGTGTCTGAAAGTCAGGGGCGGTAGCGGATGGTTGTGCCGCTGGTGCGGGAGGTGTAATGGTCCCGGCTGTCGTTTGCGGAGTTGGTGGCGCGGGTGCAGTCTGTGTTTGCGCAGGAACCGCGTTCGGCGCGGGCGCGGGAGCAACTGTTTGCGAAGCCGCCAATGGTGCCGTCACAAGCGCCAACGCCGTTGCAATACAGGCGCCGGGGAAGCAAATACTCGCGTGGATTGGCATTGATGGAAGTTTAGCGGTCAGCGCTCG
The DNA here is from genome assembly GCA_026386795.1 of Planctomycetota bacterium. Classification (GTDB taxonomy): domain Bacteria; phylum Planctomycetota; class Phycisphaerae; order Phycisphaerales; family SM1A02; genus UBA966. The sequence continues at coordinate 14,115 of JAPLMU010000058.1, forward strand.
GTAACGCCGCGCGTGTGCGCTTGATGAGGGCTGCAAAGGCAATCATTCCGAGCGGTATAGCGATGGCGATGTCAACGGCTCGACCGGCAAGTTCCGCTGCAAGCCCCGCGTCGCGTTCGTACCCGCCAATGAGCGGCGCCGCTAAGGCCACGGACCACTCACGAATACCGAGCCCATTGCCGATGAACGGCACGAGATTTGCCGCTGATGCCACGAGCGCCGCACCGATAGCGGTGGCTGGCTCGATCGGCCAACCGCTGAGGCGGAACGCCGCCCAGGCGTGCACTGCCCAGACCAGCACTTCAACACTGCGGAGCACCATGACCACTGCAAATGGTCTCCAAGTGGCGTCGATCGCCAGGGGTAGCCATACCAATGGTACGAGTAGGGCCGCCCACCACGGCGCGCCCGCGCCCACAGCAAGCACCGCGACGGCGCCGACCGCGCAGGTAGCTACCGCGGTAGCAGACATTGCCTGCAGGATCACCATCAAACTTGTGCGAACTGGTATCCCGTTCACCGCGCGGTGATACGCCATGCGTCCGATGCTCCCCGCTTGCATGGGCACGTAATTGCCGAGCGTGCTGGTGGCCACCAGTTCGTTCATCTCTTGAAATCCAACGCGCCCATGGCGGCGCATGAGCGTCCAGAAGACGCCGGATGTCAGCACCTGATTGGCGATGATTGCAGTGATGATGGCGGCAAGCGCGATCCAGTCCGGATGGCGCACGGCGCGCGCGAGTGAGTCACCGATCGCTTGGTTGCGCCACACGGCAATCACCGCCGCACCCAC
>JAPLMU010000060.1 GCA_026386795.1 Planctomycetota bacterium
TCACAGGCAAGGGCCCCAAGCACCAAGCAAGAGACCAAGGTCAGATCCGTTCACGACGCCATCAAGGTTGATGTCGCCAGAGCCAGATCCGCCAAAGTTTCCGAGCAGTGCACCGAGATCAGATCCACCAACAATGTGGTCACCATTCAAGTCCGCCGGGCAAGGAGTGCCGCAATTCGAGGTGGTGTAGCCGTACTGGGACGCAGCGGTCCAACCACAGAGCCAGTTGTCGCTTTCATTGAAAGCTCCACGGTAGTTGGCTACTGTCCAGAAGCCGCCAGCAGGCGCGGCGTTCACGCTAGTAACCGCATTGTTACGTGCGAGCGGATCAAGGAAGATGACTGGCTGAACCACCATGGTGCCGTTGCTGACGTTCGGACCACGAGTGATTGTTGCGATTGGCGATGAAGCAGCCGCAGCAAGAACATTGTTGTTTGCAACAGCAAACACGCCACGAGCAGAGGCCTCGGTGTACGCAGCGGCGTTAACGTTGTTGAAGAACACAGTGTCCGTGTACTGAATCAACTTACCGCTTGGCTGGGCAACGTAGGCCGTTGCTGGCGTGGCAAATGGGTTCACCGCGGAATAGACGTTGTAATTCGTCAGCCACGTATTCGCCCAAGTCAGAGTGCCGTTGTAACCGTATCCGGTCTCGCCACCAGTTGCCTCGCCGTCAGTGTTGTCGTTCTTGACAACTTCCTTGCCCGTATCCATGATGATGCAGTTGTTGAACTGCGCACGGGCATTGTCGCGGTACTTGGTGGCAGCCTTGCCGGCGAGTGGCTGACCGATGGCCGTGATGTTGTAGAAGGCTGTGGTAGTGACCGGCTGGGCGTCAGACTTCTCAGCCCCGTCCATTTCAAACCCTGAGTCTGGGAATCCAGAACCCGACGCCGTGCCCGGAATCGAGTAGCCGGAAACAGTCAGACCGAACTGAGCGCGACCGCGCCAACCTTGGTCGATGTCAAACGAGTCGTCGCCGATATTCCAGATGCTGAAGTACTTGAGGTCAACAGTTCCGCCCCAGATCTCAATGCCATCGTCAACGTTATTCATGATGTCGATGTGGTCAATGATCGTGTCTCGACCAACGCCGCCGAGTGAAAGACCATTCAACTCATTACCAAGACCAACTACTTTCCCACCGTAGCGCAGCGATACAAAGCGGAGCGCACCACTGGTGTCCTGATCGTTACCGCCGCCGTAGAAGGTGCGCGTGTCGCCAGGCGTTCCTGAAGCTACGAGCCCTTCCATGTTGGCGTAATTGCCAGCATTTGGGGCGGCGGTGTTGGTTGCAACGGCACCATTGCCGTACTTGCCGATGTACGCATTGCCCATGAGTGTGACATTGCCCCACTCATTTGCAGAGGCACGCCACTGGCCACGCGGATGAGCTGCATCCCACGTTAGGTAGTCAACCTTTGAGGTGAAGATGACCGGCTGGGTAGCCGTACCAATGCAGGAGAGGCGCGCATCACGGGTCACGGCCAGTGATCCACCGTTGTCGCTCGCGATAATCGTTCCGGCCTCAATGGTGAGCGTGGCGCCGTTGGTGACATAACGACTGCCCTGAAGGTTGTAGACATTTCCACTCGTCCAAGTGGTCGAAGTCGTGATGTCGGACGACACCATCACTTCGGCAGCATTCGCACTGCCAATGATGGCCAGTGCGCTGATGGCGCCCGTGATCGTTGTGAATTTCGATGCAGTCTTCATTGAGTCAAGTCTTTCTTGCTGGAGATTGCTAAGCCAAATCGGCGACAGTATCAAACGATGATCCATCGCGAAGAGATGAAGCAAGTGTGCCTCAACAGTGTTTCCTTTGCCATAGGTGTTTTACGAAAGCACCGTTCATATTCAGTAAACTTCGTGTTGCCAAACGAGAAGTCGCTGAATTTCGCCCAAATACAGGCGCGTAATTGTCATCCTTAGCGCCATCTGAACCGTTGTCATAACCAATTCTGAACCAAACTGTGTCTTCTGTGTTGCCTAGCGCTTGCTCTTCGAAGCGCGCTCGACCTGCTCGATGTAACGCGCGATGTCATCACGCGGCTTCAACGACTGAGCATCACGAAGCAAAGGGAGCGCCTCGGTAAATCGCCCCTGAGCAACGAACACTTGCGCGATCTTGACCTTTGCATTTGCTGCGAATGAATCAATCCGTGCAGCACGTTCATAGTAGAGAATCGCCTTGTCCGGCTGCGCGATCCGGTTGTAGTGCTGACCAAGCAGCATCAATGCTTCGCCGTCAAGTGGATCAAGCGCGATGACTTCTTCAAGCACTGTGGCCGTCTCCGCGTCACCTGCGCCGCTACTCATCGCAAGGCGGGCCTGCAACTTCAGTACCTTGCGACGGTCAGCGTCGCTGAGTGTGTCGCTCCAGTTCGCCTTGACACGAGTTAACAGCGCCTTGGACTGCAGTAGCCCCCCACGCGCAGCGAGCACCTCCGCGGCCCGAACTGACCGAGAAACTGGCTGTGTTGGATTCTTGGTAATCGCACGGTCATAGGCACTCAGTGCCATATCGGGAAGCGTTTCGGATACATAGATGTCACCGAGTGTGAACAGGCTGTCCACGGTTGATTTACCGATGGAATCGAGCGCTTCCAAGTTCACGGCCGCCTTCATCGGCTGCTTGAGACCGAGGTATGTATGCGCCTGAAGAAGCCAAAAATCTGCCTTGTCCGGAAAGTTAGTGATCAGTACATCAAGCAGGCTGGCCGCATCCTCATACTTTGCTTGCTTGAACACCGCGCGCGTCAATCCCAACCGCCACTCGACATTGTCCGGCTGCAGCAACAGCGCGTTTCGGTACGCCGCCTCTGAAGGCTGATAGTCGCCGCGCGCCGAGTGGCAGAAGCCAAGTAACCCGTAGGAGTATGCGTCCGCGCCGCCAAGCTCAATCATCTTGTTGAACGCGGCAATCGCCCCCTCGTATTGGCTCTTGCGCGTACAGATCAACCCAATACTCCGATATGCGCGTCGAAAGTTCGGAAACTTGGCTACTGCGTTTCGATAGTTCACTAACGCATCGTCAATCTTGTCCTGCTGGAACTGCACACCACCGAGCGTCAGATCAATGACCGCAGACACGTCTGGGCGAACCGACTCCCTGAGCAGCGACTCCGCAGCAGGCAATTCTTCCGCCATCAACTGACGCACAAGCTCCAACAGCGCCATGTCATCCTGCGCGATGCGCGGCTCGATGTCCGCACTCACTCCATAGCCACCAATGAACGACTTCTGAAATCCAGGGTCGTTCCAGATCACAGCCAGATCCGGCCGCGAAATCTTCATGGACGGCGGAGGCGCTTCGCTACCCGGTCCGGTCGGCACTCCGGCCGCTGCAACGGCGCAGGGCAGCGTGCCAACCGCACTCGCGATGAGCAGGAATCGGGCAAATGATCGAATGGATGCACTGGTATCAGAAATCATGTGTTAGCTCGGTTGAAAGCGAATCGGCACGCGCATACGACAGCTCACGCGTTGACCACCCTTGATAGCTGGCTCGAATTTCCATTGCCGCACGGCTGCCAGTGCTGGCGCCTCGAATTGCGGATGCGACGACTTCTCCACCCGCGGATTCACCACACGACCAGTGTCATCCACGATGAAGATCAGCGTGACCACACCCTCAACATTCCTTACTCGCATTTCTGCGGGATAGGCACCGGCTACCTGATGCACCGGTCGCGGTCGCTGGTCAATCTCCGACATGCTGAAAGCACCCTGGAACTCTTGATCTGATGCGGCAGCCTTGCCGGTTCCACCAATGCGACCTCCCGACGACAACGACGCGCTGCCACCGAAATCAGAGGCCCCACCAGCATTGCTGCCGTTAAGGGCCTGTTCCAGTGCTCCCAAACTCGCAGAGTCAAGGGCCGGCGCATCATTGGAATCCGCAGGCGCGTCGGGTGACGCAAGCACTTGATTGGGATCCGGCGGCGCGTCCGACTCGGCCTTTAAATCCGGTTGAACAACTTCCTTTTCCTGATCGTCAACTTTGTCTTTCTGAACGTCTTCATTCAAGAGCTCAACATCACGGTGACTTGACTGATTGGTTTCATCACCAAGAAACAGGATTCCGCCAAAGGCAATGATCACCGCGTGCACTAGCAGTGCACCAACAATGCAGATGATCGTTGCCGTTTTACTCACTTCTTGTCCGTATTGATGCCAACCTTGGCAATACCAATCTTGCGAACCTCATCAAGAACGCCAACTACAAACTTGAAATTCGCGTTGCCGTCGCTATTGATGATGACCTTGGGGTCCTTGGCGACCACCTTGTAGGTCTGCAGCTTCATGGGCAACTGCGCCAAGGAAATCTTGTCCTTGTTGAAGAAGATCTCGCCCTTCTCGTTCACGCTAATGGTGACAGCCTTGTCCAACTCAGATTGCTCACCCAATGACTGCGCCGTGGTCGCGCCCGGAAGCGCCACTTGCACGCCCTGGTTCTTGGACATGCTCAACGACACCATGATGAACGTGGCTAAAAGAAAGAAGATGATGTCGATCAACGGAATGATCTCGATGCGTGCACTCTTCTTCTTGCCACGCCGCAACCCACCGCCGCCACCGGCCACGTCAGGTTCCTCCCAGCGAAGTTGATGTCCCGTGGTACGGCTCAACGCGCAACGTCAACTCTTCCTCTTCTTCTTCTGCCGCACGCTTGATCGCCGCCGCGCCGCGCGGATGCGTCTCCACAAGCAACTTCAACTGTTCCCCAGCAGCCAGCATCTCTGTCTCGATGCCTTCGATGCGATTATTGAGATAGTTGAATGGCAAGAGCGAAGCAATGGCAATTACCAGTCCGAAAGCAGTCGCGATCAGCGCCTCAGAAATACCGCCAGTGATGGCGCCCGGCGAACTCAAGTCACCGCCGATCACTGAGAACGACGCCATCATGCCCGTCACCGTTCCGAGCAGACCCAAGAGCGGCGCCAACGTAATGACCGTGTCGAGAATGGCTATGCCGCGGCGATAGCGCTTGAACGCGCGCGTCTCCGCATATGCCAAGGCATGTCCCAGTGATTGGTCCCGATGCTCCAGCGCGTAGCCGAGCGTGGTGACCACCGCATCCTTTGAGTTCTTGGCAATGGCAATCGCAGCATTGAGGTCGCCCTTACCAACATCCACGAAGAATTTGGCAAGCGTCTTCGGGCTGCGCTTTCGTTGCTCGTTGAGCAAGAAGAGCAAGCGCTCAAGTACCACTGAGACGCTCACCATCGATGCAAATAGCAGCGGCCACATGATCGGCCCGCCCTTCACAAAGATATGCACAATGTTGGTCTTCTGAACGAGCGCTTTCAGCGCACCGCCTCGCGATGGATCAAGCGGCAGCGTTCCCTCGCCAGAAGCGACGAGCGTTCCAATCGACCCGGCGAGCTCTCCCTCAAGTGGGCGCACAAGCGGATTGACCGATCCAACCTGTGAAACCGCAATACCTGCCACGCCGGAATCCGCTCTAAACAGAGCAATCGGACCGATCATGGCAAACTGCCCCTGCAAGACGGTGCCCATGGTGTCGACCGAGACACCAGCAAACCGCATGCCGCCCACCACATCAAAGAGGCGCTTGATAGTCAATTCCGTGAATGTGGTCTGTCGCGCAAAGCGCTCAACCGGCGTGAGGGTCTTGTTCTCAACCGCCTGCTTCGCCTTCTCAACAGGCTCGCTGTAGACCTGCATCTCGCCAACGCCAATCTTCGTTTCAAATGTACGCGCGTACTCATCAAGCAGACTGCCGATGTAACTCAGTTCATCTTGGCGAGCCTTCATTTCTGCCTTGAGTGTGCCGATTTCCAAAGCCCCTGCATCAACAAGGCGCTGCACTTTGTCGCCATCCTTGCGGAGTTGCACAACACCTTCCTCAAGCGACGTGAGCTCTTGCGCGAGCGGTAGTTTCTCTGCGGATATCAGAGCGCGCATGTTGTTCAGCTCGCCGATACTTTTAGTCAGTTCGTCTTCCGCACTGCGCGACGCCTTCGCGATAGTCGGATTGACCTCCGCTGGCTGTGCGGGTGCCTGCGCACATGCGGCGCTGCTCAAGAGCGCTGTCAATGCCATATGAATGGTGGATTTGAATGTGATCATTTGATAGTGATTGGAAGGGGGACGAAGGATGGGGTTTGCTTGCCCTGAATGATTTCCAACGCTTGCATGATCTGCCCCGAGGTGGCGGCGGAAGCGGATTCCCACTTCCAACCATCTTCGGTCGGATGACCAATGCCCGCGAGTCCACGGGGACTGATGTAGTACGCCTGAGCAAGACCAACATAGAACACCTGAACCTCGCTGGATGACCCATCCGCGAGCGTTCGAATCTCGTATGAAACAGAAATTTCGCTGTTCGCCTTGTTCAATTCGTTGAGAATTCCAAGCACATTCTGAAAGCGCTCGGCTGTCGAGACGCGCGTATTCGCGGGGTCGGCGGGCATACGTTGCATCAACGGAAGCAGCTTGGCGCTCACTGGCTCTGGCATCAACTTGGCCAGTTTGCGCACCTGACCTTCCATCGCTGTCACGGCATCTGAAAGTTGCGCAGTGACCGCCTTGAACTGATCGTTCTCCGCAACCAACTCGTCGCGCTTCTTGTTCGATTCCGCAACCGCCAACTCCGACTGCGTAATTCGATCCTTCAAGACACCAACTTCCTTGCCAACGAGTTCAATGCGTCCCTGCAGAATTTCCTTTCCCTGCGCCCAGTCATTTCGCTCCTTGGAAATGATCTGCTGCGTCTCGATCCACTTGTTCAGCGTCAACCGCGTCTCGTCGAGCGTCGGCGCAGCAACAGCGGCTGCTGCCGCCGGTGCCGTCGGTGCCGTCGCGGACTTTGACTTTGGTGCCCCACCTGCAGCCTTCGGCTTCTGATCCGCCGACTTCACTGCCGGAGCAGGCGTGCCGGCCGGCGTGGACTGCTTGGTGGCTGGCGCCGCGTTCTGTGATGACTGCGCAGACGCTCCCATAGGTTCAACGAGGAGCACCGCAACGACCACTGACGCAGATGTCATCATCCAGTAACGAGCGCGGTGCGCGAAGTGAGTGACAAGTCGGGAACTGTTCATATTTCATTCACCTTCGCCCGATGGCTGGGCGTTGCAAGTTCATATGGGGTCAAAGCCGCATGCGCGACCCCCATCCGAGGTGTGAGGCTAGGGATCGCGCATATTCCGTATGTAAGCATCGGGTTCAGAATTGGTTAGCGTGTGCCAAATTGAGGCCCAGGGACGGCTCAAAACACCCTGACACCGCCTCGCGTACACCACCGTTCGATGCCAGCACCACTCTTCCTCGGCCTCGACATTGGCACATCCTCACTGAAGGCGCTGATCGCCACAGCAGACGGCGTGCCGATTTCACACGCGTCGGTCGAATATCCACTCTCAACGCCGCGGCCAGAGTGGAGCGAACAAGACCCCGACGACTGGGTGCGCGCCGCCCACCAAGCCACGCGTGCCGCACTCGCCGCCGCCGTACGCGATGGTCATGCCGATGCCGCGCACCGCATCGCGGGTATCGGCTTCAGCGGTCAGATGCACGGCGCCACCTTGGTTGATCGAACCAACACCCCGCTGCGACCGTGCATTCTGTGGAACGATGCCCGCAGTGCTGACGAATGCGAGCGCCTCGATCGCGACATCGGGCGCGAAACGATTCTTGCTCGCACCGGTAACCGCATGCTCGCCGGCTTCACCGCCCCCAAGGTGCGCTGGGTGCAACGGCACGAACCTTCCGTCTGGAGCGCCACCGACTGCGTGTTGTTGCCGAAGGACTACGTGCGTCTCAAACTTGGATCAGTGCGCGCCACCGATGCCGCCGATGCAAGTGGAACGCTCTACTTTGATGTCGCCCGCCGCGCGTGGAGCATGGACATGCTGCGTGACCTTGGCATGAACGCTTCGCAAGTCCCCGCGTGTCACGAATCGCCCGATCCCGTTGACCGTCTCTCCGATTCCGCTGCCAGCCTCATGGGTCTCACTGCTGGCATTCCACTCGTTGCCGGTGCTGGTGATCAGGCCGCCAATGCCATCGGCTCCGGGATCATTTCTCCGGGCGCGGTGGCCGCCAGCTTGGGTACATCCGGCGTGATCTTTGCAGCAAGCGATTCGTTCCGCGCTTCCCCAGACGGCGCGCTGCATGCCTTCTGCCACGCGCTCCCCGGTCGTTGGCACCTCATGAGCGTCATGCTCTCCGCCGCGGGAAGCATGCGTTGGTATCTCGACACCCTCGCACGCGACACCACCGCCCGCGCGAATGCCGAGGGACTCTCTGTCTATGAACTGCTCGACCGCGAAGCGGCCGCCATTCAGCCCGGTTGCGAGGGTCTCCGCTTTGTGCCAACGCTCTCCGGGGAACGGTGCCCGATCCCCAATCCACACGCGCGTGGGGGGTTCCACGGCATCAGCGTCGCTCACACGCAGGCCCATTTCACACGCGCTGTCATGGAGGGCGTGGCTTGCGGAATGGGTCTCTGTATGGGGCTGATCCGCCAGGCCGGAATCACGCCGCCCGAAGTGATTGCCTCCGGCGGCGGGTTTGAAAGCCCACTCTGGACCGCTATGCATGCCAATGCGTTCGGAATTCCTGTTCGCCGGGCAGAAACTCCCGATAGCGCGGCCCTGGGAGCAGCAATCTTGGCTGCAATTGGCACAGAAAATCGGGCAAAAACGAGTGATTTATTGAGTCCAAGCACCGGAGGCTCCGACCCTATTTACCCGACGCAATTGCATGTCTGGAAGAATCTTATGGCTGATCAAGAACTTCTGCAGAGAAGTGCCCTTTAATGCGAATCAAGAATCAGTGCGGGATTTCCTTGCAACATGGCCGACCCGGGCTACCTTCTCAGTAGATCGAGATTGATGTCGAGGAGGCGAAAAGGGCCAACTCTGCCTTTCCCTCCTCCCTCACAAGGGAGACCGATGCGCCCGATGGGTTAAACCCCATCGGGCGTTCTTCATTTTTCGGATGATGTTCCGGCTGGTGGGTCGGGCGGAACCCCGAATTCCTCGCGCCGCCCCTTTGCAGCGCGCTCATCGTCCGCCTTCAACTTCGCTTCGAGTGCACTATCGCCCGATTCCTGGCGCTGCACCGCTTTCCAAGCAAAGAACGCCACGGCAATCATTCCCATGATCGCTACCAACATGGTGACAACATTGGAAACTGACCATGCACCGTCGGCCAGAAGATTCATAGTGAGCATGACCACGCCTTCGACCTGAATTACGCCACGGCGCTGGACTTGAATCCAGTCTTACGCAGAGCGAGAACCTTCGACTGCAGTTCGGTGCCAGGGCAAAGTGTCTGCGCGCCCGGCCATTCCCGGTGCGTGTAGACGCTTGAGGATGGAATGCGATAAACGCGTTGCAACTGCGCAACAGTTCGGTTGAGCCCAGCGATCTGCGCTGCCGATGGCTGCTGCAACATGAAGTTGCCCATGCACATCACACCGATGTTGTTCTCGTTGCGGTACTTGACGTGAGCGCCTTGCCAACGCGTGACATCTCGCCCCTGCCAGACAACACCAGCCCGGTCAACGATGTAGTGGTAACCAATATCGCTCCAACCCTTACCGCGATGGCCATTTCGAATCAATTCCAAGCGCGAGCGCGCCTCGAGGTCAGTAATGCCCCAGAAGGCGGTCATCCCATCGTGATGGATGGTGATGTACTTGGGCGGCAGCATGGGATCCATATCCGCATAATTTGGAGTACCGCGCGCCCATGACTCACGCGGGCGCGCAAAGGGAACCGGGCCGTTGCTGTAGCAAACCGCGGGAGCCTGCACCTCGCCAGTCTTCGGATCCACCTTCGGAGGAGTGCAGAAAGTTCCCGGAGGAGCGCCAACACCCACCTCAGGAATCTCCGGCCACTCGGGCGCCGGGAGTCGGCTCGAAGCGATTTGAGTTCTCTGAGTCGTTGCGCATCCCGCCACAAAGAGCGCACCAAAGAACACAAAGGAACGCCGTGCGATCGCCATGCCCCGTTCAGCGGAATTCATCACGCTCGGGGTATGAGGCGCGCCATCATGATTGTTGAGGTCAGTGCTCATGTCGCTTCCTTGCAGACTGGTACGCACACTGCGGGTAAAGAGGTCGCCCGTCCTTCCTTGGATCGGCGCATATCGGCTCACCCCTGCAGTTTACGCAGGACTGTCCCACCAACACATGCGGCAGAATCCTGCAGCAAACCGGCCGATATCCCCCGCAGCGGTCACGCTGCTCCAGGTTCCACCGGTATGTTCGCTTGCAGCGCCGCGACCTGCTTCTCGAGTTCTCGGGTGCGTCGGATCAGTTCTGGCAGTTGCTGCAAAGCAATGAACTGGCGCTTGGCCAACTTGTCTGGAATAGCCGGTACGCCAAGGACCAATGCGCCGTCCGGAACATCGCGCATCACCCCACTCTTGGCGCCAACAATCGACTGCTTCCCAAGAGTCAGATGGTCGGCCACGCCGGACTGCGAAGCAATGACGGCGTAATCGCCCATCTGCACGCTGCCGGCAAATCCAACTTGACCCATGATCAGGCAGTGCTTGCCAATCTGAACGTTGTGTGCAACATGCACAAGATTGTCGATCTTGCTGCCTTGCCCAATCACGGTTGGCCCAAGGGCCCCGCGGTCAATGGCGGTGTTCGCACCAATTTCGACATCGTCATGGATGATGACGATCCCCACCTGCAGCATCTTGCGGTGGCGGCCTTCATCAAACACATAGCTGTATCCATCGGCGCCAATCACCGTGCCGGAATGGATGCTGACGCGGCTACCCACTTGGCATCCGGGATAGATCACCACATTGGGATGGAGCCGAGTGTCATCGCCAACAACGCAATCGGTACCGATGTTCACGGCGCTCAGCAGCGCGCAACGTTTGCCGATCGTGGCCCGCGCGCCGACTACGCAATACGGCCCGACGTGCGCGGTTGCATCGACCTGCGCTGCGGGATCGATGACCGCCGTCGGATGGACTCCCGCCGCATGCTCAACAGCCGGATGGAAGAGCGGCAACAGGCGTGCCACGGCGATACGCGCATCAGCGACACGGATCACCACTTTGGAAGACGGCTGCACTTCACCGGAAACCAAGATGGCCGACGCTCCACTGCGCTCGGCGGCCTCAAGGTACGAAGCCTTCTCTGCGAAGGTCAGGTCACCAGGACCTGCGCGATCCGCTGGTGCGAACCCTTTGAGAATGACGGAGCCATCGCCGTGAACTTCGCCATGAACGCGCTCAGCGAGCTGTGTTGCTGTGAATTGCATGATGTATGTGGGGTCGGCACGCCGACTACGAAACGGTGGACTTGGAGTCAGTGACTGGCTGCCGGGTGCAGGCGACGGTTTGCCGCGTGCTTGGCATGACCAGCAAGGCACTCCTTCAGAGTGATCATCTTCTGAGCATCGACATCCCACACCTTGAGCCGCAAGCAGCGATAGATGTCAATAGGACGAAGCGAAGTGGATTTGGGGGTCATCAGTTCCGGAATCGCATTCTTCACTTCCGGCAAGCGGTAGAAGGGGATGCGCGAATTCAGGTGATGAATGTGGTGGTAGCCAATGTTTGCCGTGAACCACGCCATGATCGGGCCGGTCCGCAGATAACTAGAGGACTCCATAGCGGCGATCTCATACGCCCAACCTGCGCGGTTGTAGAAAGAAACCCCGGGGAAATTATGCTGCGCGTAGAAGAGGTATGTGCCAATCGCACTTGCGATGAAGTGCGGCAGAATCATGGCCAATAGCAGCGCAGTCCATCCAAAGAACCACACCAACATCGAGCCCACGACAACATGCAGACTGATGGCAATGATCCCGTCGTAGTGCTCGCTCGGCTTGTTGAAGAATGGATACACGCACATTCCGTAGAAGAAGATGAACACATATCCAAACAGGATCGTCAGCGGATGTCGCATGAACTGATATTTGAATCGGCGCCTTGGCGAGGAGCGCAGATACTCCTTGCTCGTCATGACCGGGAATGATCCGATGTGTGCTGAGCCAAGCTTTGAGTTGTGCTTGTGGTGATAATTGTGCGAACTGCGCCACACGCTGCTCGGGCTCAGGCACAACATTCCGACGCACCACATGATCCGCTCCGCAAGACGCGAACGCGGCAGAATGGCGTGGTGTTGCTGATCGTGATAAATCACAAAGAGACGAAGCACAAGCAATCCCTCAAGCAACATGCACGCGAGCCTGATGGACATGTGAACACTCATAAGTGCTCCCGCAAACGAGGCCACTAGTAAACCCAATGTTGAGAGCACGTACCACCAACTGCGCGCTGTGGAGTCTGAGGCAAAGGGCCTGGTTGCAAGGATGAGTTCCTTGCCCGTGCGCACCTTGTTTGCACTATTTTTGCCCGTCCCGTCCTTGCTGGATCCGTGAGCATCCCCTTTGACAAACTGACGAGGATTGGGGATCGCAATACTGATTTACGAAATCGCTTTCCGGCTGTCGACGGGGCAAGTCGAACGATGACCTTGATGGAAGGAATGTTCCATCCAAAGAGTGTAGTCAGGGACTGCAGCAGTCGACTAGCAAGAATCTGCAATTGGCCAGATGAGATTTCGGCGGGTCCGCCGAGCGAATCCCTCGCCCGCTGAAATCAGCTACAAAAATAGGGTGATGCACTTCCTGCGGAAGGGCTTTGGAGACCATGCCAAACGGCATTCTCGGGTACGATTTGTGGTTCCCCGAAATGGCAGAATCACATCCCATCCCAGCCGACAGCGCTGCGCCTCACGGCGCCACCGCCGCCTCCACCGCCGTCTCCACCGCCGACGAATACACCTCGAGCACGATCCAAGTTCTTGAGGGCTTGGAAGCGATCCGCAAGCGACCCGGGATGTATGTCGGCGGCTCCGGACCAGAGGGTCTGCATCACCTCGTTTATGAGTGCGTCGACAACGCGATCGATGAGGTCATGGCTGGATACGCCACCAATGTTCATGTGACGATCGGTGTCGACGGTAGTTGCATGGTGGAGGACGACGGCCGCGGAATGCCGGTTGACCCCATGCGCCACGAGAACCCCACCATCAACGGTCGACCCGCGGTGGAAGTCATCCTGACCGAGGTGCACGCCGGCGGCAAGTTTGACGGCAATGCGTACAAGGTCTCCGGCGGCCTGCACGGCGTCGGTATCAAGTGCGTGAACGCTCTCAGCGAGTGGACGGAAGTGGAAGTCGACAAGGGTCCAAAGACTTACAAGATTGCGTTTGCGCGCGGTGAACTCTCAGAACCGCTCCATATCATTGCTGAACGCCAGACTGGTGGACGGAACGGCACGCGCATCTCCTTCAAGCCCGATCATGAGATCTTTGCGGACACTGATTTCCAGTACGAGCGCCTTGAGCATCGCCTCCGCGAACTGAGCTTTCTGAATCCCGGCGTCAAGATCTCTCTGCGCGACGAGCGCGTCGACTCCTCTGGCAACATCCGCGAGGAACATTTCCACGCCGCCGATGGTTTGGCGGGTTATGTTCGGCACATGAATGCCGCAAAGAACACGCAAAGCCCGGTCATCGCGGTCACCCGCGAGGACGAGGAAAGCGGCACGCGCGCAGACATTGCCATGCAGTACACGGACGCGATGAATGAAACGCTGTTGGCGTTCGGCAACAACATTCCGAACCGCGATGGCGGGACGCATGTCACTGCATTCAAGCAAGCGGTCACCGTGGCAATCAACGGCTACGGCCGACGCACCGGCATCTTCAAAGACGGCAAGGATGCAATCACCGGCGAGGATCTGCGCGAAGGTTTGACGGCCATCATCAGCGTTAAGTTGAAGAACCCAACGTTCAACAACCAGACGAAAGAGAAACTCCTCAACCCAGAGATCGCCACCTTTGTCAGCGGAGCGCTCAATGAGTTGCTCGGCGCATGGCTTGAAGAGCACCCCTCGGAAGCCAAGAACATCTGCAACCGTGCCAAACTCGCTGCCGAGGCACGCGAGGCTGCGCGCAAGGCCCGCGAACTCATCAAGCGCAAGGGCGCTTTGGATTCCGGCGGCATGCCACACAAACTCGCTGACTGCTCATCAAGCGATGTGGAGAAGACCGAACTATTCATCGTCGAAGGTGACAGCGCAGGTGGAAGTGCCAAGGGCGGTCGCGATCACGTCTGCCAAGCAATCCTGCCGCTGCGTGGAAAGCTCTTGAATGTGGAGCGCGCCCGTCTCGATAAGGTTCTCGGCTTCGAAGAAATTCGCACGCTGATTCAGGCACTGCAATGCGGCATCGGCGAGGACTTTGATCACGCCAAGCTTCGTTATGGTCGCGTCATCATCATGACGGATGCAGATGTCGACGGAAGCCATATCCGCACGCTGCTACTCACCTTCTTCTTCCGACAGATGCCTGAATTGGTGCGCCGCGGTCGTATCTACATTGCACAGCCCCCGCTCTACCAAGTGGCGCGTGGCAAGCACAGTGAATATGTCTTGAATGACCGCGAAATGGGCGATACGCTCGTTGACCTCGCGCTCAAGCATTGCTCGCTTGCGGTGCGTAGCGAAGATGGCGAGATCGCACATGAAATCTCTTCGGACAAGGTTCGTACGGTGATCCGTATCTTGAACCGCCTAGAAGAGCTGGTGACTATTTCTCAACGTCGCGGCATTCCGTTCCCCGCGCTCCTTGCTGCGCGCAAGAATGATCCAACTGGCAACGGACACCTGCCAGGCTGGCAATTGGCGTGGGCTGGCGGCGATGGATTGTTCTTCACCGAAGCCGATGCCGTTGCCTTTATGCAGGCAAATGGACTGGAACTCGGCGAGGCCAAGACCACAGCGAACGCTGCGCAAACAAACGCTGCTGCGGCACTCGCAAATCAAGCGGCTCTCGCGGCGGGCACTGGTCCAGCGGCGCGACCTGCACAATTGCGCGTCCTGCACGAGAACAAGGAGCTGGAGAAACTCTTCCAACAACTGATCGCCAATGCAATCAGCATCAGCGACTGGGCGCTCGAACAGACCGAGACGGTGACCGGCGACAAGCTCCCCACCAAATATGCGTGGCGCGTTCGCAATGAGAAGGACGGCTCGTACGAGTGGGCTGAGGCGCCGAGCGTGCACAGCATCTTGCGCGTTCTGTACGAAGTCGGCCGTCGCGGCATTGAAGTGAAGCGCTTCAAGGGTCTAGGCGAGATGGAGGCTCTGCAACTTTGGGAGACCACCATGGATCCATCCAAGCGCACTCTGCTGCGCGTGACATGGGACGCCGCGGGTGAGGCCGACCAACTCTTCTCCATCCTGATGGGTGAGAACGTTGAACAGCGACGCGCTTACATTGAGAAGCACGCGCTCGAAGTCAAGAATCTGGATGTGTGACGAACGCTGTTAGCGATCGCCACGCGGCGGAGGCGGACCGCCGCTTGGACCTGGGCCTCTGCCGCCGAGACCACTCGGACCGCCCGGTCCACCGGGACCGCTCGGCGGAGGTGGAGGCGGAGCCTTCCGAACTGGCGCACTCGGCGGCGAGAACCACGCCGCGTCAAATGCGCCATTTGGAACTGCTGTTCGCTCAATAATTACAACGCGCGGTTCGGGGCGCCGGTCAGTTCCACGTCCACCATCTGGACCCGGGCCACCTGCCTGACCACGCCTGCCTTCTGGGCCACGTTCTGGACCGCGACCACCTTCGGGGCCACGCCCGCCCTCCGGACCACGCTCGCCTTCAGGACCGCGCCCGCCCTCCGGACCACGCCCGCCTGCAAGACCGCGACCACCTTCCGGGCCACCCGGTCCTCCTTCAGGTCGATCATCGCGTGCCCCGCGCGCAGTGATCGCATCCGGACGGCCACTGCCAGTCGTTGCGACCGCATCACCCGCGCGAACAGCGCGCCGCGCAGCACCCTCCGGCGGACCGCCAAAGTTCAATGCTGCACGCGTCACCAACTTGGTGGCCGGATCAATCGTCAATTCAATGCTCTCAGGGCCGCGGAAATCACTGCCATCGTGGGTGGCGCAAATCTGCATGGCTCCGCCCTTGTCGCAGCGGACGATTTGATAGTGCGCTCCAATATCTGCAAGCAGCACATCAAGCCGATCCGCTAAGAGATCCCCTTCGGGCGTCTCAATGAATCGAGGCCAACGCGCATCAGTGGGCATGGAGAGCACGTCGCCGCGCGGATCCACCGTCCAACCAGTTGTCCCATCTGTGCCGCGCGTCATGGCCCGCCCATCTTGGAAACGAATGTCAAGTCGAACATGCTCGGCATCGCGAATGTCAAGGGTTCCAACAGCACGCGGCGCCTGCGCATCGGCCTCGCCAGCACGAGTCGGGAATACCAATTCCAACGCGTAACGACGATCGCCTGATCCCGACTCCGCCACTTGCGCGGCATGAAGGATCGAATCAGCAGATGCCGGCTGCGGCGAGAACAACAACGCGCTGCCCGCAATAATTGCAATCGACGCCGCTGCCGCAACTGGCGCTCGCCAATCCCAGCGGCGCGTGCGTGGCGCCACAGAAGTGCCTGAAATACTGATAGAACCAGCGGTACGCACCGTCTCCGTTGCGCTCGCCGATCGCAGACGAACCACCGCGCGGTCAACCAATTGATCAACACGTTCCGGCGTGTCGTGACGCTGAACATGAATCAAGGCACCAATCCAACGATCGTTGGCGGTGTCCTCGTGCGTGAATCGATCATCTTCAATGTTCATGTGGTCGCTTCCTTTGATTCCATGCATGTTGCCACCATTGCGCGGGCGCGCTGCAATCGCTTCTTTACTGCTTCAACATTCGCGCCCACTTCCGCCGCAATCCGCGCGATCGGCGCATCAAGACGATAGGAAAGATGGATCACCGTTCGATATTCATCTGGCAAGCGCGCCACGCAGTCTTCGAGCTTCACGAGTTTGGCGCGGAACTCTTCGCGATCGCCACGATCTTCTGCCTCGGCGCGACGAACGATCGCATCGAGGATCGCATCATCGGTGGGCCGCTCGCGCCCCAT
Source organism: Planctomycetota bacterium (assembly GCA_026386795.1). Lineage (GTDB taxonomy): Bacteria > Planctomycetota > Phycisphaerae > Phycisphaerales > SM1A02 > UBA966. The sequence goes on from JAPLMU010000060.1 coordinate 16,962, forward strand.
CTTGGAACGATGGTCAAGCACGAGGTTGCGTGCAATGCCGCGCATCCATGCTCCGAACGGCCGGGTGCGGTCGTAATCCGGAAGGCGTCGCCATGCCACCAAGACCGTGTCTTGGAAGATGTCATCAACGGAGGACGATGGAACCGACGCGCGCAAGAAAGCCAAGAGCCGCTCCCCGTGCTCGCGCACGAGAATGGCGAAGACATCGGCGGCATCGGGGCCGCGACCGGAGTCGGCTGTCAGTCGGAGATTCGGGGGGATTTCAGACATGCGTTGAGGCTTCTCTTGTTGCCGGAATCGGGCAATTGGGGACGGATTTCGGTGACAAACAGGCTAATTATGAAACGAAACACCGCAAATTCACCCAAACCGCCTCAGCCCGCCTCACGGAATCCGCGCTCACGCAGTTGGCACGCATCACAGTGCCCGCACGGCTCCCCAGCGGGGGTCGGGTCGTAACAACTGATGGTTCTCGAAAGGTCCACCCCGAGCACCCTGCCCCGGCGAACGATGTCGGCCTTCGACAACATGAGGAGCGGGGTGTGCACACGCATCCACCGCTCGCTCCGCTCCGTGGCCTCAGTGCCGGCCCGCGTGGCCAAATTAGCCATGCGCTCGAAGGCCGCAATGAACTCGGGACGACAATCTGGGTAGCCGGAGTAATCGATCGCATTGACGCCGATACCGATATCGCGCGCGCCGATCGACTCTGCCATCGCCAATGCATGCGCTAGAAAGATCGTGTTGCGCGCGGGCACATAGGTGATAGGAATGTCATGCGCGTGCTCCACATCGCGATCCTTGGGAACCGCAATGTCCGCGGTAAGCGCACTGGCGCCGAAGGCACGCAGGTCGATCAATGCCGTGCGATGACTCGCTGCGCGCAACTGCCGCGCAACCTCTGCTGCGCGCACGAGCTCCACGCGGTGCCGCTGGCCATAATCAAAGCTAAGCGCGTGACATTCGAACCCTTCGGCTGAAAGATGCGCAAGAACCACGGCAGAATCCATGCCGCCCGAGAGAAGCACTACTGCACGCCGCGCATCACTCATGACGGACTCGCCACCTGTTCAAGCACTTGTTGCAAGATGCGCCGCGTTGTGAGCGTGTCCCCTTGATGCATATACGTTCGACTGACCACGCGATGCGCGCAGACAGGAATCACATTGCTCACCACATCTTCCGGAACGCAGTAGTCGCGACCCGCCAAGAGCGCGGTGGCGCGTGCCGACTGCGCAAGCGCAAGCGATCCGCGCGGACTGATGCCCACTTGCAATTCCTCATGCGTGCGGGTTGCTGATGCAAGCGCAATGACATAGTCAACAAGCGACTGATCCATGCGCACCGCATCCACTGACGCCTGCAAATCAACCACCTCCTGCCCAGTCATCACTGGGCGAAGGTCGCGCAATGTGGTGCGCGCGGGCTGTCGATGCAGAATTCTGCTCTCATCATCAGGGCTTGGATAGCCCAGCGACATGCGCATCAAGAATCGATCGAGTTGATTCTCAGGGAGGAAATACGTTCCTTCAAATTCATAGGGATTCTGCGTTGCCACCACAATGAACGGCGCCGGCAACTGGAACACATGGCCGTCCGCACTCACCGTTCCTTCAGCCATCGCTTCAAGGAGTGCGCTCTGCGTGCGCGGCGTGGCGCGATTGATTTCGTCCGCAAGCACCACGTTCGCAAAGACCGGGCCCTTCTTGAATTCAAAGGCATCACGCTCGCGGTGGTAGATACTGACGCCAGTGATGTCCGAGGGCAGAAGATCCGGCGTGCATTGGACGCGACTGAAAGTGCAGTCGAGGCTTCGGGCCAGCGCATTGGCCAGAACGGTCTTGCCAACGCCAGGAACGTCCTCAATCAGGACATGACCGCGCGCGAGCAGGCAGACCACCAAGCGATCGACCGCCTGCAGATTCCCCATGTAAACACTGGCGATGTTGTCACGAAGGCGATGGAGGGGGGCGACATCGAGCATCTGCTGCCTCCTGCGGGCGGAAATGAAGTATATCGTTCACTCAACCCATGCAGATTGCGCACCCTTCCGACGACGGCCCCGTTCTTGACGTGCATGTTCCATGCGCGCGCTGTCGGTACGACCTAGTGAGCTCGCATCTTTACGGGAAGTGCCCAGAGTGCGACCTTGAAGTGATCGCCACGGTGGCGCAACACTCAAACCCAGAGGTGGCCTATTTGGCATCGCTGGAATCGCCGCGTGCGGCTTCAACCGCTGTGATTGCGGTGACGGTCGCTCCGCTGCTTGTGGTGCTCGCGCAGGGATCAGGGCCAGCGCTCCGAGCCATCGACGCCCTGGCAGGAAGAGGTCGCTCGTTGCCATCACAAGTCGAGCGACCCTCTTGGATTGTGTGCGCCGCAATCCTGGCAATCACCGCGATGCTGTTACGCAAAGGATTTGCCGAGCGCGCCAACCCAACGTTGCGGACGAGCATTGGCGGCGCGCGCGTTACACGTCTTGCAATTGGGCTATGGAGTTGGTCCGCAGTACTCGCAACGGGATTCGTGGTCTCACTGTTCGACACCGGAAAGTCCAACAGTTTTGCATCGATCGTTTTAGCTGGAGAACTTCTTCCCATGGTGTTGACGCTCCTCGCACTCGGGCCGCTACTTGGCCGCGCGGGCGCAATGAGCCGCGCGTACCGCGAAGCGCGCCACGGCAAGCAAGGTGCGGAGGTGCTTTCCACCACGCTCGCTGCAACATGTGCCCTATTCGTAGTCACTCCAATCATTGAGCGGACATATCCAGAAATCGCCGTGGTTACTGAGGCACTCTCGGTCGTTCTCTTGCTTCTCACAGTTCTCGGCTTGGCCTACGTCACCGCCAACGGCTGGGTAATTGCCACAGCGCTTCGCACACCGCGCATTGATCCGCGGCGGTTGAAGTAGAAGTCAGCCAACCAGGCGGTCGACGCAACGACTCGCCTGTTGGGCTTTCGGTGTTTAAGGGCTCTGTGGCTTCGTGACCGCTTCCATCACGCGCTCAAGATTGAAACTGCCAGGCTTCTGGCGCGGCGGGAATTCGCGGAAACTCTGTAGCCAGTTGCCCACATATGCGCCCGCAGGTGCAACGGCGAACATGTGTTCCAAGTACCAGCGCTGGTAGTCCATGCCGATGTCGGGGGCCAACTCAAATGGATCCATGCGCAAGTTGGTGAGCATCGGTGCGCGCAGTACTTCAAATGGTGCCTGCCAGACATGCATTCCGTGCGCGTTCTGCTTGAGAAACGTGGCCTTCCAATTCTCATAGCGCAATGCAGCCACGCTGCCGTCGTCGGTCCAGTAGATGAATTCCTTGCGGGGCCAAGCTCCTTCACCCTTCAAGGCTGGAAGCAGGTTGTAGCCGTCAAGATGCACTTTGTAGGTGGTGTCGCCGACTTTGCGACCGGTCAGTAGGTCTTCTTTGATTGTGGGGTCACCTGCAGCGGCCAACAGCGTGGTCATCATGTCCTCATGCGCGCCGATGTCGTTCACCACTGTGCCCGGCTTAATCACACCTGGCCAACGAATGGCGCATGGCACGCGGTATCCACCTTCCCACTGCGTGTTCTTCTCGCCGCGGAACATGGTGGTGCCACCATCAGGCCACGTGAACGCCTCGGCACCGTTGTCTGAGGAGTACATGATGATGGTGTTCTCAAGCATCCCCAGCGCCTCCAACTTGGCAAGCACTTCGCCAACTTGGCGATCATGTTCCACCATGCCGTCGGCGTAGATTCCAAGGCCGGTCTTGCCATCGACGCCTTCCTTGAGATGCGTGAAGATATGCATCTTGGTGGAGTTCCACCACATAAAGAACGGCTTGTTGTCCTTTGCGGCGCGGTCAAGGAAGTCGAAAGCCATTGCATTCACTTCTTCATCGATCGTCTCCATGCGCTTCTTAGTCAGCGGACCCGTATCAGTCATGCGACCGTCCGCGAAACTGTGAATGACACCGCGCGGCCCGAACTTCTTCTTGAATTCTGGGTTCTTTGGATAGTCGGGGCTCTCTGGTTCTTCCTCTGCATTCAGGTGATAGAGATTGCCAAAGAACTCATCGAACCCGTGCGCGGTGGGCAGCATTTCATCGCGATCGCCAAGGTGATTCTTGCCGAATTGACCAGTGATGTAGCCGCGCGCCTTCAGAAGCGTTGCGATGGTGGGGTCTTCCTTTTTGATTCCCTCGGGTGCGCTAGGAAGTCCAACCTTGGTGAGACCAGTACGAATAGGAGACTGACCCGTGATGAACGCCGCGCGACCAGCGGTGCAACTCTGCTGGCCATACCAATCGGTAAAGAGCGCGCCCTCTTTGGCGATGCGGTCAATGTTGGGGGTCTTGTAGCCCATCATTCCTTGGTTGTATGCACTGATGTTGAACTGTCCGATGTCGTCACCCCAAATCACCAGGATGTTGGGCTGCTTGGTGGGCGCCTTGGCAGCCTGAGCGCACGCCGGCATTGCGCACACACCGATGGCAACGGACACGAGCGCAGCGATTGAGCCGCGGAGGGCAGTTGCGAGTTGAAATCGAACGGAGCCAGCAGTTGCGCACATCGTGGGTGACATAGTCATGAGTCTCTTCCTGAATTGAGCTGTCCGGCTGCTCTTGGATTCCCTGGGGAACGCAGCCGCCGAGCCAAACTGTAGCGAAGTTCAAGGCAGCCCACATGGGGAGGTCTCCCCCATCCCTGATGCTGCCGATCTGGCAGCGTCCACGCCGCAAGGCCGGGGCGGGTGGCGGGAGCGGCACGATGGACAACCGCGAACTTTGGGGGTAGCGACCTGGTAATTGTGTACTTAAGTCTATGTAGATTATGTATTTACGGTCGACATTCGGCGCCGTAATCACGGTATCTCCCAGAATCCCCGGCAATCCGGCTGTTTGGCACACCCCTTGCATCCCTACTCCCTGCACCCACGGGCGAACCCGCTCGGGGCGACGCAGAACACGCCATATTCACCATATTCACCATATATCGGAGACCTGATCCATGCCCGTGAAGGAACTTGCCTTTGACACTGACGCCCGCAAGCAGCTGCTCGCCGGAGTCGAGAAACTCGCAGCAGCCGTCAAGAGCACGCTCGGCCCACGCGGCCGGAACGCCGTCCTCGACCGCAGTTGGGGTGGACCAAACATCACCAAGGACGGCGTCAGCGTCGCCGAGGAGATTGAGCTCCGCAACAAAGTAGAGAACATGGGCGCCAAGCTGGTCAAGGAAGCCGCCAGCAAGACTTCCGACGACGCCGGCGATGGCACCACCACCGCTACCGTTCTCGCCGAAGCGCTCTTCAAGGCTGGTCTTCGTCAGATTGCTGCAGGTGCAGACCCCAACACGCTGATCCGCGGCATGCGCCGCGCGGTCGAGACCGTGGTCAAAGAACTCGCCGCTGCTTCGAAGCCTGTTGCACAAGTTGATGGCGGCATCGCTGCCGTCGCCAGCATCAGTGCCAACAACGACATTGAAGTTGGCAAGATGATGGCCGAGGCTTTCAAGAAGGTCGGCAAAGATGGCGTCATCACTGTTGAAGAAGGCAAGAGCCTGGAGACCGTGGTTGATGTTGTTGAAGGCATGCGCTTCGACCGCGGCTACCTCAGTCCGAACTTCGTGACTGACGTTGAGAAGATGCGCGTTGAGCTCGACAAGGTGCTCGTTCTCATCTACGAAGACAAGATCGACAGCGTCACCAAGTTGGTTCCGTTCTTGGAGAAGGTGGTCGAGAGCAAGAAGCCGCTCCTGATCATCGCCGAGGACATCACTGGCGAAGCACTCAGCACGCTGGTCATCAACAAGCTCCGTGGCGTTCTGCAGGTCTGCGCTGTCAAGGCTCCGGGCTACGGCGATCGCCGTCGAGCCATGCTTGAAGACATCGCCACGCTGACTGGCGCCAAGCCAATCATGAAGGATCTGGGCATCGACCTCGACAAGATCACGCTTGCTGATCTTGGTCAAGCGAAGAAGCTTGAAGTTGACAGCGAGAACACCACGATCGTGGAAGGCGCTGGCTCAACGAGTGCAATCAAGGCTCGTTGCGAACAGCTCCGTCGCGAAATCGACACCACCGAGAGTGATTACGACCGCGAGAAGCTCCAGGAGCGTCTTGCCAAGCTCGCTGGCGGCGTTGCGCAAATCAAGGTTGGCGCAGCAAGCGAGAGCGAACTCAAGGAAAAGAAGTCCCGCGTCGAAGACGCACTGCACGCCACCCGCGCTGCGATCGCCGAAGGCGTCCTGGCCGGCGGCGGCACCGCGTACATCCGCGCGCTGCCATCACTCAAGAAGTTGCGCGCGCAACTTGAGGGTGATGAGCAAGCCGGTGTCGATTTGGTTGCCGAAGCACTTGAAGTGCCGCTCCGCACCATTGCTGACAACGCTGGTGAAAAGGGAACCGTCGTTGTTTCCAAGGTCAAGGAAATGAAGGGCAATGAAGGCTTCAACGCCCTCACCCGTCAGTACGGCGACCTCATGAAGGACGGCGTCATCACTCCAGCTAAGGTCGATCGTTGCGCGCTGCAGAATGCTGCAAGCGTTGCTGGTCTCTTGCTTGCCACTGACTGCATCATCACCGAGAAGCCGCAACCCGCAGAAGCCGAAGGCGGTGGTCATGACCACGGCGGCGGCGGCATGGGTGGCATGGGCGGAATGGGTGGTATGGGCGGAATGGGTGGCATGGGCGGAATGATGGGCATGTAAGCCCAGGGCCATTGCACCACTCAGCACAATCACTCGACACTCAATCGATTCAATAAACATTCACTCAACATCAGCACTCAACATCAGCACTCAACTTTGGGAGAAATCAACAATGTCCAGCACACAAGTCCGCCCGCTCGAAGATCGCGTCCTCGTCAAGCCTCTTGAAGCCGAAACCAAGACTGCAAGTGGTCTCTTCCTTCCTGAAGGCGCCAAGGAACGCCCCATGCACGGCAAGGTTGTTGCCATGGGCCCAGGCAAGATGCTCGACAACGGCACGCGCATGCAGATGCTTGTCAAGAAGGGCGACACCGTCGTGTTCGGCAAGTACGCCGGCACCGAAGTCGAAATCAAGAACGTCAAGCACATCATCGTGCGCGAGAGCGAATTGCTTGGCGTCCTCGACGCTTAAGTAGCCGCACATCGCAGTACCGATACTTGCATCGCACACAACACTCTCTGCACCGCAGACACAATTAGGAAGGCCTCCCAACAATGGGTAATAGCAAGCAAATGAAGTTCACCACGGCCGCGCAGGCCGAGCTCAAGAAGGGCGTCGACGCGATCGCCCGAGCAGTCGCAGTCACCATGGGACCCACTGGTCGCAATGTAGTGATCGCTAAGGGCTGGGGCAGTCCCCAAGTCACCAAGGACGGCGTGACCGTCGCTAAGGAAGTTGAGCTCGCCGAGCCGTTCGCCAATATGGGCGCACGCATGGTGCAGCAGGTTGCCAAGAAGACCGCCGATGTTGCAGGCGACGGCACCACTGCCGCCACCGTGCTCGCCGCTGCGATCTTCAACGGTGGCCTTCGCTACATCGCTACTGGCGCAAACGCCGTCGCTGTGCAGCGTGGCATCAATGATGCAGCAGAAATCGCCTGTAATGCCATCACCGAGAGCGCCCGCAAGTGCGCCGGCAAGGGCGACCTGGTCAAGGTTGCCACCGTCAGCGCCAATCATGACGCTGCGATGGGCGAGCTCATCGCCGAGGCTATTCACAAGGTCGGCGCCGATGGCGTGGTCGAAGTGGAAGAAGCAAAGGGCTACGAGACCACGCTCGATTACGTTGAAGGCATGTCCTTCGACAAGGGCTACATCTCGCCGTACTTCATGACCGACCCCAAGAAGGCCGAGTGCGTTCTTGAGAATCCGTACATCCTGATCTTTGAGAAGAAGATCGGCAACCTTGCCGACCTCTTGCCGCTCCTCAACAAGATCGCCACGGCCCAGAAGCCGCTGTTGATCATCGCTGAGGAAGTTGAGAACGAGGCGCTTGCAGCACTCGTCGTCAATAAGTTGCGCGGCGTGTTGCAGGTCTGCGCCGTCAAGGCTCCAGGCTTTGGCGACCGTCGTTCGGCCATACTCGGCGACATCGCCGTGCTCACCGCTGGCACATTCCTCTCCAACGACACGGGCCGCACGCTCGAGTCGATCGAGATGTCTGAGCTCGGTCGCGCTCGCAAGGTGATCATCAACAAGGACGAGACCGTCATGGTTGAGGGCGCCGGCAAGAAGAAGGACATCGAGGCTCGCATCGGTCAGATTCAGGCTGCCTACGACCGTTCCACCAGCGACTACGACAAAGAGAAGCTGCAGGAGCGCATGGCCAAGCTCGGCGGCGGCGTTGCCATCGTCAATGTCGGCGGCGCCACCGAAATGGAAATGAAGGAGCGCAAGGATCGCGTCGACGACGCACTCCACGCAACGCGCGCTGCTGCCAAGGAGGGATACGTCCCCGGCGGCGGCGTCAGTTTCCTGCGCGCCATTGAGGCGGTGCAGACGCTGCGTTCCAAGGCCAAGGGCGACGAGCGCTTTGGATTTGACATTGTGGCCGAGGCCCTGCGCGCCCCGACCCGTCAGATCGCTCAGAACGCTGGCGTTGACGGCGACCTGGTGTGCGAGAAGATTCTCGAAGGCAAGGGTGGCTACGGCTACAACGCTGCCACCGAGAAGTACGAGGACCTCGTCAAGGCTGGCATCATCGATCCAGCGTTGGTCTCCAAGACCGCGCTGACGAATGCCGCAAGCGTTGCGGGCCTGATGCTCACGACTGATGTCTTGGTGACGGAACTGAAGGACGATACGGAGCCGGTCAACGGCGCCATCGCCTGATGAAGGAGATTCACCGAAGGCCGGAGTTGGCGCCATGGCGTCCAGCTCCGGCCTTCGGGTCCTTTCCGAGCATGAGCCAGCATTTCAGAACATGATCAAGAGATGACAGAGAATTGACAGAGGACTGACCCGCGCATGAGCACCTCGGCCGACTACTACGAGATCCTCGGCATCACGCGCGACGCCGCCGGTGAAGAAGTTCGCCGCGCATACCGCCGACTCGCCATCAAGTGGCACCCAGATCAGAACCCCGACAACCCAGACGCCGAGGGCAAGTTCAAGCAGTGCGCTGAGGCATACGAAGTGCTCAGCGACCCGGAACGCCGCGCGGTGTATGACCGCCACGGACATGCTGGTCTGCGCGGACGCGCTGGACACGATTTCAATTCCATGCATGTTGAGGACATCTTCTCGATGTTCAACGACATCTTCGGCGGCCAATCTGGCGGTGGCGGCGGACGTCGTCAACGCGGACCGGCGCGCGGATACGACCTGGAAACCGTGGTGGAAATCACGCTTGAAGAAGTGCTTGAAGGTTGCGAGCGGGAGATCCCGTTCAAGCGCCTTGAAGTGTGCACACTCTGCAAGGGCAGCGGCGCAAAGCCCGGCAGCAAGCCGATCGAGTGCTCCACCTGCGGCGGGCAAGGACAAGTGGCGCAGAACGGCCTCGGCGGATTGTTCCGCATGGTCACCACCTGCCCCGTATGTCAGGGACGGCGCCACATCATTAAGGACAAGTGCGGCGAATGCTCTGGCCAAGGGCGCATGAGCGTGCAGCGCAAGTTGAGCGTCAAGATTCCGCGCGGTATTTCTGACAGCCAAGTGGTGCGCGTTGCCGGTGAAGGCGAACCGCCGCCGCCACAGATGAGCCCCGATGGCACTGGCGTGCGTGGCGATCTGCATATTGTTGTTCGTGTTGCCGAAGATGAACGCTTTGAGCGTCAAGGCTCGGACCTGATCACCGCACTGGAAGTTTCATTTGCTGATGCTGCGCTCGGAGGCAGCGTGAGTATCGAAACGCTTGATGGTGTTTCGGAGACCGATCTCGATGCCGGCACACAACATGGCGAATTGTTCCGCCTTGATGGCAAAGGTGTTCCGGATCTGCGGACCGGGCAGCGCGGCGACCTTGTCGTCGTGGTGCATGTGATGGTGCCGCGCCGATTGAGTAACAAGCAACGCGAACTCATCACGGCGCTCCGTGATGCTGAGCGCCCTGCTCCGCCGCCGAAGGATTCTTCGCGTAAAAATGCTGCTGGCAAAGATTCTTCCAGCAAGGATTCGTCTGGCAAGGCCGCCGGTAAAGGTGGATTCGGCAAAGCGACTAAGAAGGAAGATTCGTCTGCAAAGAGTCCAGGATTTTGGGGCAAAGTGAAGGACTCGTTCGGGACATAAACCAGGGCGATTACGCAAGGAACACACCATGACCGACCAGCCACACCAACGCCCGCACGGGCATCATCGCCAGCCCGATGGCAGCGCCGAAGAAACGCGCCAGCATCAGCATGCCGAATCGGAAGCACAGCCCTTTGTGGATGACTGCGCCCCGGAGCACGAAGAATTGCAAACCGCCATTCGCGTACTGAACGCTGAACTGGCGCAGGCCAAGAGCGACACCTTGCGCGCGATTGCTGATTTTCAGAATTTGCAGCGCCGCACTTCGGAGCAAGAGCCACGTATGCGACAGAACGCCATGGGCACGGTGGTGCGTCAGGTCATTCCGGTGCTTGATCACTTCGACCTCGCCCTCGCTCAGGATCCCGCACGGATGACCGTGAGCGCGGCCATCGATGGCATGCACATGGTTCGATCTGAATTGATCAAGGCCCTGGAGCGGTCGGGCGTGGAGTTGATTCAGCCCAAGACCGGCGATGCATTTGACCCCCACCACGCCGAGGCAATCATGCAACATGCCGCGGCGGGCATTGAAAGCGGGCACGTCAGCATGACGCTGCAGCCCGGCTATCGTTTAGGTGAAACCGTGCTACGCGCCGCAAAGGTGGCGGTCGCGCCCTGATTGAACCGAAGGAACACCATGCCAACTTACGAATACGAATGCTCAAAATGCGGCCATGCTTGGGAACTGTTCCAATCAATCAAGGCTGAAGCCGAGCGTAAATGCCCCAAGTGTGCCAAGATGACCGCCGTCCGCAAGATCGGGATGGGCGCGGCAATCTTCACCGGCGCGCGTGCCGCAGAGCCAGCGGGTGAAACCGCCGCGAAGAGCGCTGCTGCTACTGTGGAGACAACGGCGGCTGGCACCGGCGCGGATACCAAGGTTTCCAAGACAGACACAGCGAAGCCCGGCACAACCGCCGACGCGGCCAAGAGCGAGCCCGCGAAGGCTGGCGCATCCGCAGGCAGCACCGACGCTGCCAAGCCAGCCGCCGAGGCTCCGAAGGCGCCAGAAACCGCAGCACCCGCCGCACCCGCCGACGGCGGCAAGGTGAATGCAACGCATCCGGCCCGTGAAGGTCGAGGCGCGGGAAATGTTCGCGATGCCATCCAGCGCCAACGCAATAATTTTGGGCCTCCCGGGAAGAATCACGGTAAATCCGGTCCAAAGTTCGGTGGCAGTTCAACACGGCGTGGTCTGCGCTAGACCGTGCAAGTAACCTTGCTGCGTGCCACTCCGATTCATCCAGCGTATTGAAGACCATCTGGCCTATGACAACTATCGCCCCGTCGATATCGACGAGGCGAGGAAGCAGATGCGTGTCAGCACTGACGACGCCGAGGCGTTTGCAGGCGCTGTTGAACGGCTGACTGCCGAAGGCCGCCTCGAAGTGGGGCCTGATGGAAAGCTCCGGCTGCCGCGCTACAAGGAAGAGGTCGAAGGAAAGCTCAAGCTCAATCCGCGCGGCTTCGGATTTGTGGTGCCGGATCATCCGACGCGCGAAGGCGATCTCTTCGTTCCCGTTGGCCAAACCAAGGATGCATTGAACGGCGATCGCGTGCGCGCCAAGGTGTTGCGCAAGGGCGGCGGCCATCCCATGACCCGCGGCGGAGCCGGTGCGCAAGAAGGACCAACCGGACGAATCATTGAAGTGCTCGAACGCGGTCAGCAGCGCTTCGCAGGAACGCTGACGAAGTCTGGGCGCGAATGGCTGGTTGTTCCCGATGGCCGATCACTGCGCGATCCGGTGGTCGTTCGCGACGCGGGTGCCAAGGGTGCGAAGGCTGGCGACAAGGTGGTCTTTGAGATCATCCGCTACCCCACTGACCTTGATTATGCAGAAGGCGTGATCACTGAAGTGCTCGGCGAAGCTGGGCGACCGGACGTGGAAACGCGCGCGGTGATCGATGTATTCCAACTGAAGACCGAGTTTCTGGCAGAAGCGGTCGACGAGGCTCGCGAAGCAACGCGTCGGTTTGACCTGGAATCCACTGGTCCGTGGGAAGACCGCGAGGATCTCACGAAGAAGTTGGTATTCACCATCGATCCGCCCGATGCGCGCGACTTTGACGACGCCATCAGTCTTCAGCACGATGCCGTGCGCGGTGATTGGGAGCTTGGAGTGCACATCGCCGACGTGGCGCACTGGGTCAAACCAGGCAGCACGCTCGACGAGGGCGCGCGCGAACGCGGCAACAGTGTGTACCTGCCGCGCCTAGTGATTCCCATGCTTCCCGAAAGTCTTTCGAACGGCATCTGCAGTTTGCAAGAAGGCGTGAATCGATTCTGCAAGAGCGTGTTCATCACTTTCGATTCGCACGGCAAGCCGGTTTCGCATCGGCTCTCCAGCACGGTGATCTGCAGCCGCAAGCGCCTCACTTACATTGAAGCGCAGGCTGTGATTGATGGCGATCTTGTCAAGGCGCGCGCGCACGCGAAGACTGAAACCGAATGCGATCCGGAAGTCGTTGATGCGCTGCACCTCGCGAATCGCTTGGCAAATTTGCTGCGCGAGCGCCGCCGTTCCGATGGCATGATTGCGCTGAATCTCCCTGATGTTGACCTGCTGTTTGATGACGCGGGACATGTCAAGGGTGTTGAGCGCGAAGACACCAGTTTCACGCACACACTGATCGAGATGTTCATGGTGGAAGCCAACGAAGCGTTGGCACGCACCTTCAGTGACTTGGGCCTGCCGCTCCTGCGCCGCATCCATCCGGAGCCAACATTTGGCGACATGGAAACGCTGCGAACGTTTGCGCGTATTGCCAAATTCCGCCTGCCGGAAGAGCCAACTCGCCGCGATTTGCAGGCGTTGTTGCAAGCAACTGCTGAGGGCGAGGCCGCGCGCGCCATTCACTTTGCAGTGTTGCGCACGCTCTCCAAGGCCACCTATTCGCCAGCACTTGTTGGCCACTACGCACTTGCAAGTGAGCACTACGCGCACTTCACAAGCCCAATTCGCCGCTATCCAGATCTCACTGTGCATCGCGCGCTTGCTGCGTACTTGGATGCAACTGAGAACGGCACCAAGACCGGCGGCAAGAAGCGTCGCGATTTAGCGCATCGACTTGAAGCGGATGATCGAGTGATTGATGAAAGCACACTGGTGCGCATCGGCATGCACTGCAGCGAGACGGAGCGCAACGCTGAGGAAGCGGAGCGCGACCTGCGCACCTTCTTGGTGTTGAGCTATCTCAAAGAGCATCGCATGGCAGATACGTTCGATGCGTTGGTCACCGGGCTCAGCGGTACGTCATTGGTGTTCTTGAGCCTCGAAGAAGTTCTGGCCGAGGGCGCCGCGCGGGTCAGTGAATTGCCTGCGGGGATGACACGTGCTGATCATTGGATCCTGAATGAACTCACTGGTCGATTGGTTGCCCCGCGCAGCGGAATGTCGATCGGCCTGGGGGACCGCGTGCAGGTCACGATTGCCATGATTGACTTGGCCGCACGCAAGATGGACCTCACGGTCACCAAGCTTTCGCCGCGCAAGGACCTGGACAACTTGAGTCCGCGCGACCTCACCAATATCCGTCAGCAGAAGCCGGGCTCGGCCCCACGTGACGGCGGCGGCTTCGCGCCTGGTCAAGGCGAACGAGGCCGTAAGGGCCGCGATCGCTCCAAGTACAAGCAAGGTCGCCGCGGCAAACGCAGCTGGTAAATAGGTGCCGTAAATAGGTGCCGTTCACCCCTGTCCCCATGTTGTGCGACCGCATGAACGGCTGATGTTGGCCACGGACCTTCACTTACGCGTCCCCACTTCAACCTCGTCGATTCTGGATCTCTTAGGATCCGGGCATGATCATCGCCATGCTCGTACTTGCGCTCCAGACGCAGCCGACTGCAGCCTCGACCACGCCACCAGCATCTCCTCCGGTGCCGAGCGTGTGTCCCGCTCCGCCAGCGCAGACCGCAAGCACGCCGGCAGAGTCGCAGCCTGATCTCGCCCGCTCGCTCGAACGCGCGGGCGACAATGCTGCCGCACTGAAGCGCGCGATCGAGTCGATCGAGCCGGCATACCGCGCCGACATGGAATGGCTCATCGCCACGATGCCAGAGATCGACCTGAAGGTTCTCACGCCAGAGTTCCTAGTAAAGAACGTGCGCCTCGCGGAACGCGCGCGGCTGGAAGCTCCATGGGGCAAGGACATGCCGGAGTCCATCTTCCGCCAATACGTGCTTCCGTACGCAAACGTCAACGAGCGCCGTGATGATTGGCGCCAAGATTTCTTCGATCGCTTCACCAAGGAGGCGTGGAAATTCAAAGATCCGATCGACGCCACCAAGTGGATCAACGATCATCTGCCTGACGCGCTCAACGTGCACTTCCATGCAACCAAGCGCAAGAAGCCGGATCAATCGCCGTATGAGAGCATGGAGCTCAACTACGCAAGTTGTACCGGGCTGAGCATCTTGGTGATCGATGCCTGCCGCGCGTGCGGAATTCCGGCACGCATGGTGGGTTGCCCGGCGTGGAAGAAGGTGCAGGGAAATCACAACTGGGTGGAAGTGTGGTGGAACCGTTGGTACAACGTGGGCGATTCGGGCAGTGATCCGCGCGGCGTTGACTGGGTACGCGAACGTTGCATGACCGAAACCGACCCGGACGACTGGGTGCACGCGGTCTACGCAGCCGTGTGGCGGCCGACCAACACGAAGTATCCGTTGGTGTGGGCGTTCGAAATCGAATACGTACCGGCGGTGAATATCACGCGCTTCTATACGGACGCAGTGGAACATCCGGTGACGGTGCCGGGCGGCGGCGCGGCGAACATCGAAGTCATGTGGGCGGGGGAGCTGGTCGCGCGCGGAACGGCGGGGGCGGACGGCAAGGCCGTGCTACCGCTGGCACGGGGCGGGCAGTTTGAAGTGACGTTCCGTAAGGCGGATGGGACGAACGTTACGCAGGTTGTTAAGCCTTAGTAGGGGTGTGGGAGCACGGTTGCGTGCTTGGTTCTGGTGAGGCATCACGCCTGCGTACTGGCTCGCAATCGCCTTACGAGGACAGCCGCTGAGCGCGGCTTTGTCCTCTCCGGCGAGTGCGGCCAGGGGTGGCGGTTTCCAAACTGGCGTTTGTACTGGCCCGCAATCGCCTTACGAGGACGGCCGCTGAGCGCGGCCCTGTCCTCTCCGGCGAGTGCGGCCAGGTGAGTGGGTTTGCAAACCGGCGTTCTTACTGGCTCGCAATCGCCTTACGAGGACGGCCGCTGAGCGCGGCCCTGTCCTCTCCGGCGAGTGCGGCCAGGTGAGTGGGTTTGCAAACTGGCGTTCTTACTGGCTCGCAATCGCCTTACAAGGACGGCCGCTGAGCGCGGCCCTGTCCTCTCCGGCGAGTGCGGCCAGGTGAGCGGTTTCCAAACTGGGTGTTCAATTGACCGCGGCAAAGTGGGAACAGGGGTGAAATGCACCTCTATCAGGCGGGGATTGGGCAATTTGTCACCTTGGTTGCCCAGGCTGGTCCAAAGACTTCGGCGAGGAAGTCCTTCACCATCTCAAGGCTGCGTGCGTCGGCAAGCGGGTTGTATTGCATGCCACCCTTCGCGTCTTGCGCCGCTGGGTTGGTGAATGCGTGGCCGCATGCGCGGGGCGCTGCAGTTTCGCTGCATCGAATGAGCCGAGCAATCCGTGCAGACTGACACTGCCCCGGACACCGCTCACGCCCGCACGCGCGAGGTCAAGGACGCACAAGCCGCCGAAGCAGAATCCGATTGCACAGATCCGCTCCGAATCCACCATTGGAAGTGACTTCACATGTCGGACGGCTGCCTCCATACGCTGTCGTAGCAGTGCCCGATCGCTGACAATCGGCGTCATCAACGCAGTGTTCTCCTCCGGGGTAGTGCCGCGCTTGCCCTTGCCGTACATGTCGACCGCCAGCGCCGCGTAGCCGAGACCGGCAAGCCACTCCGCTTTTTCCATTTCAAGCGCAGAGCATCCCGACCATTGATGGAACACCAAGACCGCCGGCCGACGCATGTCGCGTGCGCCGTCGTAGGCCAAGAATCCTTCAAACTCAGTGGATCCGTCGCGGTATGTCTCGTTCGCTGCGTGCATGGATGTTCCTCGTTCAACTGGCCGGTGAAACCACTCTCTTGGAAAGCGGGCGTGAGGCGGCATCCTATGGAAGGCGTGGCTGCGCATGGCAAAAAAGAATTTGCAAAGAAAAACGGCGGCCACTGCTAGTGCCTTTCCGCACAGGCCTGAAGATGCGCGTCATGCGAAACCTCTCACATATCCCCGCTCGAGTCTTGGCTGCCTGTTTCACCGTGAGTTGCGCGGTCATCGCGCTTGCGGCATCGGCGGCCAACGACGCGCCGCGCTGGCGCCCAGT
>JAPLMU010000105.1 GCA_026386795.1 Planctomycetota bacterium
GAGGCGCACTGAGTTGGAACTATTGCGACTGCCTACCACCAGCACAAGATCAGCCTGCGGCGCGAGTGCTCGCACGGCGCGTTGCCGATTGGTAGTGGCGTAGCAAATGTCTTCACTCGGTGGCTCCTTGAGCCCCGGGAATGCTTCCTTCAGCGCAGCAATGATGATGTTGGCATCGTCAGTGGAAAGCGTGGTCTGCGTCAGATAGACCAACTTGTTCGGATCCTTGACGGTGAGGAAAGGAATGTCCTTCGGGCTTTCAACAACTTGCGTTGCGTCCGGCGCTTCGCCGCGCGTTCCAATGATCTCTTGATGATCGGCGTGGCCGACCAGCAAGATCTGGTATCCAGCGCGCGCGTAACGGATCGCCTCGTTGTGCACCTTGGTTACCAGCGGACAGGTGGCGTCGACGGCGGTCAGGTTGCGCTCATCGGCTTCCCTCCGAAGCGCAGGGCTCACGCCGTGTGCACTGAACACCACGATCGATCCGTCCGGTACTTCTGAAAGTTCTTCAATGAACTTCACGCCGCGGCCCTGAAAGCGTTCCACTACGTGGCGGTTATGCACGATCTCGTGATAGACGTAGATGGTCTCGTTGGGGCAGATGTCGATCAATTGGTCGACGACATCAATGGCCATGTACACGCCGGCGCAAAAGCCGCGGGGATTTGCAAGGATGAGCTTCATGGAACGCAGAAGTGTAGCCACAACCGGCGGTTGTCCGAAGTGGATTTCCACGTCCGGATGCACGCTTTCGGCTAGAGTTCAAGCCGTGAAACGTGTCGTCGATGAGCTCATTGAATTTGGTCCAGCGCGAATTGGCCCTGGAGTCTCGCCGCCGATGGATGAGGCGCGTGCCCGTGCATGGTGCCAGGCACTTGCTGAGGGGCACTATGAGAACTTCAGCGTGCTCAGTGCGTTGGTACCAACGCGGATGCGCGGCGACTTTGCAGCGGTCTATGCATTCTGTCGCTGGGCTGATGATTTAGGTGACGAAGCCGGTTCGCCTGGCGAAGAGCGACTGCAACTGCTGGCGTGGTGGCGCGGTGAATTGCAGGCATGCTTTGATGGCGCGCCGCGACATCCAGTCATGGTTGCGCTGCGCCCGACAATCGTTGCCCATGGTCTTTCGATAAAGCCGTTCACGGATCTCATCAGCGCGTTTGAAGAAGATCAGGTGAAATGTGCGTTGAGTGATCGCGTGTGCACCGCGCTGCAGTTGGTCAATCATGTGCAAGATGTGCAGCGCGATCTCTTGGACCGCGACCGCATCTATTTGCCAGCGGAGTGCACAGCTGGCATTCCTAACTTTGAATCACGGTTGCGAAGGACCGCTGAGCTTGGTTATGCATGCGATCAGCAATTTCTGAGCGAGTACCGCGCGGCGGTTCGGCCAATGGTCGATCGCTGCTGGAAACTGCTTGAAGAGGGACGCACACTGCTTCCAACACTCACGGATGAGGCGCATGCAGTCATCCGCCTATTCATTGAGGGCGGCGAACGGCTCCTTGGAAATATTGAGGCGTGGAACTTGGAAACATGTATCCATCGACCGAAACTCAGCCGTACCGAACGCGGCATGCTGGTGATGCGCGCTTGGTGGGGCGCACGCGCGCCGCGCTGGATGCGTGTGGGCGGACCAACGCGCGGGGTGGCGAGTTCAGGAGTAGGTGGGACGGGCGGTACGCAGTGAGCACTCTCTTGGAAGTTCCTCCCGATCTTGCGCCAGTGTTAGCCGAGTGCGAACGCATCACACGCGCGCGCGCACGCAACTTTTGGTACGGGCTCAAGCTGACTCCTGACACCGCGCGCGGCGCCATGTACGTGATCTACGCATGGATGCGCGCGGCCGATGACTTGGCTGACGCCGAGGGATTTGCGCCTGAAGAACGCGTTCGACGCATTGCAGAATTCCGCGCCGCAACCGATGCAGCACTCGCCGGAGAGATTCCGGATGACTCACCCGTTTGGCGCGGCTTGGCGTGGGTAGCGGAGCGTCACCAACTTTCGCAACGTGACTTTCAC
Organism: Planctomycetota bacterium; assembly: GCA_026386795.1. Classification (GTDB taxonomy): domain Bacteria; phylum Planctomycetota; class Phycisphaerae; order Phycisphaerales; family SM1A02; genus UBA966. The sequence goes on from JAPLMU010000105.1 coordinate 2,026, forward strand.
GACATGTTGGACGGGCAGCTCTCTGATGTTGGCCCGGCTACGTACCAACAGTGGGACGACCTGCGCGGCTTCTGCTATCGAGTGGCAAGTACGGTTGGCCTCGTGTGTATCCGCATCTGGGGCTATCACGATCCGGCCGCGCCGGCGCTCGCAGTGGATCGCGGAATTGCGTTCCAACTCACCAACATTCTGCGCGATTTCCGCGAAGACTATGACCTGGGACGCGTGTACTTGCCCGCGGAAGACTTTCGACGATTTGATCTCACACCGGAGTCGCTCCGCGGCTGGAAACAGCCGGAACAATGCGCGGAATTCATGCGCGCGCAGTGTGACCGCGCCGAGCAGTTCTACGTGCGCAGTGCGCCGCTTGATCAGATGATCACGCCCAGTTGCTTGCCGACCCTGTGGGCAATGACGCAGATTTATCACGGCTTGCTTGTGAAGATCCGCGCCAATCCTGCCAAGGTGGTGAGTGACAAGCGCGTGCGACTTTCTTCTGCTCGCAAAGCGTGGATTGCGTGGCGTGCCAGCCGCATGGCTCGGGGTGCGCGCGCATGACCGCGGACGCGACCCCTGCCGTTCAAAGCGCTGCTGCTCGAAGCGCATCCGTTCGAAGCGCTGTTGTCATTGGCGGCGGCATCGCTGGCCTTGCCTGCGCGTTGCGATTGGCAGAGTCAGGTGTCCAAGTCACCGTACTGGAGACGCGACGCAAACTGGGTGGCCGAGCAACCAGCTTCACTGACCCGCGCACTGGTGAAGTACTGGACAATTGCCAACACGTCTTGATGGGCTGTTGCACCAACCTGCTCGACTTCTATGAGCGCTTGAGCGTGACCGACGCCATTGAGTGGCACCCCCGCGTCTACTGGGCCAATCCGCCACACGCACCCGATGTCATGAAGCCAGGCCTGTTGCCAGCGCCCGCGCATTTCACGGAGAGCTTCGCGGCCATGCGGATGTTGAGCCTGAGTGCAAAGCGTGCCGTGGCGCGCGCCATGTGGCGCATGTTGCGGATGGGCGCTACGGGCCGAGCGCAATGGGAAGGTCGCACATTCAATGAATTTTTACTGGAAACCAAGCAGCCCGCTGATGTAGTGACGCGCTTCTGGAGCCCGGTGGTAGTGAGTGCGTGCAATCTGGATGTTGACGAAGTCAGCGCGGCCGCTGCCATGCAAGTCTTTCAAGAAGGCTTTCTGGCGAATCGACAAGCGCCGCTCATGGGGCTTTCCAAAGTGCCGCTCGTGAGGCTGTACGACCCGGCTGAGGGTGCGATCATTGCCGCGGGTGGCGAAGTGCGCATGGGTGTCAGCGCGCTATCGATTGCCTTTGACGGGGTGCGTGTGACC
>JAPLMU010000106.1 GCA_026386795.1 Planctomycetota bacterium
CAATCCGGCGGCCAAGAATTTGCCGCACTCCTTGGCGCGTTGCTCAGCGGGCAGGGCATCCCACGCGCGACGCATCACCATGGTGTCCACCAGCGAATCAAGCCCCCCGTTCACGCCCCATGCCACGGTCTGGTGGAAGATCATCGGGCGCCGGCCACCTTTGTCGTCGTAGTTCCATCCGGCGTGCACACCGGTGACTTCATCGCCGCCGGTGGCATATTGACCGCCCTTGCACGTGTATGTGCGAGCCTTTGCATCAAAGTCCATCTGCACCATCGCGCAGTGACCGGGCTGCCCAGCGGTGGAAGCAGGTACGCCACAAATGCGTTCAGTGCGCGCGCCGATGTTTCCCATGGTGCCGCACACGCCGCCATCTTTCCACATCATTTGAATGCTGCCGTAGCTGTATGGAAACGGACTCAACCGCCGCGCGCTCTGCATATCAAACTGTTGCGCGATGTCGCCGATGTATTCGCCGTACGTTCGCATCTCGCCAGTGTCACGAAACTTCGCCCAGATTTCTTCGCGCTCACGGAGCGGCTGATCATCAGCAGCCAGCATCAACAACACCGGCCACGGCGCGTTGAGCGGAAAGCGCGGCCACGCCCGCGCCGCGCGCACATCGTCGGGAAATTTCCACCGGTCGTTACGGATAAACCACGCCATCGATTCCGCAGGCGTCGGCGCTGCATCACGTTCAGCAGGCATGCGGCCCTTCGCCCGGTACGCAGCCTGAAACATCTCATGCGCAGCAGCGATCCGCTTGCGAAGTTCAGCGTCATTCACGGCGTTCGTTGAATTCCAACCCACCGCACCGTCGCCGCACTCAAGCCGAACGCTCTGCCCATGCGCCTCCATATACGCATTGAATTCGCGCTGCAGTGCAGCGGATGCAATCACATCCGCAGCAACCAGTGGGCGGGCAATCTTCCGAGTGACCTCGACTGCCTGCCCACGCGGCTTCGCAATACCTTTGCTGTCGTACTCAAGCGGCGGAAGTTCCTGCGCCTTCACGTCCACTTCAATCGGCGCGTGGTCTTCCAAGAAATTCACTATGGAGTCGTCGCGGTCGAGCGTGCGCTTTGAGTCCTTGGTGTCCACTGGCACGCGCGGATCACCCGGAATATTCAGGACCAGCGGCGCGCGCGGCGAGACGTCTGGCAAAGAATCCGGAGCGACCGCACCGTCGGCATCGTTCCACCCACCGGCTTTCGGCGTGCGCTTCGCATACGAGTCTTGAATTGCAAATGCCAACGCTAACTGTGGGTAATCGGTGCGTACCGTCTTCTCACCAAGATCAATTTCCAAAGACCGCAGCGCCAGTAGCACCGGCAGCGGGTTGTTGCGGCAACCGTAGACGGAAGCGCGCAGCACTGGGTCGCGATCAATCCACGCCAGAAAGTCTTTCGGTAGGGCAATGCCCTTCGCCTTGCACTCATCAAGTGTTCGCGTGCGTGCAGCAGCAACGTATTGATCCGCGCGGGAGTTCCATGAACTTCCCAGGGGCGTAGCTGCGAGGCATCCAGCGAACAAAGCGAGCATGACGGTACGAACAGTGTTTAAGCGACCCATTGCTTCGGATCCTACGACTGCCTGCCGCTGGTCAAAGCGTGGTCCAACGCGTCACCAACAGCATGAGAAGAGACGCCCGGTCGCCCGGTCGCCCGGTCGCGCGGTCGCGTGGCGTACTTCCGCGAGCTACGCAATTCTGACCATTGATCTCTCACCTTGCGCGCCGCAGATGGCCGATGACATGCTCCGTGCCGCGCAGGATGCGCAGCCGTAAGAATGTCAGGAGGGACAACCATGGAACAGCAACAGGGCGGGGGATTTCACATCTTTGGGTGGGTTTCTTGGGGGCGGACGGCGGTGGTCATGGCCCTGCTGGGGGTCGTGTGTGTCGCCATCGGGTTGGCATCGTCCCGGCGGCTCTTGCGCGCGCTGTGGGGGAGCCCATCGTCAACGGTGAGTAACACCGTGCAGGAGTCGCAAGACGACGATTCACTATCACTTTACTACGGCTCTGAGCGTCTCCTCATGGACGATTATCGGCTCGGCGAGCTTCCGTCGCCCGGTGCAGCGCGATGATATCTCGGATGTGCGTGCGGCACATGTGCTGACCGGTGCGGGGACTTCACTGCTGCCGAGCGACCCCCGAAATGGGCAGTTCGAGGAGTTCGGTCTGTATCTCGACGGTCGCACGGCCTTGGAGGCCGGCGATGCGGCGCGCGCACGCGAACTGTGGGAGCAACTACTTGCGCTGCCGCCGGAATCGCGCCCATGGCGAACTGTGTGGGCGGCGTTCATGATCGGACGCTCCTACCAGCGCACGGCACCAGCAGAAGCGAAGCATTGGTATCGCTACACCCGTGACCTTGCGGCCGAGGGCTATTCAGATGGTCTTGGCCTCGCGAACGCAAGTCTCGGCTGGGAGGCGCGCGCCGAACTTGATACTGGCGACATGGTGCGGGCCGTTGCTCTCTATATGGAGCAGTACGTGGCGGGCGATCCAACCGCCTTCGCATCACTGAACGTTGCCGCATGGAAGGCCGCGTCTGGTTCTCCCCGCGCGTTCAACGGATACGCACGCGACCCGCTCATGCGGCGCGTTCTCACCGCATGGGCGCTGGCTGGCGGGGACCCATCTGCGCGACCTGACCAGTGCCCAACAAGTGAATTCCGCTTTGCGTGGTGCAATGCATTGGCGGAGGTTTCCTCGGTCGATCCATCGGAGGCAGCGATGTTGGCTTGGTTCGCCACGGAATATGGGTCCGACGAGCTTGCCGCGCGGTGGGTGGCCATGGCTGCACCGGACTCGGATCTGCTCCCGTGGCTCCGCATGCAGGCTGCGGTGCGCACGGGCGACCACGGCGCAGCCACGCTCGCAATGCGTGACTTGGTGGCGGCGATGCCGACCGATGATGGAAAGGAGTACTGGCGGGAATCGCGGTACTCGCCGCCCTCAAGGCGCGCATGCGCGCGCGGTCGCCTCGGCGCACTGCTCATGAGCGCCGGACGCTTTGCGGACGCGTTGGAAGAGTTCATCGCCGCGCACGAGTGGAAGGATGCCGCTTACCTAGCCGACCGAGTGCTGGACGAGGATGAGTTACGCTGCTTTGTCGATTCGCTGGCCGATGGACACCTGCCGGAAGCACAGGCGCCTCGGAGCGCATGGCAGAAGGATTTGAATGCAGCAGGAGAACTGCGCTTTCTTCTGGCACGCCGGCTCGTGCGCGCAGGTCGGCTGACTGAGGCGCTTGACTACATGCCTGCTCGGCATCGCACAGAGTTGGCGCAATTCCGTGGATTGCTCGCCGCGGGAAACGATATAGCGTGCTCCGCCGATGCGCGCGCCGCCGCGCTCCTTACTGCCGCACGCATTGCCCGCGGCAGTGGAATGGAACTCATGGGAACCGAGCACTGGCCGGATGGCCATTACAACGAGGGCAACGGTGGTGGACCAGACTTGGGCCGGTTGCGTCGGCTACTCACCGATCGGGTGCTGGTCTATGCCACCGCAGACGAACTGCGCCGAGTGGAGACTTCGGGCGCGGTGCCTTCGCAACGCTTCCACTATCGCTACTACGCGGCGGACCTCGCGTGGCAAGCCGCACGGCTGATGCCCGACAACTCGCCTGCCACCGCAGCCGCGCTCTGTGAGGGCGGGCGTTGGCTGATGTACCGAGACCCGCCCGCAGCGGACCGCTTCTACAAGTCGTTGGTACGACGTTGCGGCGAAACACCCTTGGGCCGCGAGGCTGCACGGGTGCGTTGGTTTCCCGCGAAGCCGAAGCAGGCCGCTGGGTGAAAACGGAGTGCGATCGACGGCGTGCGTTGTTTCTGCTCGGTGCAGCCGCGGCATTCCCGTTTGTTGCGCCGCGCATCGCGCGCGGTGGTGGTCAAGTGGACCGCGCGAGTTCGCCAGCAACGCGTGCACCTGTACATCCGCTCGTCTCGACGGTTCGGTGTCCCGTCTCTCAACCCGGCGATCCGCGGTACGGCAGCTTCACTGCTAGTTGGAACGGGTGTGTGCGCGCGTCGCCAGCGGCGGTCGTGCATGCCCAGACTGCTGACGATGTGGCCTCCACCGTGCGTTGGATTCGTTCCGAAGGCGTGCCCTTGGCGGTGCGTTCGGGCGGGCACAGTTTCGTGGGTGACTCAACTGGCGATGGCGTGGTGCTTGATCTCTCCGGGATTTCCACCATCGAGTCTGGCGCCACAGACGGCACGGTGCAGGTTGGTGGCGGTGTTCGCAACGGACCACTCGGTGCTGCGCTCTACCACCGGATGGACCACCGAACGATGACGCTCGGCTCGTGTGCGTCTGTGGGCATGTCGGGCCTCACGCTTGGCGGTGGCTTCAACGCTCTGTCGCGTGTTCATGGTCTTGCGATCGATGTGCTTGAGGAGGTGGAGTTAGTGCTTGCCGATGGATCCATCGTGCTCGCAAGCGCGCGTGAGCATTCGGACATCTTCTGGGCGCTGCGCGGTGGAGGCGGCGGATTTGGCGTGGTGACGCGCATGACGTTCCGGCACCGACCGTGGGTGCCCGTTCACTCGACCACCGTTCGCTGGAGTTTCGATGCAGGGCCTGCAGTACTTGCGGCATGGTCTCGTTGGATTGACGCGTTGCCCGCAGGCGCGTCCTCAAGCCTGGTATGGATCACCTCCGGAAGCGCCGAGAATTCGCAGGTGCGGGTGATTGTCCACTCTGAGCGCAGCGCGACAGCGCGCGACGCACTCGTGCGTTCGCTGCGCGCGGCCGTAAATATCGCGCCGACCTCCGAACGTAGCTCGGCGTCCACGCCGCCCGCTGCTCGTCATGTACTCCGCGCATCGGGTCCGCGTTCTTCTAACGCCTCGGCGCTTGCTGATGGTGTCGCGCATCCAGAGGCAATCGATGCGCTTTCTGCCGCATTCAGCGAACGCGTGCGACCAGGCGGGTGCGCGGGAACGGCAATGCTCATCTGCAATGCCCTTGGCGGTGCGGTCGCAAGCGTTGCGCCCGATGCGACCGCCTTTGCCCACCGCGGCGCGCGCTTCATCGCCGAGGTTGCCGCTGAGTGGGAGCCCGATCGCGCCGATCTTGACGCCCGGAACCGCGCATGGGTACGCGCCACGATCGACGCCGCACGGCCGGGCCTTGGATCGGGCGCCTACGTCAACTACGCCGATGCCGGTCTACGGGACTGGCGCCGCGCGTACTGGGGCGCGAACCTCGCGCGGCTCGAAGAAGTAAAACGCGTGGTCGATCCGGCGCGGGTATTTGCGGGCAAGCAGAGTGTGTGAGGTTCGGCGAACTCATCAGCATCGCTGAAGGATCGTTCGCTAACTTCGCTGAGCGGTGGAACCACCCCTCGGTCACCGTGCGGTGGGCCGGGGTGGTCATTTCGGTAGGGCAATCCCCTTCGCCTTGCATTCGTCAATGGTTCGAGTGCGCGCGATCAGCAAATCCCGAAACCATTGCACAGTGCCGCCCCCCCATGTGCTCGTTAGACCAAGCAATCCGCCCTTTACAAATACGCTGTATTGTCCCGCGTCCACCTCCCGCGATCCAGTTATGAACACCAGTATTTCTACACCCGGTACTTCTCCATCCATCGGCCGCGACGTCCTTGCTGGCGTCGTGGTCTTTCTTGTTGCCCTGCCTCTGTGCCTTGGCATCGCACATGCTTCTGGCTTGCCCATCATCGCGGGCATCTTGTCCGGCATCATCGGTGGTGTCGTTGTTGGTCTGTTCAGCGGTTCGCATGTCAGCGTTTCGGGTCCCGCGGCAGGCCTCACCGCCATCGTGCTGTCGCAGATGCAGATCCTTGGATCGTTCGAAGCGTTTCTTCTAGCGGTTTCGATCAGCGGAGTCCTGCAGATTGTCTTTGGCATGCTCCGTGCAGGTGCCGTGGCGAACTACCTGCCAAACAACGTCATCAAGGGCCTCTTGGCTGCTATCGGCGTCATCCTCATCTTGAAGCAGGTCCCACATCTTCTTGGTCATGACGTGGACTACGAAGGCGATATGTCGTTCGTACAGGAAGACGGGCGGAACACGCTGACGGGAATTGCAGATGTGCTGAACCGGTTCGTGTTTGGCTCAGCAATGATCGGCCTGCTGTGCGTCGCCTTGCTGCTCTTCTGGAATAGGAGTCGCCTCAAGAAATCCCTGTTCCCCGCGCCGCTCGCCGCTGTACTTCTTGGTGTGGCCGTGAGCGAGATACTCCGTATGACCGGATCGTCGTGGGCGATCGAAGATTCACACTTGGTCTCAGTGCCAGTCTTGGGGACGGAGGGCCAAGGGTGGGACAGCATCTTCCGGCTCCCGGACTTCACGCAGATCGGTAACCCAAAGATCTACATGGCTGCAGCCACGCTCGCCATTGTTTCCAGCCTGGAGACACTCCTCAACCTTGAGGCCACCGACAAGTTGGACCCGCAGCGGCGCGTCTCCCCGCCGAATCGTGAATTGTTCGCGCAGGG
>JAPLMU010000150.1 GCA_026386795.1 Planctomycetota bacterium
GAAGCGGTCGGTGGCGGGGTCGGGAAGGGCGCCGCTGGAACCAAGTGGAGTCCGCTCAACGGACGCGAGATTGGCGGTTGGATAGCAGCGATCGTGCTGCCTGCAGGGATTTACTTTGGATGCGTGTCCGGTGGATTGACCACGCAGAGCGCACTGTTTGCAGCCATCTTGGGGATGGTGGTAGTCATGTGGCTCTTTGCCATTGTCGATGAGTTCATTCCGCCCATCATTGCCATCGTGGCCACGCTCTTTGTTGGGCTTGCGCCTCCAACAGTGGCGCTGGGTGGGTTTGCCTCGCCGAGTTTGATGACCATGATCGGCGTCTTTGCGTTGGCTTCAACCATCGCGTCGTCTGGTCTGAGTTACCGAGTGATGCTCTGGGTGCTGGCGCGACTTCCTGATCGCCCATTCTGGCAGCAGACATCCATGCTGCTTGGTGGCATGGCGCTCTCGCCGATTGTTCCGTCAGGAAACAGTCGTTTTTCCATTCTGCTGCCCCTGTACCGTGACATGGTTGATGGCCTTCGCTTGCCGCCTCGCAGCACGGCACTGACGGCGCTGATGGCAGCCACGCTTTCCGGTGCACTTCTCTTTTCGCCCATGATGGCAACCAGTAAGCCGTCAAGCATTGCCACCCTCAACTTACTTTCTGTGCAGGCACAACACGAATTCAGTGGATTGTTCTGGCTTGTTGCGGCTGGCGTTGCAATGGTGGGACTTGTTGGGTTTCACTTTCTCTTCATGCGCTGGCTGTTGCCTGCAGAGAATCCGAATCCCCTTCCAAAGGAACGCATTCGCGAGCAACTTCAGTTGCTGGGACCGCTTGGATTTGCTGAATGGCTGGCGCTTGGATCGTTCGTTGCGTTCTTGGCAGGAACGGCTACGGTCTCACTGCATCATGTGCAACCTTCGTGGATCGCCGGCTGCGTGCTGGTGACACTCTTGGTGTGCGGCAGCCTAGGAAAGATGGACTTTCGAAAGCAACTTGATTGGCCAATGGTGTTCTTTCTTTTAGGTATTGATGGCCTAGTGCGAATCATGAGTTACCTAAAGGTAGATGCATTGATTGCCAAGGTAGTGTCTGGGCATCTTGGATTCATTGATGGCAGCATCGAACTCTTTGTACTTGCGGCGCTGGTCATTACGGTTGCACTGCGAATTGGACTGCCGATCGCCGCAAGCGCGCTCATTTCTGCGGTCATTCTGATTCCAGTAGCAGAAGCGAACCACATCAATCCATGGATCTGCATCTTCCTAGCAGCGTTGTTCAGTGATATCTGGTTCTTCCCCTATCAGAGTTCAGTATGGATGCAAGCGGCATCAAAGGGGCAGACGGAGGTGATCGATCGTGTCCAATTTACGCGCTATAACCAGTGCATGAATGCAGCGCGGGTGGCAGTAGCGTTCCTCTCTATTCCATATTGGAAGTGGTTGGAATTGCAATGACCAAACACTGGCGAATCATTCTTCCGGGCGCTTTCCTGGCGGTGTCGCTTGGGCTGCTCACCATGTTCAATGCATCGAAGCCGCGCATCATGGTGCTGCAGAGCATGGGCTCCAATGCACCGTGGGCGAGTGAAGTGGACGCCGGTATTCGTAGTGAACTCTTGCGCAATCGACTACCAGTGTCAGTGGAGTGGCACTACATGGGCGATGAATTGCAGCAAGAGTCTGAATCAGTGGCGGTTGCATCTGCACGACGTGCCGTTGCGCGCTTTGATCCTGACGTATTGATAGCGGTGGACGATGAGGCGAATGCGCAGATTGCTAGCAGCTTCACCGGGCTTCAGCGACCGCGGGTGGTGTTCGTTTCGATTGATGAGCCGCCCGCTCGGTATAGATATGACGGACAATTGAATGTGGCGGGGATTGCTGAGATTCTTCCGCTTGCTGCCGTTCGAGAAGCGTTACCCGAAGCGAAGGATGGCAACCCGCGACGCATTTCGGCGGTCGGGATGGACAGTGCGACGGGGCGGGCGGAAATGGCGCAGGTACGCGGAGGTGACTGGGGACCCCACCGGCTTGTGGCGACGGAGCTAGTGCCGAACTTTGAGCAACTGAAGAACTTTGTAGAGGCGCGGCGTACAGATACGGACATCCTGTTGGTGTTGAGTTACGCAGGATTAGAGATGCCAACGAGCAATGCATTTGTCACGGATGACACAGGGATTGCGGAGTGGATTGAGGCAAACGCAGTGCCACTTCCCATTGGTCTGCATGTTGCTTATGTTGCTGACGGCGGTGGACTCAGCTTTGCCCCCTCGCCCCGGGACTTTGGCGAGCGCGCCATGGCGATGGCTATCGATTGGGTTGATCCGAGCAATGGATCGGTGCCACCCATCATGGCAACATCGGAACACTTTGATGTAGCAA
>JAPLMU010000014.1 GCA_026386795.1 Planctomycetota bacterium
CCCATCTTGCTGCAGAACATGCGGCTGGTGAATGCGCGCGGCAGTTCAACGCCAGGGGTTGTGACGGATGTGCCTGCAATCACCCTGACGCAGCAGCCCACCGTGCTCATTGCCGTCGACGGCGCGCCGCGAATGGCTCCGCTTGGCGCAACCGGATGGACCATGGTGACGAACACCGCTTCGGTGTTGCTCAAGTCAAAGGACGGCTCGTGGTGGACGCGCGTTGGTGGAGCGTGGGTTTCGTCCGCGGTCATGGAGACTGGATACGTGGCTGCGTCCGCGCCGCCGGCGGCTGATGTAGTGGCTGCACTCGGCACTGCACCTGCGCTGCCGAAGGCGGTGTCCGCGATGCCGCCACTGGTCAAGGCGCCCGCACTCAAGCCTGCCACGGTGATGGTTGCCACCAAGCCAACCGTGTTGGTTTCCATTGATGGTCCACCAGTACTTGGTAATGCCGGTCCCGGCGTGCAGTGCGTCAACAACACCAACAGCATTCTGCTGACCATCGATGGCAATTCGTTCTACGTGTTGGCTGCTGGGCGATGGTTCATGACCGCTTCGCTTGGCACGGGCGCATGGAGCGCGGTGTCACCCGGCGCGGTGCCGGCGCAGTTTGCGGGTCTGCCTCACACCAAGCGTTACGACGGCGCACGCGCTGCAGTGCCTGGTACTGATGAAGCCAATGAGGCGACGCTTGCCGCTCGCGAGATTCGCACCGTCACCCTCAACCGCGCCGGTGCGCAGCCGAAGTTCTCCGTTGCTGGTGGCATGCCAGATGGCAACACGGCGTGGCAGTCAATCGAAGGCTCGTCAGTGAAGTGGTTGCCGGGCGCTTCGCAGCCAGTTCTGATGTTTGATGGCAAGACATACTGCTGCGATTCGGGTGCATGGTTCATGGCGCCGTCCGTCACCGGGCCGTGGGCGCTCGCTGAGACCGTTCCGGGTGCGATCTACGCGCTCCCCACCTCATGCCCGGTGTACGCATGCACCTACGTGTGGGTCTTTGGCGCAACGCCGGACACGGTGACGTTTGGATTTTCACCTGGATACCTGGGCACGTATTTGATGGACGGAACGCCGGTGTACGGAACGGGTCGTGTGTATTCAGCACCTGCTGGTAGCGCGTACCGCGCGTACCCAACCACGTACGGCAGCGATGCAACCTACGACGCACAGACCGGAACCTTCTCGCCGCCGGATGATCCGAACGATGACTACGCGTTCTATGGAAGCGCTGATGTGAATCCCATGTACCTCACCGGCGACGGTTGGGGCGGATGGGGTTGGTGCTCCGGCTGGAACGTCGGCTGGGGCTACGGCATGAACAACTGGTGGGGTTGGAATCACTGGGGCTGGTGGATGAATCAGTGGCACCCGTACTACAACCGCTGGGCAGACAATCACTCCGATTGGCAGAAGCAAGGTTTGACCGATGCAGCCAAGCGCAATGCCGAGCGGAACAAGCCGATCGACAAGCGTTCATGGCCAGCAGCGCGCGGCTCCATGGCGAATGCGGGGCAGACCGGCATCCGCAGCGCGGCCAATCAAGGCTCGCGACGCGATGCTTCTCCTGAGGCGGCCACTGAGAATCAGCAGGCCATCAATCAGCAGTTCCAAGGCGCGGCTGGCGATGCGCCCGCGGCGTTCCGTGGCCCCGGCAATGAGTACGGATATCCCGCTGCGGCGTACCGCAGTTGGAACGGCATGGGCTCAGACCTTGGCGGAAACTGGGGGTATTCACCTCTGGCGCGTCCCAACGGATTCCACCCACCTCAGCAGTTTGCTAATCCGGGCGCGTACTGGGGTTCGGGCACGCAGATTGGCAACAACTTGGGGCCGAACGCCGGTCCCTACTCGTCTCCGACGGGTCACGGTGGCTGGGGCACCTATGACCGCTGGGCGGGCGAGGGTATTCGCGGCACTGAGTACAGCGATTCGGGTGACCACGTTGCACAACCGCGTTAAGTGCGGCGTGTGCAAGTCAGTTCTTATCCGAGTGCTGCATTGATCTGCGCGGCAACGCTGCGACCTTCCAGGAGACACGTCTCCACGGCTGGCAGCAGCCAGTTGTCTTGATTGGCGAACCACACGCAACCGTTGAGCGGCCTGCGCAGAAGTTCCGGCGCGCCTGAGGCGTACCAACCCGGAGTGGCAACCGGCATGGCGTGACCCCATCGTGTCCAACGAACCTGCAGAACGTCATCAGTCGATCGACCGAGCAGTGGAAGCAGAGCGGCAATTTGTTCTGATCCGCGCGCGGCCCAGGTGCGCCATGAAGCGGGATCAACAATTGCAAAGCGAGCAGTATGCCACGGGAGTGGCCAGTACATGGTCAGCACGGAACCCACTTGGCCATCAGCGCCAGCGTACGAACCGTTCACCATATCGGTGATCACAGGAGTGGCTTCGAACTCGGTGCTGTCCATCGGAAATGTGGAACCGCCAGCGACGAAGAGGTCGTAGAAATTTGCCGGAACGGGTCGCGACAGAATCACATTTGCTACCAGGTACGGCACGGACTGCACTTGCTGCATTGCCTGCAGTTTTTCTTTGTCGTCTTCAGCGAGCCACGGAATCATGTACTTCACAATGTGCTTGGAGCCGGCGCACACCACATGACGCGCGTGCAGGCGACGCACTGTGCCAGCGCCATCGCGCCAACGGATGACGGCGCCGTCCTTCGCGCGTTCAATATCTGTGGCGGTGCACTGCGGACGAAAGTCGACGCCAACAGGCTGTGTTTCGTGGTGATGTTCGCCTGAGTGCGGCGTGCGCGCAGACTGTTTCCACAGCGCGCGAGCCAGCGCAGAATTTCCGCCAGGGAGCACCCAACGGCCAAACTCTTCGGCAGCAACGAAGTTCCATCCAGCAGCGGCGTTCACCTCATCAGTGCCCACGCCAAAGCTTGATGCGCAGTACGCCTGCAGCGCATAGCTCAGTCGCGGCGGTACGGTCCCGCAGACGGATTCGATGTGAGCCCGAAATGTCATGTCATCAAGCGCGGCCACATTCGGCCCGGGTGCACCAGTGAACGGAATATCCGGGTAGCCGCGCCCTGCATGAAATGCGACAGCCGCTTGGTAGCGAGCGAGTCCATCACGCTCGGCGGCGCTTGGGTTCGTGCCAAGCAGTTCGCGAGTGATCATTTCTTTCCACGCGAACGTGGTAGGCGTGTCATCAACGCGGACGTGATGATCGATACCAAGATCGCGGTACAGCGTGTCGAGATCGCTGCCACGGTCGGGCGCCATGAAGTATGCACTCGCCATGCTCCAACGGAGTGAACGCCACGACTCGCCCATCGCATTGCCGCCAACTCGTGGCCGCAAGTCCATCAACACCACGTTGCGGTGACGCAGCGCATGCGCAGTGGCCAGGCCAGAGAGTCCGCCGCCGATGATCGCAACATCAACGTGCTCGCTTGGCGCGGCACCGGGGCCATCGCAATTTTCACACGCGTGGAATGGCAAGGCGTTCGACGGAAAACTGTCGCCGAACCATGTGGGCGCCGTTGGAAGCCCGCCGACTTGCTCCGACGGTCCGAGTGATGCAAGGCGCAGCACTGGATCGCCTGGAATACTCGGCGGTGCCGCATCGCGCCGCATCCAAGCGGCAGCCCCGCCGCGTCGCGCGAGCGATGCCGAAGCCATGATGCCGAGACCGGTGATGATGGCCGAACGGCGATCCATCCTCACACGGTACCGGGGTTACTCATTTATCTTCAGGTTTAATTCCAAATCCGGAGCGGTTTGGGTACGCCGGGCGAGTCGGGGGGGTAAATGGCGCGCGTGCGAGCTCAGCAAGCAGCAGTTCAACCGCCTTGTCCATCTGCGGGTCAACGCCGCCAAAGTGCGGTCCACCCTTCATGACGCCAGGATCATCAAGCACCTCGACCGTTGGATCGACGCCGTGGCCTTCGATGCCCCATGTGCCGTCCTTCTCATAGAAGCCAAAGACTGGGACGCGGACGCTCGAGCCATCGATCATTCCAGGATTGCCACTGATTCCGACGAGTCCGCCCCACGTGCGTGTGCCGACGAGCGGCCCAAGCCTCTCGTGACGGAAGAGCCATGGGAACATGTCGCCGCCCGAGCCAGCAAGCCCGTTGATGAGCATTGCCTTCGGACCGTTATGAGAATTGCCGGGCCAAATCCAATCGTGCTGGTCGCGGCGCGCCCAGTAGTTGGTGACCGGGCGATTCAGCATCTCAATGAAGCGCGATGGGATTTGCCCGCCGCTGTTCCAACGATCATCAATGATGAGCGCCTGCTTGAACTGCTCGCCTTGGAATTGACGCACCAAGTCAGACTGACCGTCGATCGCTGTGCTCGGCACATAGATGTAGCCAACCTTGCCGACGGATTTCTCAGACACATAGCGGCGGTTCGCCTCGATCCAATCGCGGTAGCGCAGGTTGTCTTCGCCTCCCATTGGCTTGACGACCACTTGGCGCACTTTGTCGTCCATCACCGGATTGGTACCGATGGTGAGTTCAACAGTCTTGCCGCTCATGCCTTCAAATGCGGCCCATGGATCCTTGGCTCCATTCACGGGCAGTCCGTTGACAGCCAACAGATATTCGCCTTCCTTGACATTGACGCCAAGTTCTTGGAGTGGGTTGCGCGCGTCAACATCCCAAGGCGCGCCCGCTACCAAGTGCTTGAAGCGATAGACATTCTTGCCGTCTGGTCCGATGGCAACTTCCCAGTCAACGCCAAGCATTCCGATACTGACGTTTGGTCCGCCGGCACCGTCACGACCGTTGTAGTAGGCATGACCAACGTTGAGTTCGCTGATCATCTCGCTGATGATGTAGCTGACATCTTCGCGGCTGTTGGCGTCGTCCACCATCGCCAAGTAGCGCTCGCCGACGCCGTTCCAATCAACGCCGTGCATGTGCGGGTCATAGAAATAGTCTCGGAAGATGCGCCATGCATCCTTGACCACTTGCTTCCATTCATGCTTCGGATTGATTTCCTTCAGCATCGGCTGCGTGACAATGGCCTTGCCAGTGGCGCCAGCGGACGCATCCAGAATTTGCAATCCAGAGAGCAACTTCTTGCCATCAGCAGTGAGTTGGAAGCCGCCGCCGTCAGCAACTTTCTTGACTTCCTTCTTCTTGTCCTTGATATCGAACAACTTGATCTGGCCGCCTTGGCTGAAGATCAGTTGGTTCTTGTCATTCACGCCCATGCCGCCAATCCGGGTGGTTCCAAGCGGTAGTTCAATGACGCGCCCTTCGAAGCCATCAAAGTCGATAGTCATCGGCTTCTTTGGTTCGGGCTTCTTCTCATCCTTCTTGGCGTCTGCTGGAGCGCGCGTGCCGGTGAAGGCGTACTTGGTCTCGCCGTCCTTACCGGTGGCAGTGCCGTTGCCGGTGATGGCGTCGCCATCCACGGTGGCTTCAAGCGCGTAGGACATCTCCTTGTCGGTACCTGCGTCGTTCTTCCCGGTGAGCGTCAGCTTTTTCGCCTCGGCGTCCCAGTGCCCGGTGAGTTCGCCGTTCTGCTTCTCGGAGGTGAACTTTGCGGTGGCAGCGCCGGCATCGCCGAGCGTCACCACGAGCGTGAAGGTCAACGCCGTTTCACCTTCCTTGGTGGTGCAGTTCCAAGTACCAGCAGGGCCAGTGGCGGCAGGCGCCGTGGCTGCAGCTGGGGTCGCGGGCTTCTCGTCTTGCTTTGGCTCAGCAGGCTTCGGCTCGTCTTGAATTTCGCCACTCGGACGGCGTCGACGCGGGCGATCACCAGCTGGCGGACCTTGTCCGGGGCCAGCGCCATCGGGCTTGGCTTCGTCCTTCTTCTCGTCCTTCTTGTCGTCGGACTTGTCGTCTTTCTTGGCGTCCTTACCCTTCTCCTCGTCAATTTCAAGGAGCCATGGGTTCTTTACATCCTTGCGAAGCGGCACTGCGTAGCCACGAACCGTGTCTTGGTAGACCCAGGTCTCGTCTAACTCACCGTATTCCGCCTTGCCGAAGCCGCGCTGGCTGGTGAAATACAACCAGTCGCCAGCGCGATCGAATGTTGGATTGTTGTCATTGAATTCGCCGCTCGTGACCTCGTGGCTCTCGCCCTTGGCCACGTCATAGATCCAAACACTTGCGGTGCGACGCTCTGGCAGTGACTTGGTGTATGCAAGGAATGCGCCGTCGTGACTGATACTGATGTCAAGGGCGCCGTCCCATGGTTCCTTGTCAATCGTCTTGCGGTCGCCGGTTTCAAAGTCCACCAAGTACGCCGTTGCAGTCTTGTCTTGGTAGATGAGTTTCTTTGAGTCAGGGAACCACTGGATGTTGGTCTTAAATGGTCCGCCATCCTTGGTGAGTTGCTTCTTCTCGCCTTTGCCATCGGCAGGCATCGCCCACAGCTCGTACTCGCCGGTGGAATCGTCGAAGTAGGCGATCCACTTTCCGTCTGGGCTCCACGCTGGAGTGCGCTCGGCAATTCCATCAGTGCGGGTGAGATTGCGTGGAACGCCATTCTCTGCTGGCGCGGTCCAGATATCGCCGCGTGCGGCGACTGCCACGCGTTTGGCGCTCGGGCTGATGCTTGAGCCCTGCAATTCGTCGCTGACATCTTCGGTGTGCGTGCGAATGGTTGGGCGATCGCCGGGGATCTTCACCTCTACGGTGCGGGACTTTCCCGAGCCGAGGTCAAGAACCATCAATTTCGTGCCTTTTTGGAAGACAATCTCGCCGTCGCCGATGGCGGGCCACTTGATGTCTTCGTCAGTGAACGAAGTGACTTGCTTGGTGGTGCCGGACTTGGAATCCCATGACCAGATATTGAGTTTGTGCGGCGCCTTCGGGTCGGTGGTGTTGTCGCTCAAGTAATAGAGCGTGGTGCCGCCCCACATGGGCAGCGTGTCGATGCCTTCGTAGTCAGTGACGCGTTTCGCCTCGTTGCTGCGGAGGTTGTAGACCCACACATCCGTTTGCATGCCGCCGCGGTAGCGCTTCCACGTTCGCGTATCGATGGAGTGCGGGGTGTATGCCAGCCACTCGCCATCGGGACTGATCGTGCCGTTCGCTCCGTACGGGACGGGCATTGCCTCTGGCAGTCCGCCGGTTTCCTTCACTTTGTACAGACGACCAGCGCGGGCAATGCCCTCCATGCCGCTGGCGCTGAAGAGCAGCGATCCATCGGGGGTCCACTCATTCATCAGTTCGCCTGTTGGATGGTGAGTGACGCGCTCTGGTGAGCCGCCGACGGTGGGGATGACATAGATGTCGCGGGGCATGACTTCAGCACCCGCTGCAGTGGTGAGGGGACGAGCCATACCACCTGTCTTGGGTACGAGCCACAAGTTGCCCGCATAGACAAAGACGATGTCTTCGCGGCCGATGTCCGGGTAGCGAAGCATGGAGGCATCGGGCGTGGTGGTTGGGCCGGCACTGAGCGCGGCCGCGACGATCGCGGAGAGGTAGGAGGTCAGCATGTGAAGGTCAGAGGTTTACCCGTGAGCCGCACGCAGGTTGGGCGCGGGAGGTGATCTTCGCGAAGTTATTCGGGTTTTTTTGTCAACTTGGCATGCGCATCTGCCGTTTTTCTGGCGACGGCGGCACCAGTGTGACCTTCGGTCAGTGCGCCCTCTGACTCCAAGATCTCTCGCAGCCGTATCAGGCCTCGGCGCGCATGAGTCTTGACTGTTCCGAGCGGCAGTCCGGTGGAGCGCGCGATTTCTTCGTGCGAGCAGCCGTGGTAAATCGCCAACTGCAGCACCTGTTGTTGCTCGGGGCGCAATTTCTCAAGCGCAGCAGTGGCGCGTCCTGCGTCGTCATCGCGCTCCGGCGCATCGGGAATCGGTGCTGCAGCGGGCTGAAGCGCGTCAGGCAAAGTAGAGGCATCAATGCGTCGTTGCCGCCGCCGACCGCGATCGATGAGACGCCGTCGAGCAATCATGGCAACGAAGGTTGTCTCGCTGGCAATCTCTGGGTTGAACCGTGCGGCACTCCTCCAGACATCAATGAAGATCTCTTGCACGGCATCGTCTGCATCGGAGCCGCCGAGTGCAAGACGTCGCGCGAGTGACCACACCAATCCACCGAAGCGGTCCATGCATTTATCCATAGCCCCAGGCTCGCCGGCAGCTACTTGATGCAAGAGCGATACTTCGGGCAGTTCCGTTGTCACGATGCGCGCGATTCTGAGTGCGACCGCGGCAGGCGAATCGCGGCATGTTCAGGAGTCATTCCATGAATGAAGAACGATGATCCGTTAAACCAGTAGTAGGCACGTTGCGCGTGAATCTCTGACAGGGCATCTGCTTCGCCAATACTTGCAGCGATGGCAAATCCGTTCTCAGACCACTGGCCATCCGTACTGCGCCCGATGACAGGGCGATGGACCAGGTTCGCATTACGCAACTCCAGTGCCAAGACGCTGCGCCGAAGCATATTGGCGTGCGCGGAGCAGGGAATGCTCATCGGGTTGTCGCTTGTAATGACGGCAAATGTGCTTGAACCAAGTTCACGCTGGATCTGTGCGATGTCTTCCGCCGAGACGGATTCGCTGAGCGGTACGGTGGGTCCGCCCGGAAACTCAAGCACCGCAGATGCATAGTGGTGGTCAATTTCGGCTGCTTTTTCAGCACGGGCAACTCGTGTCTGTGGGGTGGACTCTAGCAGCGCTGCTACTTCAGTTTCGGCGTGCGTGAGGCTGGCACCGATGCGTTGTAGTGCCTCGCTACGGGAGACATCGGTACCGCGCGGATCCGTAGCGGCATCAAGTGCGCGGGCGGTCTCGCGGATACGCGCGCGGATGACATGGCTCGCTTCTTGGGAGATTGCATCGCGCGCATGTGCGCTGATGCGTGCACGGGCCACGGCACCTTGAGCAGCACGTTCGGCAAGTTCCCGTGTGACGCGCGCGCGCATCTCTGTGGAAACTGCACGGATCGCCAGGGCGCACGCGAGTGATGCAATGGCGCCGAGAAGCAAGATAATGGTGTTCGCGCGGTGATGGTGGCTATCAATCCATCCGCTGGTTGGGCGCAGTTGCACCGTCCACAGCAGTCCAGCGGTTCCAAAGGTGCACTCCGGTGGAGGGTCAAGAATGGCCACTCCCCGCGCCGAACCTTCGATGATGACGCGTTCACTTCCTGGGCCACTGATGTTGACCGTTAGCGCCAGGTCAGGGGCAATTCCAGCGGTGATCGGCTGCACAAGGGCGGCGGCATCGACAAGCGCCACCAACACGCGACCGCCGGATGCCGGCGTGGCCATGATGACATGCGTTCCGTGAGCAGTCATTGCTCGGTCGCCGGCGCGCGCATCTGCGGCGATACCTCCGAGGTTCGATTTCAGTCGATCAGCCTGTTCCGGTGGAACGGTTGAGCTGGGTTCAATTTCTCCCTGGGTAGTCAGGAGCGCAAGCGCGATTGTTCCACGAAAGTCAACCGTAAAGGTTCGTGCGGCAGCGAGCCACTCATCGTTCGGTGCGGCGTTTGATCGTGCGCCCAACTGTGCCGCCGCAGCAAGTCGATCATCCACCGACGCATGAAGTGCGGCAGCGATCGATTGCTGGTTGCCCTCAAGGTCGGTGCGCCCCACGTCACTCTCGTTCACTTCGGCATACATCCAGAACGTCAGTACGAACGCCATGAGTGCCGAGAATGAGAGCCCTGAAAGAAAGGGCAGCAGGGCGCTTCGTTTGCGAGCCATAGAACCCGCGAGCCCCAAGAGGCCGCCGGTAAGAAACAGTGCTGCATTGGCCATCGGGCTCACCGACCGAATCACCTGGTCCACACCTGGGTAGTCGATCATGCGGTGCTGTGGAATCAAGCGTGCCATCACAGCAACGCCGAACAGACCACCGGCTACAGCACCTATCAATATCCAACGCGAGCCCGCGGCGCGATCAGCAGCGGGACGCGGGTTCATACAGGGGCTTCCTCGCGCTCGGCCCGGCGGCGTTTCAGTTCGGCGTCAATGAATCCGCCGATGTCTCCATCCAAGACGCGCTGCGGGATCATCATTTCAAAGCCGGTGCGGTGGTCTTTGACACGGTTGTCATAGAACACATACGAACGAATTTGCGTGCCCCAGCCGCGGTCCACCTTGCCGCCCACTGCGGCGTCCAATTCAGCTTGACGACGCTCCTCTTCCAGTGCTTCCAGCTTGGAACGCATCACTGCTAGCGCCTGCGCCTTGTTCTGCAATTGATCGCGGAAGGTACTGGCCACCACTTGTAAACCAGTAGGAATATGCGTCACTCGGATGGCACTTGCGACCTTGTTGACGTTCTGCCCACCCGGTCCACTGGCGCGGACGAAGGCGATGATTTCCAGATCTTTGTCCGGAATGGTCAAACCGTTGTCTTCAAATTCTGGAGTGACATCCAGTGTCGCAAAGCTGGTCTGCCGCTTTCCTTCTGCATTGAACGGACTCACGCGTGCCAGGCGGTGCGTGCCACGTTCGCAGTTCATATACCCATAGACAAACGGACCGCTGAGGCGATACACCACTTCGGCAAGCCCAACTTCACTGCCGGGAAGTCGATGCATTTCTTCCACTTTGAAGCCCATGGTGTTCCACCAGTACAGGTACATGCGCTCCAGCATCTCGGCCCAATCATTGGCCTCGGTGCCGCCAACGCCAGCCTGAATGGTGATGAAGCAGTTGCGATGGTCGTGCTTCTCAGAGAGCAGACTCTGCGCCTCCACTTTGTCCATGTCCGCAACCATCTGGTGGATTGATTCATCCACTTCGGCAAGGAGTTCGGCATCGTTGCCTTCCTTGGCCATTTCATAGCCGACGGTGGCGTCTTCAAATTTGCGCATCACCAACTCGAGCGGCTCAATCTGCGCGCGCACGATTTTAAGTTGATCGATGGTTTTCTGTGCCGAACGTTGGTCACCCCAGAATTCCGGGGATTCCATCTTGGCTGTCAGTCGTTCGCGCTCGAGGACCTTTGTTGGGTAGTTAAAGAGAGTCGCGGATGGTTGTGATCCGCGCCTCGAGGTCGCTCAGTACAGGTTGGTGGGCGTCGTAGTGCATTTCGGGAGTGTACGCCTTCAGCGAATAGCATTTATGCGCTATAGACTCCGGTCCCTATGAAGGTTTCCTCGCGCGTTCACCGTATGAAAGAGAGTTCCACCTTGGCTGTCGCTGCTCGCGCAGCGGCTCTGAAGAAGGAGGGCGCCGATGTAGTTGCCTTCGGAACAGGGGAGCCGGATTTCGACACGCCCAACAACATCAAAGAGGCTGCCATCGAAGGCCTCCGCGCCGGATTGACTAAGTACGTGGCCACTCCAGGCACCATTGAGGCGCGAAATGCCGTCGCAGGGAAACTCCGGAGCGAGAACGGCATCCCGTGCAAGGCTGAGCACATATCCATCACCGCCGGTGCCAAACACGCGCTGTACCTGGTTCTGCAGACGCTCATCGATCCGGGTGATGAAGTCGTTCTGCCAACGCCAGCATGGGTGAGCTACCGACCGCTCATCGAACTTGCTGGTGGACGATGCGTTGAAGTAGCAGGCGCCATGGAGCGCGGATTCAAAGTGCTGCCTGAAGAACTGGCCGCCGCCATGACGCCGCGCACGGTGGCGGTGATTCTCAATAGTCCCTCCAATCCGTGCGGGATCACCTACACCCCGGATGAAATTCGCGCCCTCTGTGAGGTGATCGCGCGTCATCCCAGCGCGGTGTTAGTGAGTGATGAGATTTACGAAAAACTGGTGTATCCAGAAATTCAGCCCGGCTTGCAGCATTTCTCGCCTGGCAGCCTGCCCGCGATGGCCGAACGCACCATCACCCTGAATGGTATGAGCAAGGCCTTCGCCATGACCGGTTGGCGCATTGGATACGTCTGTGCGCCCGGCAGCAGTGGGTTCATTCAAGAACTCATCAAACTGCAAGGGCAGATGACCAACAACATTCCAGCATTCTTCATGCCCGCCATTGTTGAAGCGTTGTCTCCGCGCAGCGCATCGCAGGTTGAGGCAATGCGCGTTGCGTTTGCGCGTCGCGCAGGAGTGGTTGATGAACTCGTGCGCGCCATACCGCGCTTTCGTTCGGTGCGTTCCACGGGCGCGTTCTATTCGTTCCCATCGATTGCAGCATGTAAGGGATTGACATCAGCCGGTGGCCGCGCCATCACCGACGCGCAGAGCTTTGCTGAAGCGTTGCTCCTGGAGTCGCATGTAGCGCTCGTACCGGGCGGCGACTTTGGCGACTGCGCCGCAGATCACATTCGCATCACCTTTGCAGCGGAGGAGGCGCTCCTCCGCAAGGGCATGGCGCGCATTGCGGAATTCACAGGAGCATTGCGATGACCGAAACTGATCCATCTTCACTGCAGCAGATTCTTTCGATGGTTGGCTGGGTGCCCGCCATCATCTTTCCGGCCGCCACGATTGTGAAGTTGTTCTCGCTCGCGCGAAGTGGACGATCTGACGGCACCACCGCCCTCACGTGGAGCCTGTTTGCAATTGCAAATGTGTGCCTCTATTTGACGATCGGCGACTGGACGCGTCCGCAGGTGGTCATTTCCACTGTCGGAACAGCCGTTCTGCAGGTAGTGGTGGTGGTGCTCGCGCTGCGGTTGCGGGCATTCCCGTCGACGGCAGCGACCACCCCGGCAGTCACGCCTGCGCCAGTCGCCGGGGCAGACCCCGCAGCCCGATAAGAACTTCGCGTGTCGTCCGTCGGCAATCCTGCTTGAGTACTCGTGCAGCGCATCGCACAGTCAGAGCATGGAAACCAACAGCACCACGAGCGGGGTAGTTGCAGCCTCAGAGTCAGGGTCATCGCGTGCATCCGGTTCATCCGGTCGTGAGCAAATCGCGCAATTCATGCTGCAGAACGAATCTGCGCTGCGGCGGCGAATTGGTGCGGAAGTGGGGCGCGCGCCAGGAGTGGACGCAGACGATGTATTTTCAACAATCCTTCGCCGCGTCGATTATGCCGCAGCAAAGGGTTCCTTTGAGATGCGCAGCGCACCGGAGGCCTGGAGCTTTGTCGCTCAGGTTGTGCATCGCGCGGTGGTGAGACATCGGCGTCGTGCCGCACGCTTCGCGGCAACCGTTGCCAAGTTCGCGGGGGTAGCGGAAGCGTGGTCGGAGCCTCCGCAGCACGACGAACGCGCCGAACTGGTGGGCATCATGAATGAACTGATGCGCACGCGGCCGCAGGATGCCGAATTGATCCAGCACCGATTGCGAGGTCGTAAATGGCGCGAGATATCAGCGTCAATGGGCGTATCCGAAGAAGCACTGCGGCAGCGCTGGTCGTCGTTGGTTGGGCGACTTAGGTCGCGCCGATCGTGACCGGCGCCGGCTGCACGCGTGGGCGGTAGTTGGGCTGCAGCGCAATTTGCAGCGGCAGTCGCTTACCGTTGGGGTCACGTGGAATCTGATCATTGTCGATCACGCGCTGAATCGCCATGATGCCTTCAATGAGCATCTCAGGACGCGGCGGGCAACCAGGAATGTAGACATCAACGGGCAGGTACTGGTCAACGCCCTGCACCACGGCGTAGGTATCGAACACGCCGCCGGTGCTCGCGCACGCGCCCATTGAGATGACCCACTTCGGTTCTGCCATCTGCATGTAGATGCGCTGCAGCACGGGAAGCGTCTTAACGCTGACGCGACCGGCAACAATCATCAAGTCACATTGGCGCGGGCTGAAGCGCATGACTTCGGCACCGAAGCGCGCGAGGTCGAATCGGCTACATGCCGTGGCCATCAGTTCGATTCCGCAGCAGGCAGTAGCAAATGGCATGGGCCACACACTTGAGCGGCGCGACCAATTGACGACGCGCTGCAGCTGGGTGGTGAGAATGCTGTCGACGGGGAGTGCTGCTTCGATGCCCATAGGTCGGAAATGATAGGCGGGAAAGGGGGCGCGGTGGCTACTACGGCGGCTATTACTGCGGCGGTGGGGTCGGTGGTGCCGGCTGCGGCGCGGGGCGCGTGTTTTTCTGAATAGTGGTGCCCGTGTAGCGGTTCGGCACCTTCTCGGTGGGCTTTGGTTCTGACCAGAAGCTCTCGCCCTTTTCGATATTTGGCTCTTGGATGTCGTAGTGGTCAGATCCGGTGCCGGTCGCCCCGACCACATTGCGGTAGCAGCCCGAGGTTGACACACTCAGCACCGTGAGCACCGTCATGCAGGCCAGCCCAGCCATGCGGGCGCTCGTCCGAGTGCGGTGCGGGGTCGAAGTGCTTGTGGCTATGGCTCGCATCATTACTTCCCGATTGCTGTGTCGAACTCTTGCCGGGTCGACAGAATGGTGAAGAGACGTTCAATTCGCATGAGGCGGAAGAGATCCAAGAGATGACGATTGAGTCCAAAGACGGCCGGCTTCAGTCCCGCCTTCTCCGCGCAGTTGCGGAGGTCGACACACATGCCGAGCCCCAAACTGGTCACGAGCGAGACTTGCGAGAGGTCAAGGATGAACGACTTCCCGCGCGTGGCTTTGCTGAACTCCGCGAGCACCTGTTCACGAATCAACGGCGCCTCGTTCTGGCCAACGCTCGGGGTAATGATCTTGGCAACCAGACTGCCGCCTGGGTGCGAGAATTCAACGTAATCCAACTTGGTGTCTTTCGAGGACATGAAGGAAGCAGTCTATCGGGTCGTGCGATCGGCGCGAACCTCGGTAATGCGCATCTTGCTGGCAGTTTCGAGTTGCGCAGCCCGCAGCGCAGTGGCGATTCGTGATCGTTCCACGCCTTCTTCGCCTGCACAATGGGCGAAAGCAGCCTTCAAGACTTCGTCGGGTCGAATGTCTTCTGGCGGTCGAGTTGGCGCATAAGCATCACGATCCGTGTGCAGAAGAAAGCCGCCGCGCACTAATTCTTCGAGCAGTTCGGCGGAGAGGCGGTCATCCATATGGAGTTCCGCAGCAATGCTGTCCCGAGTGACGGGGCGGCCCGCGCGCCATGAAGTGGACGCTTGTTCCATCACCGCCAAGACCAACATTGGATCGGCGTGCGCATCGTCGTCTGCTCCGGAGCCGGCATCCAAACCGCGTGCGCGGATCGTCTGCGCAAACGCGGCAACTTGCAGCCCGCCGAGCACCGTTACCCACACCACCCACATCCAGAACATGAACACCGGAACGAGTCCGAGCGATCCATACAGTCTGCTCATTCCAAACGCGTGTTCAAAGTACGCAGACAACATTCCCTTCAATCCGATGATCACCACGCTGGCGCAGAAGGCGCCGATGGCCGCGCACTGCGGGCGCACGCGCGCGGCAGGAACCACCATGTAGATGATCAGGAGAAGCGCCCACAGCACCCCAACATTCCACACCGTTCCGAGCAGCGCAATGATCCATCCGAGGCCTGCTGTGGTGCCAGCGCCATGCAGCACCGACGACAGCAACGGGATTGCTGCAATCAACAGCGGGCTAGCAGTGAGTACAAACCAGTACAGAACGAATCGCCGCATCCATGTTCGCCCTTGTCGGGCGCGGAAGACGCGATTGAAACTCAATTCGATGCTGGTCATCAGCCAGATGGCGCTCAGAATGGTCACGCTCACGCCGACCCAACCGAGTGCGCTCAGGTCAATTTCTGAAGCTTGCGTCACCAGGGTTTCGACCCATGTGCCGAGCGCAACGGCGCCACCCGAAGTGCTCGCGCTGTCGGTGGGCGGCACGATGCGCATGTTGTCCAAGCCAAGCGAACCAATGAATCCTGCAACGAACGGGGCAAATTGCGCGCCCATCAGCGTCTTGGCCACCAAGGTCACCACGATCAAAATCGGAATCAGGCCAAGCAGCGTCTTGTATGCAAGCGCCGACGCCATCGCCGGTAGATCATCAGCCATGGAGCGGCGATAGAGCAGGTAGGCCACACGAGCAAGGCGCGTCACGATGGTCACAGCATTCACATCTGACATCCGTCTGCCGAGTGCGTGCGTTGAGTTGCCTTGCGCGTTCGTCATAGCTCGCAGTGTACGGAACACGCCGTCATGCGGTCACCGACTGATGAACACGCCCCATTGATTCGCCCCGTCCTTTGCGGTGGGGCTTCCGGTCATGCGTTGCTCGCCGTCCGAGCGACCGGTACTGAAGCGATTCGGCCCTAAGGCGTCGCGCAGAACGCCAAGACTGGTGCAGTGTGATGTGTCCCAGTGGTACGCGTTGCTGTCCGCTGCGCCCTGACTTGCGCCGACCGCTCGGTAGTCGTCGTGACCTGCAAGGTCAATCAGCATGCCGATCGCCTGTTGCGCTGCAGCTCCCTGGGAAAGTCCATCCGCCTGGTAGCGGTCATCGCCAGCGCGATCAACGAGCACCGCAACCGACATGTCCCACGCAGCGCCTTGGCCGGCCGCGGTCATGCTCCAGTAGATGTCATCGCCGCCATCTTCCAAGAGCACCCCAAATGCCTGGTGTGCCGCAGTGCCTTGCGCGTAGCGATTTCCGTAGTAGAGATCATTGCCGCCGCCATCGCGCAGGATGCCCATCGACAAGTAGTAGCCGCAGCCTTGGCCGAACTCGCCGGCTTCGTAGCGATCATCGCCGGCTACATCAACGAGCGCGCCGACGCCGCCTGCTGCGCCTGCTCGATAGCCGAATCCGACGCCTTGCGAGAATGAGGCGTGCACGGTGGGTGTGTCGTACGCGCTTGCCGTTGTTCCATCAGCGCGGTATCGATCATTGCCACTTGCGTCGAGGAGCAGTGCCGCTGCTCCAGGTCCGCCGCATCCTTGTGAGAACATCTCCGACGAGTACTGATCGCTGCCACCAAGATCGCAGACCGCGCCGATGCCGGCAAACGCCGCCCCGATCGTCCACGTGCCACCAACATAGGTGTCATCTCCGGCGCGATCAACGATGATGCCAACTCCAAACACCGCGGCGCCGAGCGCATTCTGCGGGCACTCGTAGTGATCATTTCCGCCGTAGTCATCTATGACCGAGACGCCGCATGCTGCGCCGCCCGGACCTGCAATCGGCATCAATCCATTCACCGCGCGCGTACCCGTGTACGAGTCGTTTCCTGCAACATCAATCACCAATCGGCTTCCCACCACGCCCGCGCCCCATTCGTAGCGATCGTCGCCGGCGATGTCGAATACTGCCGCGACCTTTGTCATGTCATAGCGATTCGGGCCGGTGCCACCAATCACCAACCAACCGATTTCTGGCACAAATTGCGTGGAGAGGACTGTTCCATCCACGGCACCCTTGAGTTCATCGGGAAGCGCTTCGGTCTCGAACGTCTTCCACTCACCGCTGACGGCAAGCGCGGTATCGAAATGTCCGGCGGCGCGCACGAATGCAGAGCGATCAATACTCGCTGATGCCTGCATGGCGCGAGACAGGGCGTCTGGCAATTGCGCAGCGCGCGAAGTGGTGGAGTCTGCCGTTGCGATTGCCGCTCGTGCGATCCGTTCTCGATTTCCATCGCCAAGTGCAGGTGCAAGCGCCTGCGTCATGATGAGGTTCGATTCGTTCAGAAGGAAATCAAGTGCGAAGAGTGCGCCCTGCGGATCAACAACTGGCAGCGTGCTGCGTTCCTCGCCGAGTGTGCATTCGATCCCGAAGGCGCGTGCCGCAAATCGCGCCACTGCGCGGTATGGACGGGCGGATCCTTCGGCGGCAGGCTGCGTGACGGCGCGAGCAATTTCGGGAACCGCAAATGGCTGAACGAAGCTCAGGCGCACCGCGCCTACAAGACCCCGTAATGGAAAGAGCGATGGGGTGGAAGAAAAGAGCGCTGAAAGTCGGCGGACATCTTCTGCCCGCCCGGCATCCGCGATGACCGCGCCGACCGGATTGCGTTCGTCGAGCGGTAGGACGAGCGCCGGGGCGCCGATACTGCCAGCCGGGCCGGTGCCAGAAGTCAAGAGGAGAACGGCGGCGGCAAGTATCGACATGCCGCGAACCATACCCCGCTCCGGCTACTATGGCGCGATGCGCCGCCTCGTATCACCGACCCACCCCTATCAAGACGACTCGCGGGGGCCGCGCATTCAGAAGGTGCTCGCTGACGCGGGTATCGGCTCGCGCCGGGCATGCGAAGAGAGCGTGGAGGAGGGGCGCGTCACGGTCAACGGTCACCGGATTGACGGCCTTCCAGCATGGGTCGATCCCATCAAGGATCACATTCGATTTGACGGTCGGCGCATCAAGGCTGCCGAGCGCGATGTGTACGTCATGCTCTTTAAGCCCAAGGGCTATGTCAGCACCAACAGCGACCCGGAGCGCCGCCCGCTCGCGGTGGATCTTGTTCAGCATCCATCGCACGCCCGGCTCTATCCAGTCGGGCGCCTCGATATTGATGGTTCCGGTCTCCTTCTCATGACGAACGACGGAGCGCTGGCGAATCGCCTCACGCATCCGCGCTTTGAGATGTACAAGGGCTACGAGGTCATGGTCAGCGGTCGTGTTGAGGATTCAGATATTGCCCGGCTTGAGCGCAGCATCTTTGCGCCTGCGGTCAAAGGGCATGAGCCCGATCGCGCGTCGAAGTCAAAGTTGGTGATCCTGAAGCGCGATGCCGCACGCACGCTCCTCTATATGGAGTTGCGCGAGGATGGCAATCGTCAAGTGCGCGAGATCTTGGCGACTGTTGGACATCCAGTAAAGAAATTGCGACGCGTGCGCATGGGTCCGCTGCAGTTGAAGGGATTGCAGGCCGGCGAGTGGCGCGAATTGACGCCGAAGGAACTGGCGGTTCTCAAGGAGCACGCGTTCGCCACGCCGCAAGAACGCGCCGCACGCAAGGAAGCGGAGCCTGATGTTGCAGTTCGTCGCGCTGAGGCGCGTGTGCGCAAGGCGCGCCCGGGTGCTGCGCGCCGTCCAGAAGCTGCGCGTGCAAACCGTCGAGGCGAGGGAAGAAACCCGCCACGCAAGGAAGAAAAGCGCGCGCGCCGCGGTGAAGGCCGCAACGCGCCACGCAAGGAAGAAGAGCGTCCACGCCGAGGTGAAGGACGTTCCGCACCACGCAGCGAAGGTCGTTCGGCACCACGCGGCGAAAGTCGCTCGGCACCACGCGGCGAAGGTCGTTCGGCACCACGCGGTAAGGGTCGTGCTGGAGCGCGTGAGGAAGCTCCAACCGGTCGTCGCGGCGATACTCAGCCGTCTACTCCGCGCCGTGGCCCAACCAAGCCCCCGCGTCCGCCCGGACCAGTGAAAGCACCGCGCGCCGGTGGCGAACGAAAGTCAAGAAAGTAATCACATGCCACAGTACGAATATGCCTGCGAAGAAGATGGTGAAGTGATCGTGCTCCTCCGGCCCATGCGTGATGCGGACGCGCCCGTCGAGGACCCAGCCGGAAAGGGACGCCAATTCGCGCGCAAGCACAGCGTGTTTGGCGTTGCCGGTTCGTCCGTCGGTCAGACGCATGTGCACTCGGGATCATGTTGCCCCTGCGGCAAGCCACAGAGTCAGTGCGGGAACGGTTAACTCAATGAAGCCAAGTAACTCACAACAGAGCCAGTCGAGCGGTCTCGCCGACGGCGTCATTCTCCACGGCGTTGACTTTTCTGGTGCAGACTCCGGCGGAGCAGCAAAGATTCGCGTGGTTACTCGCGATATGTCTTCGCTACGAACGCCAGTTGAATCCATGGGGCGCGTTGATCGCCGCGGACTCGTTCGTGCAATTCTCGCCTCGCGTGAGGACAGCCGCGCGCATGTCTGGCGCGTTGATGCACCGATGTCGATTCCTGCGGAGATCGTTCGCGAGTTCGGATTACCAAATGACTGGATGTCAGTCGCGCGCTGGATGCAGGGTCTTGCGTCGCCACGGTTGTGGCGCGGAGCCGTCCGCGAACGTACGCGCCGCGAGCCACGTCGCGCATGTGACATTGCCATGAACACGCCGATGTCGCCCTTGAATTTGCGCGTCTTCAAGCAGACGTGGACATTCATATGCGAAGTCCTCTTGCCGCTTGCCGAAGAAGGTATTCGCATCGAACCGTGTATCCCCGGCACGTCGGGTGATGTGGTGGTGTGTGAAGGCTGCCCGGCATCAGTATTGCACTTCAAGGGTTGGCCCAAGCGCGGCTACAAGGGCGCTGGTGATCCACCTATGAAGGTGCGCGCCGAAATCATCCGACTACTCAGCGATTCCAAGGTCTCCATTCCGCCCCAAATCGTCAGCGAAGCCATCCAAGACGAAGAAGGCGATTTGCTCGACGCGATCATTCTCACCATGCCAACCGTTGCAGCCGTAGTGCCAGAAATTGCTATGGTTGAAGGCTGGGTTTATTGAATAAATCGATGCCGATGGGCTTTGTCATTTCTGCCAATTGATCTAGCATCCCCCGCATGACCTCCGCGGGAAATACTGAAGATTCAGATTCGAACGCTGGCCATGTGCGGCCGCAGTCAGAGACGTCAACTGCATCGTTAACACCCCCGGAAACGCCGCTGCTCGGCCCCGGGAATGTCACGCTCGGCGAACCGGGCGTTCGAACACTTGCCGAGATTGATTCGCTGCTCGCTCGCGCGGCAGTCGAAGTGCAACTTGGACTCGAAGAGGGTATGGAACGCATCGGTCGTTACACGTTGGTGACGCAAGTAGGCGAGGGTGGTTTCGGCACGGTCTGGCTCGCCTCGCAGGAGGAACCCGTGCGGCGCCTGGTGGCGCTCAAGATCCTGCGCCGCGATCCCGGCTCGCAGTTAGTGCTCGCTCGATTTGAGAATGAACGGCACACGCTCGCGCGCATGGACCATCCCAATGTTGCCACCGTGCTTGACGCCGGCACAACCGATGATGGCCGCCCGTGGTTCGCGATGCCATTCATTGACGGTCTCCCCATCAACACCCTTTGCGACGAACGTCGCATGCTGCCACGCGACCGTGTCAGACTCTTCATCGATGTGTGCGCCGGCGTGCAACATGCGCACCAGAAGGGCGTGATTCATCGTGACTTGAAGCCGGGAAACATCTTGGTGATGCGCAGCGCCGATCGCCCCGTTGCCAAGGTCATTGACTTTGGTGTTGCAAAGGCCGTTGATCCATCCGATGCAGCGGGCCTTCGCACGGCCGAGGGACAGCGCCTCGGAACGCCGCAATACATGGCCCCTGAGCAATGGATGCACGGCGCAGGAATTGCTGATGCGCGGAGCGATGTCTATGCGCTCGGGACGGTGCTCGCGGAGTTGTTGGTGGGCGGACCGCCGTCCAAACTTCCACGCAGCCCGCTTGAGGTTCCCTATGTTGTTCCACCAAGCGCGTGGCTTGCAGAAAGTGCGCTTTCTCATCCAGCAGCGCTCGCCGCCACCGCCGCCGCGCGCAACATGCAGCCGGATGAACTCGCTGAAGTCGTCCGTGGTGACCTTGACGCCATCGTCCGCCGCGCGACCGCCGCGCATCCGGAAGATCGTTACGCCACGGCCGCTGCACTGGCTGATGACCTGCAGCGCTACCTCGACGGGCTTCCGGTTGCTGCACGGCTCTTGGCACCCTGGGAACGCTCACTGCGCGTGGTGCGCCGTCATCGATTTGCCACCGCGCTTGCAGCGGTAGCCGGCATTGCGATCGTGGTCGGAGTGGTTCAGTTTGCTCTCTGGAGCATTCAATCAAAGCATGAACGCCAGTTGATTGTCACGGCGCAGCGCAATTCGGAGCGGACCTTCGAGTTAGCCAAGACCATGATCGAAGATATGGTGTCCCAGCAGAGTTTGACCAAGGATCCAACGGCGGGCAAGGCAGTGTTTACACGCGTAGAGAAGTTGGTTGACACCATTGCCGTTGATGATCCGCTGGCTGCTGGGCGATTGGCAGCGATTGTCGTGCGCGGTCACGAGGAAGCATGGGAGCACCGCAGCGCATATGAACTGCTCAGCCGGTCCTTCGATCGGGTTCTCGAGAAGGATCCGACCGGCGAGTCCACCGCGTTCCAAGAACTCGGCCCGATTTTTTATCGTATGGCGCTGAAATATGACCGCAACCTTGGGTATGTGATCGGGCCGTTGATCTTTGCTCGTATGTCAACGCGTGGCGAACTCCTCGGGCCCCAAGCTCGTGCGCTGATTCCGCTGATGTGCATGGAGCATCAACCGTGGCCAGTGTTTTCAGAATCGACAGATCGATCTGCGCGGCTGTTGTCGGCGCAGTGGTATGCGTCGCTTACGAGCGATCCCGTTGACGCGGCATGCATTTATGCTGTGGGTCGAATCTCCGCACTCGTTCGAATTGACGGATACCCGAACCGCAGCGCGGAGGTATTTGCAGCCCGGGCGTATATCGAACAGCATCTCCCACCAGAGGATCCGCAACTGTTACTTGCGGAAACTCAAGTGTTCACCATGATGGCGCTCGATGGACTGAATTCCGACGACATGGTGCAGGGCATGATGTTGCATTGCGCTCGCACGGAATATCAGTTTGGAAGTGGCGCTGCGCGTACGGTGAACGCCTATTGGAACCTCGCATATTCATGCGCCAACTTGGGTCACTTTGATGACGCATACCTTGTCTACAAGCGGTTCTTGTGGCCGGAGTACCGGCGCCAAATTGTTGTGGATGGATTGCGTCCGTGGTACATCGCGTTTTTCGCTCCGATCGCCTACCGAGTGTGCGACTACGACACCGCGTATGCCTGCGCGATGACCCAGCTTGGCGACGCGTTCAGCGCTGGTCAGGATGGCACAGGCGTCGTCTCCACGCTGTCGGCTCGCGTGCTCGCTGGCGTCCTTGCGGCATGGGGCGACGAGCAGGGCGCGCGGGCAGTGGAAACGCAATTCCGGGTTCAGCGGTTGCCTGAGGGTTCGGACAATTGGTGACTGGGCGCTGCGCGTAGCGCGTGCACTGGCGTGCGTCGTGGTACACCGATGCTCGAGAACCACATGAACTGCACACCCATCACTTCCGTCGCCGTGATCTTGGCTGCTTCGCAACTCTTCGCGGTCACGGGAATGCCCATCACCGAGCATGCCCAAGCTGCATCCGCGGCTCAGGCGCCCGCATCGCCTCCGGCGAAAGCCATCGCCTGGCCGAAAGATGAAGCGGGTCTCAACACCCTTGCAACCGGTCTGCTTGAGGGATGGTTCCAGAAGATGGTGTCAAAGGATCGTGCGGGAATCGAGGCTGGCATGCAGCCAAACTTCCAGCGGATCAATTTCGAAGGTTCCTTTGACCGCACTGCCGAAGTGGCTGCAATTGCTTCGCTTGGCGTCACCAGTCCAAAGATCAGCGGTGTCCGCGCCACTCGCGTTGGTGATGCCCTCGTAGTCACGTGCCTTATCAAGGTGGGCGAGTCCCTTGACGGAAAGAAGCTTCCCTCCGAGCCGGCTCCACGCCTTGGTGTGTGGCAGCAGGTGGACGGAGCGTGGCAATTGGCTGCATGGGCGTCGCTCGAAATGCCCGCAGTTCGACCTGCTCCAACGGCACCGCGCTTTGCGGGTGACGCTGCACTGAACGCCACCGGATCAGCACTGCTCGCGAAACTTCTCAACGCGCAACACACCAAGGACTTGCCGACTTTTGACGGAATGCTTGCCGAAGGCTTTCAAGTTGTGAATTTCAAGGGTCAAAAAGAGCGTGCGGACATGCTTCGCGGAGCCAAGATTGCAACCACCGAGGCGCCAACCATCGCAGACGCGCGCACCACGCAGTGCGGCGATCTGACGATCGTTACGTGCAATCTGACGATGGGACAGAAGGTCGGTTGGGACACAGTGCCCGCTGATCCAGCGCCGTTCTTGGCGGTGTTCCAGGGTTCCGGCGCTGCGGCAAAGGCCATCGCGTTTGCGAATACGAACAAGCCAAAGTAACCCGCGGTCGCATCGATAGCCAAAGTTGCACTCGCTTCACTGATCGGCGCGTAGCGATCGCAAGCGCTTTGCGAGCAATAAACGCGCTGCGATGAGGTCGCGGTGCGCGGTCGCCAGGCTGACATTCACGAGTCCTGCAACAACGTCCATGGCGATACCGGCCACCGAGTGCAATGTGACAACTTCCATCTCGCGCGGATGCGTGCCGGCAAGATCAATCATTGCCCGCTCCAGGAGTTCAAGATCAGCGCGCGCGGAGGCGTTCGGCGCATCCTCGCGGAGACCGGTACCCATTTCGGTATCAAGACGTTGCGTGAGGCGAGCGTCGCGCTTGTCCGCAAGGCGCGCACGGCGGCGATCGGCGATCACTCGCGTCATGAAGACGCTCGCGAGCCCGCGCAAGTGCGCGTCGTTGAGTGGCAGTTCATCCTGCTTCATGAGACGCAGCACGGTCTCTGTGACGAGCGACGTTGGTGCCAACGCAGCCACCCCAAAGCCGAGCGTTTCATGTTCTGCGCGCAGGGTTCGCGCAGCTAAATCACGCAGCGCGGGATAGTGACGCCCGATGAGTTCAGCAAAGGCCCGCTGGCGTTCCGGATTATTGAGGTCAGCGGTACGTTCCACAGGGTGATGCTCAGACGCCGCGTGTGTGCGGCTCCCAGATGATCTTGTGCAGTTGTGTTTGCATCCGGACCGGCAGGCGATCGGCAATAATCCATTCGGCGAGGGAGCGCGGTGAAAGCCCAGCACAACCGGCAATTTCCAAACCCTTGGGTTGTTCCCACGCGGCACTCAGAAGGATGGCGCCCAGTTCGCCGCGCTGTACGCGTTCACTCAGGCTGCGCTCCGCGATAGTAGCCACCGCCCACTCGTAATCGGCGCGGTCGGTCAGTACGAACTTCACTTCATCGCGGGCGCGCAGGTTGGCAATGTTGCACCACAGATTCCGCGCGCTCTCGCCGCTTCCCGGGGTCTTGATGTCCAGGATGCGGATGGCGCGTTCGTCGCATGGAGAGATATCCACGGCACCCGACGTCTCGATCAGGACGGTGAGCCCATGGTCGCATAGGAGCCGGATCAGGTCGAACGCGCGTTTCTGAGCAAGGGGTTCGCCGCCGGTCAGTTGAACCAGCGAGCAGCCTGTCGCGAGCACGGCGTCGACAATCTCCCCGAGGGTCGCCGTGCGCCCTTCGCGGAACGCGTACTCGGTATCGCAGTAGGTGCAGCGCAGCGGGCATCCTGTCAGGCGTACGAAGACGCAGGGGGCGCCCGCCCACGTGCTCTCGCCTTGGATCGAATGGAAGATTTCATTCAGCCGCACGGTGCCTGTGCGCGGGTCTGCGTGGTCGCCACTCATCGGAGCCGCTGGCGTGAGCACGGAGCCGGCGTTCGCAGCCTTGGCTCCGGAGCAGGTCGGCATCAGGTGCTGGAGCGGATTCGGCTGCATAAGACTGTCCAACTGTACGGCCTCCGTTGCTATGCGGCCAAGGCCGGCGGGGCGCCATTACCAATCAAAGTGCAGGCCCGCCAAAATGCAAGGCGGGAGGCGCCGTTTGGCGCCTCCCGCAAATGCCCGGAAGAGGACTCGAACCTCCAAGGGATTGCTCCCACCAGCACCTCAAGCTGGCGCGTCTGCCAGTTCCGCCATCCGGGCGATGGTTCCACCGGGCAGGCTGAACCTGCTGCGGAGGGTCGAGGAGTATAGCAAAATGCCCCCGCCGTTCAACGGCGGGGGCATTTGTAATAACTGTGGACACTGGGTCAGTTGCCACCCAGGGACATTCCTGATCAGTTGCTGGTCCAGTTTCCGAGCAGAACGCCCAAGTCGCCACCCGCCACCGGACCGCCATCATGATCCAAGTCGTAGGTGAGTGTTCCCCACGCTCCGAGCAGGATGCCCATGTCAGCGCCGTTGACGCGGCCGTTGCCATCAAGGTCGCCAATGAGCGGCGGCGTGCAGTTGGCGCCGTAGATGCGCACGTCATCAACGCCAGCCTCCACGATGGAGCCGCTTGCCAAGTCTTGTGC
This sequence comes from Planctomycetota bacterium, assembly GCA_026386795.1. GTDB lineage: Bacteria > Planctomycetota > Phycisphaerae > Phycisphaerales > SM1A02 > UBA966. The sequence goes on from JAPLMU010000014.1 coordinate 25,711, forward strand.
TCGGAAGCGGATGCGAACCTGCGCCGATGGCGTGAC
>JAPLMU010000073.1 GCA_026386795.1 Planctomycetota bacterium
ATGACCTTGTGGGCGCCGGGTGGCCCGTTGATCGGCGCAACATTCACTGACGTGATCGGCAATGATCCAACCTATGTGTACGGCGTGAACTTTGTTGATCTTGGCTATCAAGCCGGCAACGAAGGCGTGATGAAGCAGGTGGGAACAGACTTCCCACGTGCCTTCCCAAGTGACGCACGCAGCACGCCGTTTGCGCAGGTGCCGATGCTGAAGGACATCCACAAACTCACTGACTTTGATCTCCTTGTCAGCGTGAGTGCCGGATATCCAGGTTCAAAGGAGTGGATTCAGTACGGCGTCTCGCCAACGATGACCGGTGGTAAGCCGTTGGCCTTTGTTGCCGGCGCCACAGGTGTGCAGACTCCACAACTCATTCCGTACTACCCCGGTCAAATGGCCGGCGTGTTGGGCGCCATCAAGGGCGCTGCGGAGTACGAGTCGCTGGTCAACACCAAATTACGTTCCATGGATTCCGGCAAGCCGATCGCGCCGAAGTTCCAAGAGGCACAGCGTCGGATGGCACCGCAGTTGGTGGCGCACGTGCTGATGGTGGGACTGATTGTGGTTGGCAACGTGATCTACTTCGCGGGCCGTCGCAAGGGAGCGCACGTATGAGCACCATGGGATCGAATGGATCACAGTTGAATGACCCTGCGGTTGAGCGGCGCGCGCATCGTTTGATGCTTGCCGTGATCGCAGTGATCGGCGTGCTACTGGTGGTGCGTTCGTACATCGGTACGACCGTCGGTACCGGCGAGGCCGCGCGCACAACGCACGGCTTTGGCATGGTCTATGTCGAGCGCGCCGAGCAGGGATTTGTGAGTGAGCGCGTCACCGAGACCGGCAAGAATGGCGTCGCGGTTGAGGTCACCAAATGGAAGCCCGCCGCTCCTGGACAGAAGCCACAATTCGCTTGGACGAACTGGAATGAGACCACTGGCGATGTGTGGGCCACAGCCTCGATGCAAGATTCTGCGCAGACATCTATTGAAGTCAGTTGGACGCGCACCGTCGGCGTGTGGGCCGCGGCGATCATGACACTCTGCGTGTTCAGTTTCCTCTGGCGCGACAATCCTGCGTACAAGTTGGCGGAGTCAGTGGTCATTGGCGTCAGCGCCGGATACTGGATGATCGTCTCTGTGTGGGACACCATGGTGCCGAAGCTCGTGGGCGCGCTCGCACCAGGGTGGACGAAGGAATATCTGATGCCATCCTTCGATGCTGTGGGCGTCGATTGGTGGGCGCTGGTTCCGCTCGGACTCGGATTGTTGCTTCTCTGCAGACTTTCGTCGCGCGCCTCGTGGCTCGGAGTCTTCCCGCTGGCGTTCATTGTCGGAACGTTCGCCGGGCTGAAGTTTGTGCAATACGTCGAGGCAGACTTGGTGGCGCAGGTGGCAACCATGTTCGACCCGCTGGTGGTGGTGAAGCATCAAGCAGCAATCGGCGCGGATGCAGCAGCAGTTGCCACAGCACCCATCGACTGGGCAGGAAGCGTGGGAGCATCACTTGCC
>JAPLMU010000062.1 GCA_026386795.1 Planctomycetota bacterium
TCGTGCCGGCCTTCTTGGCAAAGATGTGCAATTCCTCGCGGAGCGCCGCGAGTGAGACTTCGAGATCTTCCAAAATGCCGTCCGACTCGTCCTGGTCAGCGAAGGTCTTTTCCTTCGTGCCCGCCACGGTGTGCAGACCCTTGTAGAACATTCCACGCAAACTGAGCGTCTTTTCGGCTGCAATCAAGTCTTTGATGCTTGAAGAATGCAGCATCGTCTGCATAAAGCTCTTCGCCTGACTCAGGTTGAAGAGCCCGCGCTCTTGCGCAGCCGGCCCCATTTGCAAGATGCCCTTCTTCTTGTTCCAAAGCGTGTTGCTCTTGGTACGCGTTGGGACGCGAACGACCGGTTCATTCCCAGCAAGCGAACGCTTGGCTACATCCGTTGCAAGCGTCACAATCTTCTTCTCAGTAGCGGCGTCGCGCTCCTTCTTGGTGCGAGCGGGCGCGCTGGGTGTCTTCTGCTTTGCCATGGTGTCGTTCCTATTTCGGTAGTAAATGATCAGAAGAGGCGTGGGCCGTCATTGCTCGACTTGTTGCTGCCGGGCTTGCGGCTGGCTGCCTTGGCGGCACGAGCACGAAGTTCCATTCGGGCTACCGACTCCGGTGCCTTCTTCGCAGTCCGCTTGGGGCTCGCTGCGGAATCTGGCTTGGAGTTCGCCGGAGCGGCGGACTTGCTGCCGCGCTTACTGCCTGCCTTGCTGCTGGTATTGGATTTCCCGGTTACACCCGCCTTGCCCGACTGCTTCTTGGTGCTGTTTCCGAAGTCAATCGGCGCAAACGGCGTCGATGAAAGCTGCGCAACCGCTGGCGCGATGGCATCGTGCACGATGAGCACGCCATCATCATCCGGTCCCGATGGCTCCTCGTCCTTGATCACCTTGCCATCTTCGTCAAGTACTTGATCCGCCACTGCAGTTCGTGCGTTGGCTTGTTCCAAGAGCGCGTCATAGATCGCCTTCGGATCAGCGCCCATGATGGCATGCACCGCCTTGGCAATCTCGCCGATGTAACGCTCAAACACATCGCGGCGCAGACCTTCGCGACGCATGCGCTGACGCTTCCGCAGATAAGTGCCAAGCTTGCGCCCGCACTCCATCAACGCAAGTTTCATTTCCTTGCGAATCTCGTCATAGTCCGCAATGGCTTCCTTGCTCTCGCTGGTGAACGGGACCCAGACCGACGCCATGTGAATCATGATCACCAGCGGCCCCGCAGGAATTCCACCGCGCGGCTGTGACAAGTTGTAGTTCTTCCAACCCGTTTCGCTCACGGCTTTGAAGCTCGAACACGCACTCTGCTGAAAGAGCAGCGGAACGCGGTTGGCAAAGCGAATCACACGCGCCGTTTCGTCTCCCGGCAGCTCGCCACCAAACGCAATGGCGGCTTCAATCTGGAATGGTCGACCACGATAAACATCCGCCTCGCGGCTCGACGCCGCGTAGAACTCTGCACGCACACCCTTGAGCATGCCTGCAAGCAATTGTCGAACACCGATCGGCGCAAGGCAATCCGTTGGCGGCGGCGCCAACTTCGATTCCTGAAAGACTTTGAAGAGCTTCTCAGCCTGCGGCGGACCGATGTCGGCAACCTTCGTGCGGCTCGTCAGCCCAATTGACTCACACATGCCACTCGCCGTGGACGCGGATTCCCAACTCGATTCCCTTCGGATGCGGTTGGATTTCCTTGGTTTCGCGCGGCAATTCATGCACCCCGCGCGGAAAGACAATGACTCCGTTGGTCTCGGTGGTGACCTTTGCAACCGCAGCTGCACTCGCCTCTGCGGCGGTCAACACATCGGGCTCATCATCTTCAGTGACGCGGGTCGGCGGCACAAAGACAATGCGCGCATGCGGGTTAGCAATCGCGGTCAGTTCGAGGAATTCATCCACCGAACCACGACCGCGCTGGTACTTGCCATCAAGTTCAATGCTGACAGACGTCCCAGTTGGGAACTCTTCGGCCGTGAGGAATCCACTCTGCTCAGCAAGCGCGCGCGTTCCCGCGGTCAAGTTACGAAGACGATCCGGCGGAAAGACCTTGACTTCCTTATCGAACGTCACTTCAGCGCGGTTGGTCTTCGTGTTCATCGCCAACTCAATGTGGTGAGTTGGTTGACCAGCCTTCGGCTTCGTAAAGATCGCCATCGGACGACCAGTGGTGATCAGTCCGTACATCCCGGCGGCACTGATACCAATGCCCTGTTGACCGCGGCTCATTTTTAAACGGTGAAACTTTGAGCCATAGAGCAGACGACCAAAGATGTTCTCCACCTGCTTGCGAACAATCCCCGGACCGTTGTCGACCACCGTCACGCGGTATCTCGAGCTCTTGGCCGTTGCCGGCCGCGTCGGCTCCAGGTCCTCAATGATCACTGCGATCTCCGGCAGGATTTCTGCTTCTTCGCACGCATCCAGCGAGTTGTCCACTGCTTCCTTGATCGTGGTCAGCATCGCCTTGCGCGGGTTGTCAAACCCCAGCAAGTGCCGGTTCTTTGCAAAGAATTCGCTGACCGAAATGTCCCGCTGCCGAGTGGCCATGGACTCCGCATCGACCTTGGGCGTAGCGGACTTCTTCTTCGGTTCAGCCACTGCAGTGGCTTCCTTGGCTGCCATTTCGGCCTCCTTTGCGTGCTTTCGCGGTTCAATGCTTCCCGTGCCCAACGTCCTGGATCACGGGCCGCGTCATGCTTCGCCACTGAGGGGCGAAGGGCGGGTACGGTAGCAGGATCGGCTGAATGCCCTGCCGGACTCGGTTTTTTGCTATCCTTGCCGCCCCACAACTTACGGAGAACAACATGGAAACAAGCCTCATCATTCTTAAGCCAGACGCCGTTCAGCGCGGTCTCATGGGACGCATCATCAGCCGCTTTGAAGAGAAGGGCCTACAAATCGTGGGCGCCAAGCTCACGCAAATCAGCCAAGAGCTCGCAGCGGAACACTACAAGGATCACGCGGCGCGGCCGTTCTATCCTGGCCTCGTCAAGTTCATGACCTCAAGCCCGGTACTGGTTCTGGCCATCCGCGGCAATGGTGCCGTGGCGATTTGCCGCAACCTGATGGGCGCTACTTTCGGCTCGAAGGCCGTCGGCGGCACCATCCGGGGCGACTTTGGCGTTTCCAATAGTTTCAACCTGATCCATGGCTCCGATAGCCCGGAAGCTGCCATCCGCGAACTCTCTCTGTTCTTTAACAAGGGTGATGTCTTGGACTACAAGCGCCCGAGCGACGCGTGGGTTTATGACATGTCGAGCGGAACGCCGGAGTAATCGACACTCCCCAATCTCATAACGTCTGATAATAATAGCCAAGGCGTCCTTTCAAAAGGCGCCTTGGCTGCTTTTTGCCCCCATTCGGAACATTCCAGGAGCAGCACGAGGGGCGGTGCATCTCAAGACCAGACTGCCACGGACAACTTCCCGGGAAGCAACATTCAAAGCGAATCGATCACCGGACTCGAGGGTTTCAACGCCAATTGAATCCGCGCTGAACTCTCTGCGAAACCGAGCGTAGGACGGCAAGCGGACCCCACCCGCCGCCAAATACCCAATGACCACACTTCCCCACAGCATCTTGGACGGAGAAGGCCGCTTACCGCGGGCACGAGCTCGCCATCGCCGGGAGCGCACCCCTGCCGGAGGCGGCTCTGGCGCCACCCCCCCCACGCCGACCGAGCGCCCCGCGCGCGTCGAGCCCAAGCCCAAGCGAGCACGGCGCAGCCGAGCGGATGCCGCGACCCTGAGCGAACTCCTGGCTGAAGAAATCGATTTCATGGACCACCCCGACTTCCACAAGTCTGGTGCCGAACGGCGCATCTACACGGATGCAGCCGACGTCCCTCGCCCCACCGTCACGTGGTATCGACCAATGATGGATGACATCGGCACCACTTCGCCGCGCCGACATGAAGGCGTGGTCCTGACTGGTGCACAAGAGCGCGTGATCTTCATGCAGTTCAACTACGCGCGCTACCGCATGAATCGCATCCAGAAGGGGCTGCGTGGTCGTGCTCCAAGCCCAGAAGATGCGCGGGAGTTGCTGCGCTGGAACCGAATTGCCACTGGGTATCGCGAACAAATCGCCGAAACAAATCTCGCACTTGTTCTGGCTATGGCCAAGCGCGTTCGACTCGGCGAAGGTGAATACGCCGACCTGATCGGCGAAGGCAACATGGCGCTCATGCGCTCCGTTGACAAGTTCGACTGCGGTCGCGGGTTCAAGTTCAGCACCTACGCATGTCGGTCAATTCTGAAGGCGTTCAGCCGCCACGGAATCAAACTTGCCAAGTACAAACAGCGCTTCCCGGTTGAATTTGATCCAGCGCTCGAACAAGGCGATGGTGTTGCTTCCATCCGAGCGGCCTCAGAACGACAAGACGCTGCGGAAGTCCGCGAAATCGTTGAATCAAACCGCGCTGCACTCAGCGATATCGAGCGCGAAGTAGTCATGCACCGCTTTGCATTCCAAGGCCTTGATCAGGGTCGCGCGCCAACGCTCGCGCAGATTGGGCTCCTCATCGGGCTCACCAAAGAACGCGTGCGACAGATTCAAAATCAGGCGCTGGCCAAGATTCGTATGACCCTCGAAGGGTCCTCGTCGGGCAAAGAATCACGAGGCGATAGACACTCCCCCTCCGTCGCCATGAACTGAAGCACCTGTCACGCTGCTAGTTCGAACGCAATGAACTTGCCCTGCGTGCCGAAAGAACGGCGCTGATGGCTATCGCCACCGTACTCGCTGCATGGGCCACAGCAAAGAGCACGATGACATAAGCGTAATCCGCGTAACCGGGAGCCGCCTCGTTGCCAATCGCACTCGCTAGCAAAATAGACAGCGTGGTGCCGGCGAAGAAACCAACGTCGCCGACCGCTCGGAATGAACCGAGTGCAACCGTCGATCCTCCGCTCTCTGCGGCAATCGCAAGCGAACTTGAAAACAGCGCGCCAGCACTGATGCCGACTGCAAACATGGTCACGGCCATCGCCGCTTGATTCGACGCTGCAAACGGAATGATGGCGAACGCTATGGCGTACACCAAGCCGGCTGAGATCCGTACCCGCAAGCTTCCAATACGGTCGCAGAGCGCTCCTGCTGGACCCGTACAGAGCGCCATCAGGAGCAATGGGATTCCGATCAGCCAACCCCGCTGACCCTTTGTGTATCCAAGGAATCCAGCCAATACCAACGGAAGCGTGGTGGTAATCAGCCCGCCAGTAGCGCGGTCAAAGAATGACATGACACAACTCCAAACCAGCGGTCGCGGACGATCATCCAATCGCCCAAGCGGAACCCGTTCCGCATGCGCTGCACCGCTTGCAACCAAGGGACCGGACTCCGGCTCCACCGCGGCAATTCCGCTAAGCCAACGCCGAAACACGAGCGCTCCGATTGCCACCAGGACACTCGCGAGCGCGGATACCCCAAAGACAGCCAGTGCAACATCCGATCCGGACGCCGCATTGTCACTCACGCCCGCAACACGCTGCGCTGCCAAGCCGCCAGCCACCGCGCCAAGACCAAGGCCAAGCAGCAGTGGCGTTGATGCAAGACCGAGCCCCCGCGCAGCATGCGGCCCCGAATTACGTCGGACTAAATCAAAGAGCGACGCAAAGACCACAACATCAGTGATGCCCTCCGCCGCGCGTACGGCGAGCGATGACCACAGTCCAATGGGAGCCGCAAGCAGCCCCAAGAGCACGGCATCTGCAAGCGAACCAATGACGAGCATCCGAACTGGCCCGGACCGTCGGCGCCACCAGACGAGCAAAGGCACCGCCGCAACCGCGCCGAGCAGGTTGATCGCCATGAATATCTGCGCTTCCTTGACGGTTGCGCCGTAGCGATCGACAAACAACTCCTTCAACACCGGTGCGGCCATGGTGTCCGGCATGGCCGAAAGCACCAGGAGCACGGCAATCAGAGACAACGTCGATCGGCGGGTCACGGGAACAACAAGCCTAGCCGCGCGGGGGTTACACTTCCGCACCGCACCGCGTGAAACGCAGGAGATCTGATACATGGCAGTCAGCAAGGTCTATGACTCACCCGCCAACGCCCTCGCTGGCATCGTTCAAGACGGCATGAGCGTTGCTGTCGGCGGATTCGGCCTCTGCGGCATTCCGGAACAACTCATCATGGCGCTCCGGGATTCCGGCGCCCGCGAGTTGACCTGCGTCTCCAACAACGCCGGAGTGGATGACTGGGGACTTGGTCTCCTGCTGCAAACTCGGCAAATTCGCAAGATGGTCTCCAGTTACGTAGGCGAAAATGCAGAATTTGAGCGGCAATACATGAGCGGAGAACTGCAATTGGAATTCACGCCGCAAGGAACGCTGGCGGAACGCATGCGAGCCGGTGGCGCAGGAATCGCTGGCTTCTACACCAAGACCGGCGTGGGAACGGTGGTCGCCGAAGGCAAGCCGCATATGGAATTCGATGGCGCCGAACATGTGCTCGAGCGGGGCATTCGCACGGATTTGTCATTGGTGAAGGCGTGGAAAGCTGACCCGGCAGGCAACTTGGTGTATCGAAAGACCGCTCGCAACTTCAACCCCATGGTTGCCACCTGCGGCGCGATCACCATTGCCGAAGTCGAGGAACTCGTCGGGCTTGGCGATATCGACCCCGATGATGTCGACACCCCAGGGATCTTCGTGCAGCGCATTGTGGTCACTGTTTCAGTGAAGCGCATTGAGCAACGAACCGTCTCTGGGGCCTAAAAATCTCGGGTAGTTCCTCAGCGTGACGAAGGTGAAGGTCTCCACACAGGCGCCCGGAAGTGCGTCCGTATTGGTTATCAGTCTCAATCGGCAGAACTCCTGTCACGACTCGATCAGACCTTGCCGATCCGATGCGATACGAGGACGACTCGCGCGTTTGCCAACCGCCGCGTTCCTCACTTCGTGCGACAATCTCACCTTCCCGACCTAACCGGAGACAAGCTCATGCAACGCCCGAACCGCACTCATGCTCGCATCGCCCAACTTGATCGTATTGCTCCCCGGCTACGCGCACTGTTTGCAGCGATCGCCATGACCACAACCGCCGTGATGATCGCATCGCCGGCAGCCGCGCAGTTCGGCGGTCGCGCGAGTTTCGGTGCGGCATTTCAGCCTGACATCATGCAGCGCGATGTGATGCTGATCACCAGTTCGCTCTCACTCGAAGAGTGGCAGCGCCCGGTAGTGGAGGCGCTGCTCCAGGATTACATGAGCAACTTCAACACTGGCGTTGACGCGCTCAAGGATCGAATGAAAGTCGCATCGGAGGATGCAGCTCGCCTGACGTCGAGTAGCAACGGCGATGCTGTTCTTGAGCGAATCATGGCGCCACTGAATACGTGGCGCGGCGAAAAGCAGCAAATGCTTGAGAAGTTCATGTCCGACCTAAAGAGCCAGCTCGGACCACAGCAGCTCGAGCGTTGGCCAAACTTCGAACGCGCGCTGCGTCGCGAGCGGTTGCTGCCTGACGGCGACCTTTCCGGCGAGAGTCTTGATCTGTTCGCAGTGCTGGCGCACATGCAACTTACTCCAGCTGAGCAAGATGCCGTGAAGCAACCGCTCGCTACCTATGAACTGATGCTTGATGAGGCGCTCGTCAAGCGAATGGCACAAATCACCAAGTTAGAGCCAGAATTGGCCGACGCGATGCGCTCCATGAATTACGAGCGCGGCGCTGATGTCCAGGACAAGATCATGCTGGTCCGTGTTGAGGTGCGTTCGGCAAACGATGCTGGTATTGAATTGCTTGCCGCAGCCCTCGGCGACCGCGGAAACGAGTTTCACACGCGTGCACTCGAAGCTGGTTACCCAGATGTATTCCGACCGCACCCAGTGATGATCCTGATGCAGCAGGCTGCGGCGCTGACATCGCTCACTAATGACCAAGCCTCACAGATTGATGCGCTCATGACCGAATTTAACGGGGTGTGCAACGACGCCAACATGAAGATCTACGCGGCCGTACGCGATGATCAACCGAAGGCTCCACGCAAGCGCGTGCAGTCCATGGCTGAGCGCAAGTCGGGAGCCGCGGGCAGCGCGCCCAATACGCCACAAGGAGCCAACTCATCGGATCCAGTGGTAAAGGCTCGCGTTGAACGCGAGAGCATGGGCGCGCCGTTCCGTGATCGCTTACTTGCAATCCTGACCGACGAACAGAAGGCCGAATTGCCGGGCGGCGTCAAGGTTGAGTCCGCTGAGCGGAGCAAGGGTGACCAAGCCGCCACCCCAAACCAGAAGGGGCGCCGTGCTTCGAGGGCAGACACCGACAATGCCATTCCCATGAGCGGGCGAGATATGAAAGTTCGCGATCAGCACGCGCTGAGTGACACAAAGAGTGGTGGCGACAAGGGGCAGTCCGAGCCTCAGCCAGCCAAGCCAGAGTGAATCGAGCATCGATGGACCACGACGTTCAGGGAATTCCACTACCAGCCGCCGGCCTCGATGCCGCAGCATTCGCATCCATTGGCGGCGATGCGTCGCTCCGCGATCGCTGCAAGTTGTTCGGCATCGAGTGGGCTGAGGCTGTTCCTGAATCGACCGATGATGCATCAGCGCGCATTCCGCCGGACGTAGCCGTGCGACTGCGCGTTGTGCCGCTACGAGTTGAGCGCGGCAAATTGTTCGTGGCGATGATCGACCCGCTCGATATCGCGGCTGTTGATGAAACTGCAGCGCATGCGCGCATGCCGGTTTCCCGAATTGGTCTTGACGGTGCGATCTTCAGTGAATTGATGCGAGCCGTCTATGGAACCACTGCGGCGCGCATGGCTGAAAGCCTGGCGGAGGACAGTGGTGTCGGCGGTGGCGAGGTGGACCACAACCTTGACGCTATTGAGGCTGATGATGTCCACCGGATGGCTGAGCAACCGACGCTCATCAACCTCGTCAACCTGATCATTCTTGAAGCGATCCAGAATCGGACTTCGGATATCCATATCGAGCCATTCGAGACTGAACTCAAGGTCAAATATCGCATCGACGGCGTGCTCATTGAGCAGCAATCGCCACCGAAGCATTTGCAGCCCGCACTTCTTGGTCGCGTGAAGATCATGGCAAACATGAACATCGCTGAGCGCTATGTGCCACAAGATGGCCACATCACGCTGCGCTTTGAAGGTCGCAAAGTAGACATCCGCGTCAGCACCGTTCCCACCGTGTACGGCGAGAGCGTGGTAATGCGAATCTTGGACAAGAGTTCGCTGCCGCTTGACTTGATCAGCCTTGGCATGCGCGACCAGATGCGAGACATCATGGATCGCATGATTCAGAAGCCGCACGGAATGGTGCTCGTCACTGGTCCGACTGGTAGTGGCAAGACCACCACCCTGTATGCGTGCCTCAACAAGCTGTACGACCCGCGCAAAAAGATCATCACCATCGAGGATCCGGTTGAGTATGAACTCAATGGGATCAATCAGATTCCGGTGAACCCGAAGCGCGGTCTCACATTTGCTACTGGCCTGCGCGCGATTCTGCGACAAGACCCCGATGTCATCTTCGTCGGCGAAGTGCGCGACAACGAGACAGTGGATATTGCCATCCGCTCCGCACTCACTGGTCACTTGCTCTTCTCCACGCTCCATACCAACGACTCAATCTCCTCAGTCGGGCGACTGGTCGACATGGGCGCAGAGCCGTTCCTCATTGCCAGCGTTCTTGAAGGACTACTTGCGCAGCGCCTCGGGCGTCGATTGTGCCGCGAGTGCACCGTGCGCATGCCACTCACTGAAGAGACCGCTGCACGGATTTCGCCGGAAGAACGCGATCTCTTTGTCAATGGCATTGCCATTGGCAAGGGTTGCGAGAAGTGCAACGGCTCGGGATTCCGCGGCCGAATGGGCTTCTATGAGATCGCCCGAATCAATGCTCGACTCCGCGAAGGAATCAGCAAGAACAAGCCGGCGCTTGATCTGCGCGGCATGGTTGGTTCTGATTTCCAACCCATGCGATTCGATGGCATGGCGAAGGCCGCCGCTGGTCTGACAACGATCGACGAAGTGCTCCGCGCTACTCAGGACATCGACGACGCCTAAGGCGCAGGCGCGACCCACCAATGCCGACATACCGTCATCAAAGCATGGACAGCGGAGGCGTGGTCGCTTCTGGCGTATTGGTGGCAGCCGATCGTGCGACAGCTATGCGACTATTGCAAGCGCAGGGTCTGTTGCCGATGCAACTCGACGCCACCGATGCTGACGCTGCACCAAAGATATCGATGCCAAAGCGCACTGCGCAGGGCGGCGCGGAGGCTCCAGGAACCGATCCGATTGCCTATGTAAAGGGCCTATTCCGCACCGGCACTGGTCGACCCAGTCTGAAGCGAACAGAGTTGGCGAACATCATTCGCGAACTAGCAACGGCTATCGAAGCAGGACTTCCACTTCTCAATGCGCTCAAGACCGTGCGCCGCCAAGCGAGCGGCAAAGCGCAACCGGTGATTCTTGATTTCATCATCGAACGCGTGGAATCCGGTCGGCCACTGCATGAAGCAATGGAAGAGTATGGCCCGCCATTTGATGACATGATCATCGGCATGGTGCGCGCATCCGATGCGTCCGGACGCATGAGTGAAGTCATGCACCAACTTGCAGACCTCCTCGATCGTTCCGTAGAACTTCGTCGGGAACTCGTTGGAGCAACCATCTATCCGCTCATCGTGGCATGCATGATTGGCGTGAGCATCATCATTGCAGTGACATTCCTTCTGCCAAGACTGATGGCGCCCATCATCGGTCAGCCCGGTGTGACGCTGCCCTTCCCCACCAAGGTGCTGCTCGGCTTTGCGGACTTCATGTACGCATGGTGGTGGCTGGTACTGATTCTGACCGTTGGCGGAGTGATTGGATTCCGACGCTGGGTTGCCGCCCCAAAGAATCGACGCAAGGTCGACCTCATGCTCCTCAAGGCCCCGATTGTCGGGAACCTTGTGCGTGATATTGCGGTGGCCCGCTTCACTCGTACCCTCGGAACTCTTGTGTCGGCAGGTCTTCCGATTCTGAGCGCACTGAACATCGTGCGTGACACACTTGGGAACACGGTGCTGATGGACGCCATCGACGGGGTTCAGGAAAAAGTCACCACCGGACAGTCGCTCGCTGAGCCACTCGAAAAATGCGGCTTCTTTCCGCCACTCCTGGTGCAGATTGTGAATATCGGCGAGCGATCCGGGCGGCTCGAGCCCATGCTTCTCCACGCAGCCACCGCGTTCGACCGCCAAGTGAACACCTCCCTGAAACTGTTCACCAAACTGCTACCGCCCGTTCTGTTGGTGGGCATGGCCATGATTGCGGCATTCGTCCTTGCCGCCATCTTGCTCCCGCTGTTGGAGATGCAAAAAGCGCTCGGCGGGTGACCTTCCTTCAGGTTATTGGACATTACTCAGATTCACGGGGATGGTCGATGTCAGATCAGACCGACTCGTGCGTTCAATGCGTACAACACGCACCCGTGCGCATCTCCCCCCACTCCTGACTCGAATTCATTGAAACACATGCGAACTCACCGCTTCCGCCGCCCCGCACGCCACGCACGCCGAGCCTTCTCGCTCGTCGAGTTGATCGTTGCCGTCACCATCATGGCCATCCTCGCCGCACTGGTCGTTCCGCGCGTTTCGCAGTGGATTGGTTTCACAAAGGGCAAGACCGCGCGCGCTGATGCCGAGACGATCTCAAACCAAGTGCGCATGTACATGACAGCCAAGGGGATGAGCACCCTGCCAAGCGACTTTGAACTGATGGAACTCACCGAGGGCGATGGCGCACTGCTCAACAAGAACCAAGTGATGGACCCGTGGAACAACCCGTACCAGATTCGTATCCCGGGCGAAGTCAACCTCGACTTTGACGTCTACAGCTTTGGAGCTGATGGTCAAGCCGGCGGCGAAGGCGAAGGCGCTGATGTCGTCGCTGGCGATAAGCGCAACTAACGCGCGCGCGAGCGTGCCTACTTTCATGATCCCTGCACGCACCATCCACTCTTCAAAGCCAATCGCTTCACGGCGAGGGTTCACGCTCATTGAGTTGATTGTGGTGGTGGTTGTGTTGGGCATCGCTGCCGCGGCGATCGTGCCGAAATTCACGGGCACGGCGCGACAAGAAGCTGACAACTCGGTTGACCAAGTTGCCGAATTGTTGCGCCTCTTTGCGTATCGACAATCGCTCAGTTCGCAACAAGTTGCACTGTGGCGTGACGGAAACGATGGTCGCATTCACTTGCTCGTGATGGACATTGATCCTGAGGAACCAGATGCGCCACCAGCGTGGCGGCCCGACCGGTTCGCAGCACCAGTCAGCCTTCCTGTAGGCGTAGAAATCGTGGAAATTCAGAACAACGATCAACGTGTTGACCCAGCTGAATGGACAATCGCAAGCGTTCCCGGTGGCGAGCGACCCAAGATTGCCATTCGCCTTGTTGGACTTGGAATTGACTCCACCGTTGCACTTCCGCAAGGATCGCCAAGCGTGGTGCGTGTTGATGCAGACAAGCCGGCACCCTTCGCGCGCGAGCCGATCGACCTCAACCGCGCGGGACGGGAGTTTGAGCCATGGTGATGCGGTCTCCATCGTCCATACATCGCTTGCAATCTGAGCGCCGTGGCTGGGCGCTCATTGATGTCATCATTGGCGGTGTCATTCTTGGCATTGGTCTCGCTGCGGTGATTTCAATTGCCGAGCGCTCACTTGCCATGCAACAGCGATCTGAGCGCGAACTTGTAGCCGCGCAACTCTTGGACGGATTGCTCAATGAGGTGCTCGCCGTTGGCGTGGTCGAGTGGCAAATGTCCCGCGCATCTGACGGTGCCTTTGATGCTCCGTTCGACAAGTGGCAATGGCAGCTTGATATCCAGAAGCATGGCCTCGGCGATCCGTACTCGGTAATGGCAATCGCGCGCGATGATCGCAGCCTGGAATATCGAGTCGAAACACTCATGGCGGCGCGCCCAGAGAACACGACAGACCCAGTACGAACACCAGAAACTCCTATCGATCGCGAGGCCCGCTATGAAGCGCAGAAGTAAGCGCGATCCACAGCTTGGTTTCACGCTGATCGAACTGGTAATCGCCGGCACGATTGCTGCCATGGTGTTGATGTCTGTCACCTTCGCCCTCGCGCAACTAAGTAAGACGCGCAATATCGCGCGCGAGCGCGTTGAGGCATTTCAACGCGCCAGCATGTCGCTTGAGGCGCTGCGCCGCGACATTGCCGCGATCATTCGCACTGATGATCTCTTTGACACTCGGTTCCTACTGACCACCCACGAAGCGAGTGGACGCACCGGTGGACACGTGCGAAGCGACCTTCTGCTCTTCAATATTTCAATGCGACCGATTCACCCCATTGAGTACCAAGGCGAAGGACGCGAGTACGAGACGCAGTACCGCATCGAGGACGATGAACTTGGTTCCGCACTGTGGCGCCGACGCGACATGGTTCCTGATGACCGCCCTGATGGCGGCGGCGTTGCCGAGCCAATCGCTGACGGTGTTGTTGGCTTCATGGTGGAAGCGAGCGATGGCGATGGTGGTTGGCGCAGCGAGTGGGATTCTGATGTCGATGGATTGCCAAAGTTAGTGCGCATGACTGTCACGGCGACTGGCATTCCTGTTGGCGGAGAAAAAGTTGGTCTCACGCCCGATGTTGATCTGCGAACAGTGGTTGCCATCGATCGATTGATCGCACCGAAACCCGATCCGGTTCCCGAAGAACAGGCGCCCACAACTGGAACCCCCGGTGCTGATGCCCTGGCAGGTGCAGGCGGCGGCGCTGCTCAGGCTGGCGGTGCTCTGAGCGCCGGCACTGGAGGCAGCGCAGGAACGCTCACGCCAGTTGGCGGCGGCGGCGGCATCCCAACAACCGGCGGCCAGGGTGGACGTGGTCCGGGTGGCAGCGTTCAAGGCATGGCACCTGGGCAAGGAATGGGCGGCGGTCAGGGCGGTCGCCCGGGTGGTCAGGGTGGTCAGGGTGGTGGCCGCGGCGGACCGAGCATGGGTGGCGGCGGTGGTGGACGTCCAATCGGCGGCGGTGGCCGGGGAGGTGGGCAATGATGCACACGCCTTCGAACAAAGTCACTTTCGCGGCAACGCGTGCACCTGCAGTCGCTCAGCGCGGCAGCGTTGTTGTGGTGGTTGTCTGGGCGGTAGCCGTTGCCGCCGTCTTGGTTTCTGCAACACAGATCGTCACATTTCGCCAAGCTGTGGTTGGTCGCGAGACGCTCGCGCGTGTGCAGGCGCGGTGGGCTGCGCGCGCCGGCGTAGAGCAGATGGTGGCGATCATGGAATTTCACCTCGAGAATGCCGATCCAGATGACCCAATGGCTGTTGTGCGCGACATGGAAGAGCACGCCATCGGAACGACCGCCACAGGTGGGTGGGATATCCGACATTTCCTTGACGGTATTGAGTGGGCCGGCCCGCTTGACGAGGGTGCCAAGCTCAACATCAACGTGGCGACCAGTACGCAGCTCACCAACCTGCCGAACATGACGCCCGACGTTGTTGACGCGATCGTCGACTGGCGCGACGCGGATGACAATGTCCAAGGGTTGGGCGCAGAGAGCGACTACTACAGCAATCGCACGCTTGGCTACAAACCTCGGAACGGAAACTTCCGCAGCTTTGCCGAACTCGAACTCGTTGCTGGAGCATGGCCGCAATATGTCCGCGGCGAGGACTGGAATCTCAATGGTCGCCTCGATCCAAATGAGAACGACGGTAATAAGAGCTTTCCGAACGACAAGCCCGATGGCAAGCTTGACGGAGGATGGTCCAAGTTCCTGACCGCCACCTCGGTGCAAAGTCCTGTGTCACTCAGCGGCGAAGACAAATTGCCGCTCAAGGGTGCTGATCCAGAATCACTGACCAAGCGGCTCGGTATTACTGCCGACCAGGCGAAAGCCTTGGCAACGTATGGAAACCAGCCCAACGCAAAGCCCGAGGCTCTGATCGCCACGCCGCTCAGTCAACTCGGCTCCGGTGGCGCTGCAGGTGCAACAGGCGGTGCGCAAGGTGGCAAAGGCGGAGGAGCAAGCGGCAGCTCTGGAGGCAAAGGCTCGGGCAGCGGCAGTAGTGGCGGCGGCATGAGTATGAGCACCGGCGGTGGTGGCATGAGCGCGAGTGGCGGCGGCCGTGGTGGTAGTGGCGGCGGTGGCGGTGGTGGCATGAGCACTGGCGGTGGATCAGGTGGCGGCAAGGGTTCTGGCGGCTCGGGCGGAGGCAGTTCTGGCGGCGGACGGTCCGGCGGTGGATCCGGTGGATCGAGTGCCTCTGGCTCATCAACAGCAACCGGGGGCGGTTCAAGCGGTCGTTCAAGCGGCGGCGGATCGAGCGGCGGCACGGGCGGTCCAGCGGCGGTCGCTGACCTCACAAATGTGCAGCTCCGAGCTGTGCTGCGCGAACTGACGGCAGATGACTTCACGAAGCCGGTGCCTGGCCGCATGAATATCAACACCGTCCCAGAGTCGGTCCTCAAGGAAGTACTCGAACTCGATCCGCGCATGGCCGATGCGATCATCGCCCGCCGGCGTGCCAAGACCGAAGGAATCACGAGCCTTGCCGATCTATCGGAAATATCCGGCATCAATCCCACCGTGCTTACGCAACTTGCCACGCAATTTGATGTGACGAGCAGCGTGTATACCGTCACATGCCGCGGTCGAGCCGCAACAACAGGCGCCGAGGTTGAGATCGAGGTGGTCATTGATAAGTCGCAGCTTCCCGCCAAGTTCCTCTCCTACCGCGAACAGTGAATTACGAATGAAGAAGTCTCCGAAGAAGCCCGCAGTCCCCACCCTCCAGCGCGATCCGCGCGTGGTGGCGGTGATCCGCGCTACACGCGATGGGTTCGAGTTGACCGCACTTCGTTCGAGCGATGGCACAGTGAGCATGCTTGCAGCGCATCACTTTGGACTCGATGACGAGCGCGTTGGCAAATGGATTGAATCAGAACGCGCTGCGCGTGCAGTCATTGCACTTCCAGGCGCCGATGTCATTGTTCGCGCTGTGCAGTTACCGCGCGCGGATGAAGCGCGTCTTGAGGGAGCACTGCAACTCAACGCCAGTGCGTTTGTGCAGGGGCGCACTTCCGATTGGCGCGTCGCATCAGCACTGCTACCGCGTGAGCGCGGCGACGGCATTCGAACCGGTCTCGTTGCCGAGTGGCCAGAAGACGCAAACCGCGCGGACATGCCGAAAGGTCTCAATGAAGGCCCGATGGTTTCTTTCGCGCCAGCGATCGCAGGTCTCGCGGCCATTGCATCGGTGGCTGATGTTCCGCTTCTCTGGGTGGATTCAGCGAATGGCGTGCTATCCGTGTGCGTTCCCACAACGCGCGGACTACTTGCGCGAGTCATTCGCGCTGGAGGCAACGGCGAAGACATTGAACTTGCTGAAGTAGCACAAGCCGTCGGTGAGGCATGTGTGCATGCAGGTGTGCCAAGCGCAGAAATTCCAATCGCGATTGAGCGCACCGTGGAAGCCGCACGCGGCGCGCTCGCTGGTGGGTTTGGTTGCGCGGATGCTGATCTCACAAAGCTCGCAGCGTTGGTCAGCAATTGCGATGAGTCATCAGACGCCCAGTGGTGGCGAAGCAACGGCCTTGCTGTTGGTATCGCGCTCGCGGCGAGCGGTCCGGCAATGCCATTGACACGGCTGCAATGGACTGACCTGAGCGCACGACCCGACCGGCTTGGTGCATTGATTAACCGCATCTCCGAACCGCGCATGGCGCGTCGAATCATGTTGGTTGGCATCTTGACTCTTGCGCTCGCGCCGATTGCAGTGGAGGGTTCGCGCTTGCTGCTTCTTCGCTGGAAGCTGCCGGACCTTGAGGGGTACATGAAGGCAGAGGAATTCGATCGCAAGAAGCAGGCCATGTACCGGGTGCTCGGTCGCCAGGGCGCATCGATGACGAAGACGCTCTCGGATCTTGCCTGCAGTGCGCCGGACGGTATCGAGGTGGAATTCATCAATGTTGCGCAATCAGTGAAGGGACAAGCGGTCACAGTGCGCGGAAAAGCGCGTGCTGCCGGCGGTCTTCAGGGCACCGAGATCATGCTGCAAATGGAGAAGCAGATGCGCGAAAGCGGCGCGTTCGAAGCAATCCAGCGCAACTCCGAGGCTCCCGACACGCGCGGCTATCAGGAGTTTGCGATCAACGCGACTTCAGTGCGGCCGACCTACAGCGTTGCATTCCCCGAGGCACAAGACTTTGCGCGCACATCAATGCGAGTCCGTCGCTACGGGCCTCCGCCAGATGATGTCGACACGGTTGCATCCGGACTTGATACGCGAACATCAGCGCCGTCTGGCGCGACAACTGGCACAGCGAGCGGTGCAACTGGCGCGGCAAGCGGCGGCGCAGCGACCAGTGCCGCGAATCCACGATCATCAGCAGAATCGACAGCATCCGGAGCGATTGCTGACGATGCCAGTCAATCGGACACCGAAACAGCCGATGCCACGGGCAACGGTCGTCGATCACGTTCTGGTCGCGGCAAATCATCGACAGGCAGCGCTGCCGCCGCCGCACCCACAGCGGGCAGCACCGCGAGTGCGGGCGCTGCAAGTGCCAGCGCAGCACCTGCTGATTCTGGCGCTACGGCTGCGGCGGGCGCAGATAGCAAATCGGCCGCACGTGGAGCACGCGCGGCAGGCACTGCTACGCGCAGTGGACTCGCAACACGCAGCAATATTGGGGGAAGCAGTGAAGCCGAACCACCGCCGCCAGCATTGAGTGACAATGAAATCAAACGCATGAGCCGAGAAGAAGCACGCGAAGCCCTTGTGAAGGTCTCACGGGCTCGACAGCGCGCCGATCTTGATGATGCAGTGAAGACCCGCCTGAAGACCGAGTTCGATCTCTTGCTCGAACGATGCAAGCACGAATGAGAACGAACACCGCAGTGCAACTATGACCAATCTTCCCGCCAACATTGAGAGCACCGCTCCAGCACCCGCGCCGACTCGGACGCGCCGGTCGCTCCGTAATCAGACCGCCGATCTCCGCATGCGCTACGACGCGCTGCCGCGCCGACAACAGTGGCTCGTCATTGCAGTGCTCGTGGCCATTGCGTGGTTTGCGGTTGATGAATTGCTTTGGTCACGTGCACGCGAGTGGTCGTCCGAAAGCGCACGCATTGAGGCTGCCTTGGATCGCGGCGCCAAGCGCAGCAATACAGTGAGCGCAGACCTACGTCGTTCCGTAGCAACATTCGGCCCAGTGATTCCGCCCGGACCAGCAGCCCCGGGTCGCGAAGAACTCGCGCGCGCCATTGATGAAGTAGCGCGCAAGCACAAAGTGGCGGGATACAGTTACGAAGCGCGCACCGGACAGCGCGTGAAAGACGCCGACGCGTCCATTCTTGGCCCATCCATTGATCGCTTGCAAGCGGAAGTGAAGTTTGAAACAACCGCGGACGAATTGCCGAAATTCCTTGCGGATCTCGAGTCACACCCGATGATCGATGGCATCACTGCGCTACGCCTGCAGAAGAACGACCAGAATCGCAAGGTCACAGTGCAGGCGACCATTGAAACATGGGTGATCGCTGCCGGCGGAAGGGGCGCGCGATGAATCTTCGACTGCAACTGCCTTCTGGTATCCGTTGGTCGGGCATGTTGGTTGCCACGGTCTTGTGCGCTACGGCGGGCGCGGTCGTGTTGGTTCAGCATTCCGTTCCTTTGCTCCTCGATGTCTTTCGCCCTTCGACATCGGTTGACGCTGTTGATGTAACGACGCCACTCCTGGCGCAGCATGAAACAACGCAAGGGATGTACAAGTCGCGCTTCGAAGGGCGCTCGCTGTTCTTCGCGCCACAGGACTGGAAGCGCAAGATTCCGCCGCCGCCGCCGCCACCACCGCCGTCACCACCGCCACCGATCCCGCCACCGCCGACCGAGTACACCGGTCCAAAGGTTGTCGGCATGCTTGGCAACACCGTCTACCTCGAAGGCGCTCGCACGATTGAGATCGGTAAGGACGCTGAGGGGATCACGCTTGTGGAAATCGTCTCCCCTTGGATGGTGAAGATCCGCCACAAGGGCAAGGAGTACGACGTTGCGGTTGGTATAAAGACGAACGACGCGAATTTCAAACCGATTACAAGCGCCGGCACGCCGTCCGGCATGACGGTGGAGCCATCCGCCGGTGCCGCTGGCTCTGAAGGTGGCGCGCGCGGTGGAGCCTCGGCCCTTGGCGGTAGTTCTGCCGCGAGCCGAAGTGGACCGAGCACCGCAGCGACCATGGCAAGCAAATCCGGGGCCCTCTCCGGTGCGGCTGCAGGTGCAGCGCCGGTTGCAGCCGCGGGTACAGGTGCCGCTGGGCTGCCAAGCGGGGCGAACGGTGCTCCTGGTGGTGCTCCGGCCGCCGCCGACGGACGCGCGGGCGCCCCTGCCGATGGGGCAGCGCCAACCCTGAACTCCAGCTCAGCCGTCCCCCCTATTCCGGCAGCAATCACACAGGTGGCGGTCTCCCGACTGGAAATTGAAGCCGCCCGGACGGCCCTGGCACAGGTTGCCGCCGCTCGCGGCAGGCCAGACTTGAATGACGCCACCCGCCAGCGCCTCGAAGCCGAGGAGCAATGGCTGGTTCAGCGCCTTGAGGATCTCACCCGCTAGGGTCCTCGTTAGCAGCCGTTTCTCGTAATTTGTGGCAGTTTTTACTCTCCGAACGGGCGAGAAACGGGGTCTTGGTGGCAATCTGCCGTCAGGCACGGGCGTTTCTTAGTCAACGGCGCCACACAGCCGATAGACCCTACAAGACCTTTCGTGGCACTGTTGGCCGCTACTGGTTCTTGTCCCGACGGACCCGTGCCAAACTCTCTGGCACATCGCTTGGAGAACACATTTGCAGACCCGACACACCACCTCCGTTGCCCTGCTCATTGCGATGCTCGCATCACCCGTGGGGCACGCCGCAACGGTTGCGTTCCAAGATCCACCGCAAGATCCCGGAAGCACCGGTGGCGACGGGATGAACCAGCCAATGGATCTGCCGCCGGACGATGCGCCCGCCGCGGAACCAACTGCGCCGCCAGTGCCAACCGTGCCGCCGGTGGCGACTGCGCCAGCGGTTCCCACCCCGCCGGACCGCGGTCCTGGATCAGGACGTAAGGCAGTGGTCACTGATGAACTTGTTGGACTCCAGTTCCGCGATCAGGAAATCAAGACGCTCATTGACACCATCTCACTGTGGACTGGCAAGGTGGTGATACCGAAGCAGACCGCGCTCACGCCGATCAAGATCACCATCGTGAGCGATCGCAAGATGCACAAGAGCGAGGCGCTCAATTTGATCTTCCAGGCATTCCGCCTGAATGGACTTGGCGTCGTCGAAACCGAGGACATGATTCTCATCGACAGCCTGACTGAACTCAATCAGCTGCAGCCCGCAAAGGTGCTTGGGCCCGATGTTGACATTTCGCCGCTTCCTGAAAACGGAAACATCGTCATCAAGGTGTTCCGAATCAAGAACACCAAGGCTTCGCAAGTGTTTGAGCGATTGCAGGATTCGCTGCCAAGTTATGCAACGCTGCAAGTCGACAACAACTCGAACCAGATCATCTTGGAAGGCGATATCGCGCTTGCAAAGCGCGTGCAGCACATGATCGACTTGCTTGATGTGGCCGCGTACGTTGATGTGCGCACCAAGACCATTCGACTGCTTTACCAAGATGCGCAGACGATTCAGGGCATCATTACTGAACTATTTTCCTCGCGTGGACCCTCGGGCGGCGCATCCACTCCGCGCGCTGGTGGCGGTCAGCCGCAGCAGCCTGGTCAGAATCGCGGCGGACGCGCGCCGAATGGTGCTCAGGGTGGCGCGAGCGAACTCGTCGGAACCAGCGAGCAGTTGGTGGTGACCGTGCTTCCGGCGACCAACAGCATGACGATCCGCGCTGAGCCGAGCATCATGAAAGAGATCGAGTCCCTCATCGCAGTGCTCGACGCTCCGTCATCAGAAACAACTGGTGGCATCTTTCGACTCTATGACTTGAAGTACACCGACCCACTCAAAGTGCAGACTGTGTTGCAGTCGCTGCTTGAAGGGGGAGGAGGAAGCAGCGCGCGTCGCACTGGTGGTGGCGGTGGAAATACTGGCGCATCACGAGTGCAAGGACTTGGCGGCGGTGGTGGTGGCGGATCATCGGGCGCAGATGTGGCCATCGCCAACATCTTCCGCATCGAGGCATACCCAGACTCCAATCGCCTGATCGTTGTCAGTAAGACTCCTGACAACTTCAAATGGCTCGACGAGTTGATTGCCGAAATCGACCGCCCGCTGCAAGCGGGCATGCCAAAGAACATTCCTCTCAAACACGCCAGCGCAGTGGAATTGGCTGAAATTCTCAACGCCCTGCTGGCGCAGTCCGGTTCGACAGCCTCCATTCGCGCCCCTCAAGAAGGTCTCTCTGGTATTGACTTTAATGTTGCGAGCGGTGGCGCCAATGGGTCGTCAAATACCAACGGATTCACCAGCGGCAACACCAATCTTCCAGGTGGTGCCGGCGGCTCAAGCGGCGGCATTCAGTTCCCGTGGCAATCGGGTCGTGGTGCTGGAGATACGGCCACCGAAGTGAGTGCACTCGTCGGAAAGAGTCGCGTTGTACCGAATGCAGGAATGAACTCGCTCCTGATTCTGGCGCCACCAGAGATCCAAGAGAGTTTGGCAACCATCGTTCATGACCTCGATCAGCCTGGGCGCCAAGTGATGATCTCGGTTGTTCTTGCAGAAGTCCAGCTTGGAGATGACTTCCAGCTCGGTATCAAGTGGGGACAGGGCGTGGGCCCCGTCAACCCGAATAATGCGGTGGTGATTGGGACAACATTCGACGGCGAGAAGAGTGACATCTTCCCGCCCGACCTCAACAAGTCCATCTTTGCGTTTGGCATTGATGCCAACGTGATCCTGCAGGCGTTGTCTGAAGAGACGTCAGTACGCATTCTGCAACAGCCGCGCGTCTTCACCAGCGACAACAAGGAAGCGAAATTCTTCCAGGGTCAGGACGTTCCGTTCCAGAGTTCAAGTTTGAGTGATCTGAACACTGGCGGTGGTGTGAATGCCACATTCGATCAGATTCCTGTGGGAATCGGCTTGAACGTGCGACCGCGCATCACCAAGGATCGCAACGTCAATATGGAGATCGAAGTACTGCTCTCCAACATCAATGTGACGAGCCCGGAAGGCGTTGGCGGCAACCCGATCGTCGATCGCCGCCAGACGAACACCACCGTGACCGTGAAGAATAATCAGACGATTGTGCTGTCCGGTATCCGCAAGGAGACGGAGAACAAGATCAAGAGCAAGATGCCGTTGCTTGGAGACATTCCGGTGCTTGACTGGGTGTTTGCCAATACGAGCGAGACCAAGGCGGTGACCGAACTCTTGGTGTTTGTTACGCCAACCGTGGTTGACAATCCGGATGAGAACGACAGCAACTACAACGCTGGCGAACGCATCCGACTGCGCGAACTAGCCAAGCCGATCGCCGACATGTCGAAAGAGCTCATCAAGAAGCGTGACATCCTGAGCACTGATGGCACGGTGACTGCTGGACCGGGCAACCCGCTTCAACCGATCGACATTCCTGATGACACGAAGCAGTTACCTGCACCAACGCCAACCGGAGCGACAACGCCTACGCCTGCCGGCAAACCAAGCACCGCACCGGTACCGCGCTGACCGTATGTTGACCACGATGTACGGAACAGTCTGCAAAGTAACAACTGCAAGGGCGGCCCGAAAGGCCGCCCTTGTGTTTGCATTTATGGGCTGTTTAAACAGCACTGGCTGTACGACGCAGCGTATTTCGAGCAGAGACAGCATCACTTTGACTTCGCAGCCAACGCCCGGCACAGAGCGGACGGTGATCACGGATGATCGCAATCGGTTCAAGTCCCATGCGCTGATTGATGTGGAGCCACTCGCGCGAATTCCTTATGACGGTCATACCCTGCCGTTGATCTCGCCGGATGGCCGTAAGGCTGCGATTCAATCGCGCAGCACGGCATCGTGGGCGGTACGCGTGGGCGATCCGCTGCCACCGGATGGATTTGATTGCACCATTGATGTGATTTCCCTGGCGAAGGACGCCGCTGGGACGCCAATCTCAACACTCAAGGGACAGTGGATCCTTGGGCGAGGTGCCGACGATGAGGGCTACTTGGTGGAGGGCCCGCGCGCGGATGGTGGTCGCGACATCGGACTTGCAACATGGTCTGGAACGGTACGAATTATTGCGAAGGACGAGTGGTGTAACGCCTTTGCCACCGTCGCCCCCAACGGCACCATGGCGTGGTGCCGGCGCAACGTCGAAGGTGGTGATTGGCAAATGGTCTGCGAGCGCAACGGCGTGCGTCGGGTGCTGAACACGTCGAGCGGATCAAGTTGGTTGATGCCGGTCTTTGGGGGCGATGGCACTGGCATGTTCGCGTGGCGGCTGCAGGGTCAGTCGTTGGTACTCGCATGGCTTCCGTTTGCTGATGATGGACTCCCCGCAGAAGATGCGACCGCTGCGCCGGAAATGCTGACCGTGGTATCGCTGCACGCCAACCTGAGTTGGGCGGTGCGTTCGTTAGAGCCGGTATCCGGGCTCGCTGCATCACCACCGGGACGGGAACGCATTGCATTCTTCAACCCTGACGCAGGGCGAATGGCACTCTGGGGACCAGGTGGACGAATCGAGTGGCTGACTGAGGGATCCTTTGCAGCCACGGTTGTGGATCCTGGCAATGCGCTGGTGACGCTGAAAGACTCGCTGATCCGCGAGCGGCTCGCTACTGAACCTCGCAAATCGGAACTCATGACTGACGGTGCGTGGATCACACGCCCAACGATCCTTTCTGCAAGTGAGCTGATCGGATTTCGAAACGATCAAACCGCGATGGCGTTTGCACGCATGGTTGTGAACCCCGAGGCGGCTACGAGCACCGGGTCACCGCAGCAACGCTGAGCATTCTGTTCATCACTCAAAATGAAACGCGCGCTGCCGGACCAGTGGTCGGGCAGCGCGCGGGTGGTTTCGTTGGTCTGGGGAGGACTCAGACTTCTTTATCTTCTTCTTCGTCTTCGTCTTCTTCTTCGTCTTCTTCTTCGTCTTCTTCTTCGTCTTTGTCTTCTTCGTCCTCGTCTTCTTCTTCTTCGTCTTCTTCTTCCTCTTCCTCTTCTTCGTCTTCGTCTTCTTCGTCCTCTTCCTCGTCTTCTTCTTCTTCGTCCTCGTCTTCGTCCTCGTCCTCGTCTTCGTCGTCGTCGTCGTCATCATCGTCGTCGTCGTCGTCGTCGTCCTCCTCCTCGTCGTCGTCGGAAGCGAGGATGGTGGCGGGCGACAATGCGCCGTAGAAGGACGCGAGCGTGTCCTCGAGGAAAGGGTCGGCCATGGTGGACGTGGAGCTGATGAATGTCATGGATATCTCGTCAGGAATTCGTGCGGGCACGGGGCACAACGGGCGGAAGTGTAGCGATCTGCAAATACCCCGGGAAACGGAGGGCGGGGGAATTCACTGACCGCTTCGCTTCATCGGCCAGAGGGGGGTTCTGCGTCCGAATATTCGATGACTTGGATCACCGACCCATTGGATACGGCGATGGCGCCCGTTTGGGCGGTCAATTCATTGAGGCGCTGCCCAAGCGATCGCAACATGAGAGGGGGGGCGGATTCAAGACCCCCGTGCCGGGCGTCGAGTTCCCGGAGAAGTATTCCGAAACGCAGGGGGACCGGGTCCCCCGCAACACCCGTATCGAGCAGAAACAGACTATCTGCGCTTGCGACGGGATGACTATAAGCGCGTTCCGTGCCGGGCGCGTCACGTCCAATCCAGGCTCCATCCGGCGAGAAGAAATCCGTCCGACCGTCGGCCATGAAGGCGACCCATGTCTTCCCATCGACGACCTCGCGAATCGGAGCCCCCGGTGTCGGACTTGGTGCAACAAATGCACCCGCCACCTGTCGCCCGGTCCAGGGATCGATCGCCAACACATCCTCTGAACGCGGGAGCACCACGACTTGACGACCAACGTCCCAAGACCGCTTGGAACCGCGTGCATCCGGCGAATCAATAAGCCAGTACGGCGAGCGATCATCACCACCAGCAAGGCGCCGCGCTTCGATGCCTACATCTGTGCCGACTACAAGAATCCCGCCGTCTACGATCCGCATCCACCCGATTTCGGTGGCGGCATCGGCAATCCACGAGAGGATCGGCGTGCCGTCCGCGGCGTCGAATGCGGTGATGCGTAACGCCTGGCCAGATCCATCATCGGACTCCGTACCAAGCGCCACTGCAAGGGGATCCTGCGCCCATGACAACAAGGTGCTGCCATCGGCGGGATGACGCCACGCCTCCGCGCCGCCAGCAACGCTCAACGCAGTCATGCTGCCATCGCGGCCAAGCACCGCAACGACAGGCGCTGTGAGGAGCGGCACAAGCGAAGGCCCGCGGCGGGTTTCCGATGCATCGAGCCCATTACCCTCGGTTGCCATGTCGGCGGGATCAATGACGCCGCG
Organism: Planctomycetota bacterium; assembly: GCA_026386795.1. Taxonomy (GTDB): domain Bacteria; phylum Planctomycetota; class Phycisphaerae; order Phycisphaerales; family SM1A02; genus UBA966. The sequence continues at coordinate 25,499 of JAPLMU010000062.1, forward strand.
CGAAGTCCAACGAACTACGCCTTCTGAAGAAATGCAGCAAATAGCCCCCGTGCCGCCCGGTGCATCGTCGCATGTGAGAATGTCTGGCACCGTGGCCACCACTGAGCAGTCGCGCATGCCGATCGGGGCACGCCACGCTGCGGCATACGAAGGGGCTGTGCGCAGCACGAGGTCTGAACCCTGCAGCGCAAGGATTCCGCGCGGAAAGCGCCCAGCATCAGGAACGATGCGCGGGAGCCGACCCGGGAATTCCACAACGCGCGATGCCGTACCCGCGATGCGCGGCAAGGTGGGCGCCACGCGAGCTGCGAGTGCAGGTCCCCAACGCGGGTCAAGTGTGCGAAGGAAGGCATCACCGCGCTCAGTTGCGCCGCTGTGCGCTGCGCACTCTCGCACGAGCCGCGCTGCTGCCATACGTGCGTGACCAGAATCCGCGGCACTGATGATCGCAGCAAGTGCATCTGCGCCCGCACGCGTTCCGGCCCCAATGCGCGCTGCGGATCGAAGCGCAGTCGCGCGATCATCGCTACGGACAGCAGCGAGCGCTTCGGAGACTGCGGAACTGACGGCGTCGAGCACACGCGCGTCTTTCGCACGGGCAATGGCAATGATGCGCAGCGCCTCGGCATCGGCACATGCCTGCCCTGATCGATTCACCACCATATCCCCTGCCTTCGTAGCCATTCCTACCTTCGCTGCAATCGTTGCGGCCGAGACTGCATCACCGCGCCGGAGCGCGCGATCTGCTCGCGCAAATCCACCACGGAGTTCGCCATTTGCCAAGCTCGCCGACTCATCGACCGCGGCATCAAGCGTGTCACGATCAGCACCCGACGCCAATTCCATGGCGTCGATATTCAAGAGAAGTTCTAACAATTCCGCCCGTACTGCCTCATTACCGGGAAGTGCACGCACGCGACGCACTGATTCCTTGGCGCCCTCGGCCGCAAGTGGTCCAGAGCGAATCTGCCGTGCAAAGTGGACAAGAGCGATGGCCGCATCGGGTGCAGCACTTGCCGACATGCGTGCACGCACAATGCGCTCCGCGTCGGCAGTTGGCATCCATCCAGAGAGCGACGTTGGAGATGCGGAAAGCAGCTGATTTCCGGCAAGAATTGAGTTTGAATTTCCAGCGCCGGCAAGGCGCATGCGCTCTGCTCCGGTACGCGCGTCGCGGATGGAAACACTTGTTGCGTCGGGAATCAGGACCACCGGAGTTGCAGGGTCACTGGTCTGTGCAAACTGCACGCGACCGTGCAGGCGCTCAGTAAACGGCGCATTGGCTGTCGGCATAGACCACAGCGTTATGCTCGGTGCTGCTGCTGCAAAGCAAGCAACATGATCGCCGACCGCAAGCACGAGTCCGGAACGATCGTCCCCAACGAGATACGAAGGCGCGCCGATAGAACCGTCGACGCCAGTTGGAATCGAACCGCGTGGCGAACCATCGCGTGTATCGAACGCATCGATCCGTGAACGGTCCGGACTGATGGCATAGATGCGGTCGCCAACGACGGCTGGGGTCGATGCATCCGAGGGATCGAGGCGCGCTGCTGCGTCGCGCACTGGTACTGGGAATCGTCGCAGCCACCGCACGAGGCCGTCCCATGGATCAATGGCGGCGATAGCGCCGGTTGATGTGGCTACATAAATCACACCGGCCGCGAGCACTGGCGCATCGGCGGCGTGCGATGTAGCACCAAGCCGAACGCTGCCACTCGAGGCGATGACGCGCACCCATGCTGCGGGGCGTGGCGCACCTGGGTCGATTGCTAAGAGCCAACTGACGGTTTCCATGCGCACGGACGTGCGGCGTGCGGCAATGATCACACGACCATCAACAATCATCGGTGCGCCCTGCGGCTGCATACCGTCAAGATCAGCGCGTGTGTCCAATCGATCAAGCCGGGCTTCCCAGCGCAACATTCCCGTGGATGCATCAAGGCATGCGATGCACCCAGTGCCACTTCCAATGCGGTTTGCACCCAACTGCATCGGTGCTAGGGCAATCACTTCGTCATTTGTGGCAGCGAGCATCCGCATCGATCCACCGCCGGAATCAGCGCCTAAATCTGCGCCGGACCAGAGCGGTCGTCCACTGAGGCGATCAAATGCGCGAACCACACCATTGTCGTCCACAAAGACGCGCTCACCAACGCACGTGGGCGCGGTACGTGGCTGCAAGCGCTCTGGCTGCGCGCCGGGCAAACGCGCGACACCGACCTGCGCAAGCGTGGTTCCCGTGACATCAAGCGGCGCGCTCCATGTTTCGCTCCATGCTGACTGGGCTGCGGATGTATCAAACATGCCCGGTCCCAACGGACCAATGTTCAGTTCCGCCGGGGTCGTCGGCGCGGCCGCGGCCGTGGCGCGGGCGCCGGCAATCTCGGTTGCGTCAAGTGCAGTCGACCGATCTGCAGCCAATGCGTCAATACGTGCAAGTGCGAGGCGAGCACGCTCTGGTTGTCCAAGGCGCGCGGCAACCGTTGCAGTCATCGAAGCGTGATAAAGCGCGCGACGGCCGGCGAGCAAATCATGGTCGGCGATGCGATCAAGGTATGCGGATGCAGCCGCCACGCGCCCGTGTGTCAGGCATGTCTCGGCCAAACGCAGTGATGCCTCTAAACCTGCCTCGGTGTCGATACGCCGCGCAGCGAGTTCCAACAATTCGCCGCGCTCGAGTTGCGCGTCTGCGTCCGCAGAAAGTTCACGTCGAAATGCGCTTCGCAGTGAAGCGTCCGCCACCAGCATGGCGTGCACACGGCGCGCAACAGGAGTGAAGAGATCTGTATCAGCGCCAGCGCGCACCAATCGATCCGGTCCGGCATCAAGGACTTGCACTAACAGCCGGACCGCCTCGCGTGGATTCGCTTTCGCCTGGTCAGTGGCCTGTTCAATCAACAGCTGTGCAGACGGCGAGTCATCAACGGCCGGAAGCGCCAATTCTTGGGCTGCCACTACACCCGTGAGCCACGCCGAAAGCGCCGCCGCAATGCAGGCAGCGATCACGGGGTGGCGGCCAATGGGCGATGGGTGCTGCATGGGTGGGCGAATCTTTACGGAACAGGCATTCACGCGGAAGGTGATACATTCTCGCACCGATGCTGGACGCGCGCCCAATGCCATTTCCTCAGATTGCCGCCGGCGCCCTGCTCTTGGCAGTCGCTGGGTGCGCGTCGAGCCCCCAGATTCAGGCCGTGAAGGCCCAAGAATCGCTCGTCACCACTGAGGGGTCCGAAATTGCTGTGACTGTGGAATTGCGTAATGCCAACGATGCCCCAGTGGAACTGACCACGTGGGATTACTCGGTGATCATCAACGACCGGGTTGCCTATACGGGGAAGTGGGTTGCGTCACTGACACTTCCGCCCAATGACCGCATGTTGGCGGAGCTGCCGGCTTTCGTGCCGGCATCATTTGGAGATCTGACTGGAGCGGACTGGCGAATCGGCGGGCAGCTCACTTACCGCGCCACGGGCAAGCTTGATCGGCTGCTGTATCAACTTGGTGTGAACCATCTGAGTACTGGATTTGGAACTGGCGGCACGGGGATCGCAAAGGCCGCTCCGGTAGCGGCGCCGAAGGCGAAGGCTGCGGCAACACCTGCGCCGACGCCAGCACCTTCGACCGCGCCTGCGCCTGAGACGTCAAAGTAAAGACTTACCCGCCGCGTAGAGCTTGCGCGCGTGCTGCTGCGCGCTCAAGGTAGTACCCAGCCAATCGCGCATGGACACCGAGCGCGCAGGGATCTTCCGGTGAAAGTTCAGCGCAATCGATCTGTCGATAGGTTCCATCGGTCTGCATTTGCCACGAGGAACGGCGATCATCGAGGCACATCTGCAGGATGTCCCACAGCGTGCTGCGCGCATCACGACTGCGCACCGGGGTTGCAGCTTCAACTCGCGTTTGCAAGTTGCGATACATCCAATCGGCACTACCGATATAAAAATCGCCTTCAAGCGGATCTGACTTCCCGGCGCCGAACCAGAAGATGCGGCTGTGCTCGAGGAAACGACCGACCACGGAACGAATCCGAATGTTCGTACTGAGTCCTGGCATTGCAGGGCGCAGGCAGCAGAAGCCGCGCACCACGAGGTCGATCTGTACGCCCGCCTCGCTGGCGCGATACAACGCATCCATCACGCCACGATCCTCTAGTTGATTCATCTTGGCAATGATTCGTCCGGAACCGCCCGAAGCTGCGATCTGCGATTCGCGATCGATCAATTCCAGAAAGCGCTTCTTCATCGCCACTGGCGCCACCAACAATTGCCGATACTCGCGCTGCCGCGAACGGCCAGTCATGTAGTTGAACAAATTGACAAGGTCGTCAGTGATTTCTGGATCAGCGGTCAGAAGACCAACATCTTCATACATCCGTGCCGTGCGGCTGTTGTAATTTCCAGTACCGATGTGTGCATACGAACGAAGGGAGCCCTGCTCCTCGCGAACTACAAGCGCGGTCTTTGTGTGCGTCTTGTACCCAACAACGCCGTAGGCGACGTGCACGCCTGCATCTTCAAGCTTTCGCGCCCAGAGAATGTTGCGCGCCTCATCGAAACGCGCGCGCAACTCAACGAGCACTGCCACTTGCTTTCCACTCTCAGCGGCACGGATAAGACTGGCAATGAAAGGACTGTCACCGGAGGTGCGGTACAAGCTCTGCTTGATGCAGACAACCTTGGGATCCGCGGCCGCGTCCTCAATGAATTTCTCCACCGAGCGCTCGAACGATTCATACGGATGGTGCAGCAGGATGTCGCCAGCACGGATGGCTGCAAAGATGTCCGCGTGATCATCATCAAGACCAGCGGGCGGCAGAACTGACATGCGCGGCCAATGCAGTTCGGCAACATCGATGTCGGCAATCTCGTTCAGTGCTCCATAGTCCACGAGACCTTCGGTCTCATAGACATCATCCGCGTCCACCTGTAATTCCTCCATAAGGAACTTAAGAATGCGGGGATTTGCGCCGGACGCAATTTCCAGGCGAACCACGCGAGCAAAGCGGCGCTCCTTGAGAAGGTGCTGTGTTGCCTCGAGGAGATCCTCGGTGTCTTCACTGTCGCGCTCGACTTCGGCATTTCGAGTGACGCGGAATGCCAGAACTTTCAGGATCTCCATTCCGGGGAAGAGATCGTCAAGGTTGTGCTCAACGATGTCTTGGACCGTAATGAAATCATTCGTGTCCTGGAAACGGTAAAGACGCGATGGAATCTCAGGAACTTTGACACGCGCAAACAGTTGTTCACTTTCACCAGGACGTCGCAACATGACTCCAAGTGAAACGCTCATGTTGCTAATGAACGGGAATCGATGACCAGGGTCAACGGCGAGTGGCGTAAGTATCGGGAAGACGCTGCGTCGGAACCATGCTTCCGCTTCCACTCGCTGCGATTCGGTCAAGTGCTCCCAACGCAAGATCTGAATGCCGTGCGGCACGAGCGCTGGCATGACGCGATCGCGCAGGATGCTTGCCTGACGATGAGCGAGTGTGGCGACGCGTGCCCGAATTCCATCAAGTTGCTGCACTGGCGTGAGCGCCTCAGGTACCGGCCCGGAGACGCCAGCTTCGATCTGTCGCTTCAGCACACCGACGCGCTTCATGAAGAATTCATCGAGATTCGCTGAGTAGATCGAAAGAAAGCGCAGGCGTTCAAGGAGTGGCGTGCGCGTATCGGCAGCGATATCGATGACACGCGCGTTGAACTCGAGCCATTCGATATCGCGATTGAGAAACCGCGCAGGGTCATTGGCGTCCACCGTCATGACTGGAGGCACCGCCTGGACTGAAGAGCCGAGAGCGGTCGCAGCGGATGACGTGGCCCGTGTGGCGGGCTGCGTAGTTGCGGGAGATGCGCTTGGCGTGGCGTCGGTCATCGCTCTGCGCCCTCAAATGGATTGATGTAGGTGGCTGTACAGCCGGGCGCTTCGCCAATACTGACTGACTGCACACGCACGCCGTCCGGAAGCGATGGAACGATCTGCACCGCGATGTACTGCGCCACGAGCTCGGCCGATGGGTTGATGCGATCGAACGGCGCAGTCGTATTCAGATTCTGATTGTGGAAACGACCGATGATGCCGTCAAGGGTGCGCTCAACGGCATGGAAATCGACGAGTAATCCGTCGGCGTCAAGACTGGGGCCGGCGATAATGACGGACACGGACCAATTGTGGCCGTGCATAGCCTCCCGCACTCCGCGGATCTCCAGCGCGTGGGCGGCGCTGAAACTGCGCTCGATCTGGTTCAGATACATGAGTTGCCGAGTATAGGCGGACTTTCCTGCCATTCCGATAGCCTAAGCACCCTCTATGCAGATCACACAAACACCAGAAGCCCCGCTCATGCTCAGCGTCTCCGGCGCTCGCGGAATTGTTGGCCGCACCATGACTCCCGAAATCGCCGCCGCATACGGCGCAGCATTCGGGTCATTTCTGAAGATAACCACAGGCAAGGCACGGCCGCTCGTCGTTGTGGGCCTCGACGGACGAATCAGCGGCCCGCCGCTTGCTGCTGCTGCGATCGGCGGGCTGATGGCCACCGGTTGCGATGTGATTGATATTGGTGTTGCGATGACACCAACCGTTGGCGTCATGATCAGCGAACGCAAAGCGGATGGTGGATTGGCGATCACCGCCAGTCACAACCCGATTGCGTGGAACGGGATCAAGTGCTTGGACGGTGATGGACTTGCGCCGCCACCAGCGATCGCCAAAGAAATTGTTGATCGGTTCAAGGAGCGGCGCATCGATTGGTGCACCCCGCTTGAAACTGGCAAGCTTTCGCACGATGGCGGAGCAGCGCGCGTGCACATTGATCGCGTCCTGAAGAATGTGGATGTAGCGGCGATCCGCGCCAAGAAATTCACTGTTGTGCTTGATAGCGTGAATGGCAGCGGCTGCGTGCCGGGCCGCATGATGCTTGAAGAACTCGGCTGCACCGTGGTGCACATTTACGGCGAGCAGACTGGGGTGTTCGGGCATGTTCCGGAACCGCTCGCGGAGAATCTGCTCGACTTGGCAAAGGCAGTACGAGAAGCCAAGGGCAATCATCCCGCCGGCGCCGCGTGTGGATTCGCACAGGATCCCGACGCTGATCGACTAGCGATCGTGGATGAGCGCGGATCATTCATCGGTGAGGAATACACGCTGGTTCTTGCGGCTTTGCGCATGCTGCAACGGACTGGTGGCGGCGCATTGGCAACAAATCTTTCAACGAGCCGGATGATTGATGACGTAGCGGCAAAGTTTCCTGGGTCGCATGTCGTACGCACGGCGGTTGGGGAAGCGAACGTGGTGGCTGGGCTCCGCCCCGTGAACGGAATTCTTGGTGGCGAAGGCAACGGCGGCGTCATCCTGCCATCCGTGTGCTGGGTACGTGATTCGCTCAGTGCGATGGCGCTCGTGCTGGAGTTACTAGCACATGAGGGCAAGCCGCTCTCGGCACTTGTTGCAGACATGCCACGATGGTCGATGGTGAAAAAGAAATTCGAGTTGTCCGCAATCGGCGGCATGGCAGCCGTCGCACCAGCGCTCACCAAGGCACGCACCGCACTTGCGGGCGCACGCGTCAGCGACATCGACGGCGTGCGGCTCGATGTCGACGCGGGTTGGGTGCATTTGCGCGCAAGCAACACTGAGCCCATCATTCGTCTCATTGCCGAAGGACGAACCCCCGCAGAGGCCGATGCCCTGATTGCAACCTGCGCAGCGGCGGTTGGCCTCTCCGTGAAGTAAGGGGTTTGTGGCGCAACTGAGCTGAGCCGTCCACCGGCCCCTCCGTTGCGCGCAAACGCAACACACATGCATGCGCGACTGCACCCCACTTACCTGGCCGCACTCGCCGGAGAGGACTGGGCCGCGCTCAAGCCGGGCGGGTCTCACGCACACGATGTGACATCGGCTGCGTACTGCAATCGATGTCGACGCTGAAGTACCCGCCCCGATGAGCGCGCACCAACGGCCACATGATTTCGCGATCGGTGATCGGGATCGGCAACTTCTCAACATCGGCTCCAGCGATCCACTCGAGGCGACCTTCGTCGAATTCCGTCATGGGAATTTCTTCCGCACGAACATGGCGCGTGCACTCGAAGAGGAAGATCAACCAATGCATCTCGCCTTGATAAGCGCGTTCACTCACCATCCCGAACATGCGCATCTCTTCGTCCGCGAGTGCCAACCCGGTCTCTTCATGCAGCTCACGAATTGCACATTCGTGCGGGCTCTCGCCGCGACTGATTTCTAACTTGCCGCCAACTGGTGAGTACATATCAATGTTTGGCGGCTTCTTGCGGTGCAGCATCAGGATGCGACCTTCCGCGTCCCACAGGTAGCAAAGCACTGCAACCTTGTAGGGAAGGTTGGCTGTGTCGTACTGCGCTGCGTGCAAATTCAACGGCCTACCCCAGCATGCGTGCCGGCAGTCGCGCCGGTACCAGCATTGGTGATGAGCTCACGAATGCGCGCCACGGCCTGTGCAGATGCGGGCGCGAGCGGCAAACGGACTGCGCCAGAATCGAGACCAAGCGCGGCAAGCGCGCACTTCACAGGCACTGGATTGACGTCGATTGACAGCAATCCCTTGGAAAGCGGCAACATAGACATGTGAACATCAAGTGCAGCGCTGAAGTTGTTCGCGGCGAGCAATCGGCAAAGTTCTGCAACACGCGCGGGCACCAAATTACTCACCACGCTGACTACGCCCTTTGCACCAACCGCCGCAAAGCTCGGAGTAAGACTGTCGTCGCCAGAGAGAACGGTGATGTTGCAACGTTGACGAATCTCGCTCGCGGAATCCATCGACCCGGTTGCTTCCTTGATTGCCTGAATGTTTGGATGCTGAGCAAGACGCTCGACTGTTTCCGGCGCGATTGCAACTGCTGCACGACCCGGGATGTTGTAGAGCATCACTGGTAAATCGCAGGAGTCAGCCACCGTCATGAAGTGTCGGTAGATGCCCTCTTGCGATGGCTTGTTGTAGTACGGAGTGACCTGCAATCCAGCATCCGCACCAAGTTGCCGCGCCAGTTTCTGCAAATGAACGGCATGAGCAGTGCAATTGGAACCGGCACCAGCGATGACCTGCAAACCAGCGGCGCGACCAACGCGTACTGCAGTCTCCACGACTCGCGCGTGTTCCTCTTCGGTGAGCGTTGGGCTCTCGCCGGTGGTACCGCACGGGACAATTCCTGTTACGCCTCCCGCTGCTTGGCGTCGAACGCCTTCTTCAAGTCGAGCAAGATCAACTGTGGATCCATCCGCTGAAAAAGGCGTGACGATTGCGGTGTAACAGCCGTAGAAGGAGATGCGTGCGGTCATGCAAATCAGTGTACGGCGGGCGCAACGCTGTCGATGCAGGAACGCATGCGCGCGACGGCTGCTCGGAGCCCGAGGAACACGGCGCTACTGACGATGGCATGGCCAATGTGCAGTTCGCCCAACCCCGGCAGCGCGGCGACTGGTCCCACGTTCAGATAGTTGAGCGCATGACCAGCGTTGAACTGCATCCCAAGGGACTGAATTGTTTCGCCGGCCAGGCGAACCTTGCCAAGTTCAATCATGGCGGCGGCGGATCGGCAGTCATCGCCGTGATCATGGACGGCGTGCGCCCATGGCCCGGTATGCACCTCGCACACTGCGGCGCCGCAGCGGTGGGCCGCCTCAATTTGCGCGGGCACTGCATCGATGAAAATACTCGCGCGCACGCCGCCAGCGTTCAACTTCGCGATCACCTCGCGAACGCGCTGCTCCTGAGCAAGAACATCAAGCCCGCCTTCGGTGGTGACTTCGTGACGACCTTCCGGAACAAGCATCGCCATAACAGGTCGAATGCGAAGTGCCATTGCCACCATTTCATTCGTAGCCGCCATCTCAAAGTTGAGCAGCCCGGGAAATGCATCCGCGAGTGCGACAACATCTGCGTCTTGAATGTGCCGCCGATCCTCGCGCAGATGCACCGTGATGCCATGCGCGCCGCCAGCCATCGCCTCGTGAGCAGCGGCGATCGGGCTTGGCTCATAGGTACGCCGCGCTTGGCGAACGGTCGCAACATGGTCGATGTTCACGCAAAGTCGTGCCATTGAGAATGGAAGTATAGGAGCGCTTGCGCTATGCGATGCGCGGGGCGATGTACGATCTCCGCCATGCACACCTTTCAAGAGCGGCTCAGCGCGCTCGAGCACGATATGGTCTTACAAGGAGCGCGGGTCCTCAATCTCTGCACTCTTGCTGTGGAGAGTTACTTCGATCTTGACCTTGTTAAGGCGACAGGCATCGAAACCCTCGATACCGAAATTGATCGCATTGACGTTGAGATTGAAAAACTCTCCGTCCCACTCCTTGGCATGGGGCAGACCGACGAGCATTCGATTCGATCCGTGCTGACGATCGTCAAGTGCAACAATGAATACGAGCGAATCGCGGATTGCGGCGTGAACATTGCAGAACGGGTTCTTGAAGAACGCACCCGACACATGCGCGTTCCAGACACATTCCGCGTGATGTCCAACAGCGTGATCGGCATGTTGCGCGACACCAACCGTGCGCTCCTTCGCCATGACGCAAACCTCGCACGGCAAGTGCTCCTCTTTGACGACACGGTCGATCGCTTTAAGAAAGAGATCGTGATGAATGCGCAGGAGCAGGTGGCCGCTGGACATCTGACGGTCGGTTTCGCGTTTGGGCTCATGAGCGTAACGAAGAGCGTTGAGCGCATTGCCGACCACTGCACCAACGTCTGCGAGCAAGTGATCTACCTTGAGAGCGGCCTCATCGTCCGCCATCGACCAGAGGGCTGGAGCGCCCCAGTCGAACCAAAGGCGTGACACCGATACCCGAGCTAGGAAGAACGACCGATGCGTACAACACCATCAGCGGCGGAAACAAAGCAGCGCCTCGAACGAACCGGCCAGCAGCACCTGCTGACGTTCTGGGATTCACTTGACGAAGCGCGGCGCGAGGCGCTCCTTGAATCAATAGTGCACCTGCCGCTTGAGCATCTCAGTTCCATGCTCTCGCAAGCCGCTTCACTGGCACGGCCAGCCGCAGCTGACATTCGTCCGGTGCGGCCCTACCTCCGAAACATGGCTGAGGCAAGCAAGTTTCGTGCCATCGGCGACGACCTGGTCAAGCGCGGCAAGGTAGCTGCATTCATCGTTGCTGGTGGCCAGGGAACGCGACTTGGATGGCGCGGACCCAAGGGCACATATCCAGCGACGCCGGTGGCCGGCAAGCCGCTCTTTCGAGTGTTCGCGGAGCAAATCATGGCGGCTGAGCGCGCGTACGGAGTGCGTATTCCGTGGTTCGTGATGACCAGCGAAGCGAACCACCACGAGACCGAGCGATTCTTTGATGACAACCGCTGGTTCGGGCGCCCGCGCGGCGACACCATGCTCTTTGCGCAGGGCATGGTGCCGAGCGTCTCACTTGATGGCCAAGTTCTTCTCGAGCATGCGTGGCAACCCGCGCTCAATCCAGATGGACACGGCGGCTCACTGAAAGCGTTGCGTCAAGCAGGCGCGATCGACCACATGCAAGCCTCGGGAATTGAACATCTCTGTTACTTCCAAGTGGACAACCCGAACGTGCACGTCATTGATCCGCTGTTCCTTGGACTGCACGTTGCAGCGCCGGATTCCAGCGCAGAGATGAGTTCCAAGAGCGTACTGAAGCGTGACGTCACTGAGAAAGTCGGCGTATTCGTCAAGGCACCACGGCTCACTGTTCTCGAGTACAGCGATGCTCCAAAGGAAATTGCCGAGGCGCGCGATGCCTCAGGCGAGATCGTGTACGGCGAGGGTTCAATAGCGATCCATGTGATCGGCGTCGAGTTCATCCGAAAGTTGACGGACCATCCGCTCGGCTCGGTGCTGCCGTGGCACCGCGCCATCAAGAAGGTCCCGTTCGTTGACCCAATCACTGGTCAGCGCACCGATCCGACCGAGCCAAACGCCATCAAACTTGAGAGTTTCGTATTTGACGCACTGCACGAAGCCGAAAGTCCAATCGTGCTACGCACGGACCGCGTTGAAGAATTCGCTCCGATCAAAAACGCCACTGGCGAAGACAGCCCCGCGACGAGTAAAGCGATCCAAGTTGAACGCGCCGCCCGCTGGCTTAAAGAAGCCGGTATCGCGGTGCCATGCCACGCAAATGGGCAACCAGACTGCATTGTTGAAATCTCGCCACTCACCGCACGCGGACCCGAAGATTTACGCCGAATGATGCACGGCAAGTCCATCACCGCCGGCAGCGAAGTACTGCTCTAAAGTCACACGACTCGGTTTGCAATACGCCACCCTGGCCGCACTCGCCGGAGAGGACAAAGCCGCGCTCAGCGGCTGTCCTCGTAAGGCGATTGCAGGCCAGTACGAAGGCATGCTGCAACTCCGCCGGACTCACGTTGCCAGGCGAACGTCCTGAACCACAAGTTGCACGCGGCGCACCCCGCGATAAACCTCGATGGACGGCTTCACAATCAGGTCGATTGGAACGCCCTGCCGCACCATGCTCGAGCGATCGACCGCGCTCCACCAGATGCAGCGCGAGCCGCCAGGAAGGAAAAACTCCACATGGTTCTCCGCCGAACCAAAGAGTGTCGGAGCAGATACCGGCCTGACATTGCGAATGAGAAATGCCGGCTCTGGGTTGCCACGACCGAACGGACGAAGAATTTCCAGTGGTTTGAGCTCGGTTGCCGTCATTTCCGCTGGCTCTGCCTCTGCGTCGTAGCGGCGAATTGGCCCAACCGCTGCGCCAGCTGTGACAGCAACGCACGCAGCACTCATTCGGCGCGCAAACTCAGCGACATCCTCCGCGCGGACCGTGAGGCCCACTGCAAATGCGTGACCTCCGCCGCGAATCATGAGGTCCGATGCAACCCGCTTGACGATCGCCAACATATCTATGCCTTCAACACTCCGGCCACTGCCCTTCGCGGTGCCGTCAGTGCGTAGCGCCATAAGAATGGCTGGCTTCCCATGCCGCTCGGCAATCTTGGCCGCCACGATTCCAACAACGCCCTCGTGCCAGCGGTCATCCGCAAGAACGATAGCTCCAGCATCAGCAATCGCCGGATCCGCATCGATGCGCTCACACGCCTGCTCGAAGTACAACCGATCCATCTTCCGACGCTGTTCGTTGAGATCTGCCAGCGTCTTGACGATGGCGCGCGCACGTGCGGGATCTTCAGTGATCAGAAGTTCAACCGCTTCCTTTGCATGGCCAAGTCTGCCGACTGCATTTAGTCGTGGTCCAAGCCGAAATCCAACATCGGATGCGTCTACACGACGTCCCTTCTCGATCTCTGCATCGTCAAGAAGTGCACGCAATCCAGCCACTTCGACGGATTGAATCGTTGCCAGACCGCGCGCCACGAAGACGCGATTCTCATCGACAAGCGGAACAACGTCTGCAATGGAGCCCACAGCCACCATTGGAATGCACGCCATCAACGCGTCTTTGAGTACCACAGCAACATTCTCGCCGCCGCACCACAGGCGCGCGAATTCCGATGCCACTTTGAAAGCAACCGCCGCACCGCATAAATCAATAAACGGCGCACCTTCGCGCCCCGGCAGTGCCGGATGCGCAATCGCGATCGCCTCGGCTACCGAGCCTTCGTCCACATGATGGTGATCAGTGATGAGTAACTCAAGCCCCAGTTCGCGGGCATGTCGCGATGGTCCCAGCGCGGACGCTCCGCAATCCACGGTCACTACAGTGCTGACGCCATCAGCAGCAAGCGTGGCGAGCGCCGCGTCATTCAGGCCGTATCCCTCATCAATACGATCAGGGACATAGAAGCAGAGATTCGCGTCGGCACGAGCGGCCTTGATCACGCGCCACAGGATTGCCGTTGCTGTGATGCCGTCCGCGTCATAGTCGCCGTAAATGGCAACACGCCGACCCGCGCGCACCGCCGATTCGAGGCGTTCTGCTACCGCCGTAGCGCCCGGTAGCGTGCGTGCCTGGTGCAGCAGGTTGGCACGCGGAGCATTGAGAAGTTCACGCCCGCGGGCATCCATTGGATACTCCCGCGCGGCCATCACCCGGTCAAGGAGGCTTCCAGACTGGTCTTTTTCGGCCCCCAACCAACGGCTCTCGATCGCTGTCATCCCCGCAGGGTATCGGGTTCGCCGGGCGAAGTGATCCCGACGTATCTGGAGCAATATGGGGGGAATTTCTCCGCAGCACCCACCTTCGTGACTAGCAGCCGCCACGCCCCGGACTGTAGGCTGACATCACATATGGACCGCTACAAGACCATCTTGCTCTTCGGAGCGCCCGGAGTAGGCAAAGGAACGCAAGGCAAGATTCTCGGGCATATCCCCGGCTTCTACCACTTGGCATGCGGCGATGTGTTTCGCTCGCTTGATATGACGAGTGAACTTGGCAAGGAGTTTTTGGAATGCAGTTCCAAGGGTGAGCTCGTGCCGGACGAACTGACAATTGCGATGTGGAAGCAAAACATCCACGCACAGACCATTCTGAGCATCTACAAGCCCCAACAAGATCTCCTCGTCCTTGACGGCATTCCGCGCAGCGCTGGACAGGCAGTGGCACTTGATCCCTACCTTGAGGTATTGAATGTCATCCATCTGGTGTGCCGCGATGTAGACGCCATGATCATGCGCATGAGGCGCCGCGCCCTGAAAGAGAATCGCCTCGACGACGCAGACGAGAAGGTCATTCGTAGACGCTTTGAGGTATATAAAAAGGAAACCGCACCCGTCCTGAATCACTACCCAACGAGCATCGTCCATGAGGTGGATGCGGTGGGGCCACCAGCAGTGATTCTGCAACGGATTCTGGAGATCCTTGCCCCAATTCAGGATGGGCATTTCCGGAATCCACTCGCTGGCGATCCGAAATTGTGAGCAAATTTCGTAGCCGCGATTTGACAATGCGCGCGGTCAGGCCTTTACTGTGTGTAGTTAGATTTCAGTAGTCACTCCATCCAAGCCCCCGGAAGCTCGTTGCGTTGACTTTACGGTCCGCAACGAGTTTTTATTTCAGCGCGACTTTGACTGCGGCACCACGATCGATTCCGGGCGCAACTCTTCGGGAATGAGTTCGCGATATCGCTCTGCTACTGCTTTGAACCACGCGCGCTCATCATCATTCAGACCAGGTGCTCGAGCCGATGCCTCGAGTGCATCGAGCCGCGCGCGCAGAACAGATCGCACGCCGGCACCCAAACCCAGCCCATCGGGCCGGGCGAGCTGTTCCTTCAATTGGACGATGTCCGGATGCGAATCAACGGCGATTGATTCGCCAGGCACTTGCTCCACGCGCACCATTCGCACTGGCGCGGGAAATGTGTCAAGAAGCAGTTGCGACATGCGGTCACGCCCGGAGTCGAAGATGGGTGAATCCATCCCCCCACCGCCGAACTTTTCAAGATCAACGCGGGAACCCACCTCAAGTTCCAACTCATGACGAGTCTCGACAGGCCGTCCGTCTGGTCCACCAACCACTCGTCCGACTGCATCACGCTGGCCACGCATGACCACGAGCCCAATGCGCTCACCAGGACGCTTGGTTTGCACGATCGCCGAAAGTTCCTGGCTCACTTGAATTCGCTTCCCATCAAGTTCCACAATGCGGTCCCCGGCACGCAGGACCTTCTGCGCTGGCATGTTTGGAATCAGCGCCGTCACAGTAACGCCATCGAATTCACCCATTCGAGGTGCCATCTGAATTCCCAACGCCCCGCGCGGCGCGTCTTTGATACGCGCGTACCCAATATCAAGAAGTCGCGCATGAGCCTCATAGGAGAGCCCGCCGGGCGTACTAGAAAGGTGAATCCAAATCTGCTCGTCTGGCACCTTCGGATCGCGGAGTGCAGCGTTTGCGGCCTCGCGCTTGGCAGCATCAGTTGCTCCAAGCGCACGCACCATGGCGGTGACCGCTGGATCAGCGACAACCGTACGCATACGCGCCGCTGCCCATGGCGGCGTTTCCTCAGTGGGTAGGAATATTCGATCGAGGCGACCAGTGCTCCCAACTATCCGGGGAATATCACCGCGCAACTTTCCTTGTGGCAGCGGCTGCTGCGCATCACGCACCGGGGCGTCCTGAATAACCTGAACATTTCCGAACGCCGACGCCCCGGCGACCGCAATAGCGAGCGCGCCTAACTTCACAGCGCTTCGATGAGCTCGGCGTTCGCTTCGATCCATGCGGTCTTTCGTTCAATGAATTCCAAGAAGCCGTCCGCGCGGAGATGCGCAAATCGACCCGTGCGGGCAATCGGCACGATGCTCTCGAGCGTGCACGACTCAATCATAAGCCAGGGCAGCGCCTTTCGTTCCTCCGGCTGGAGCATTGCGCCCATGCCATGACCGATGCCGGATACCACCGCTGCCATGCGCCGCACATCAAGTTCAGCGCGCCAACCCTCAACTGGAACCCCCGCAATTGGATCATTTCCAAAGTGAACCAAGGCATTCGCCGCTTCGCAGGCGCGATAGTCAAGGCGGGCGCTGTCAAAGTCAAGAAGTGCCCGCACCGTTCCAGCATCAAACAACGCATTGCCGGGATGAGTATCGCCGTGCACACAGATGCGAGCGGACGGGTCGAGGCCGAGCGCTTCGACGCACGCATACGCACGCGTTCCCCGCTCGAGCAACGCTTCGGTGGTTGTACGGAGGGCGGCTTCATTAGTATCGGGGTCAGCCCGCATTGCCGCGGCGACGATTGGCGCGGCTGCACCCTCGAAGGTGCCCGCGCGGTGAAATGAAATCGCCGGCACATGCGCACCAGGAATGAATGAACGCGAAGACTTCAGCATGCTTCCAAGCGCTGCACCCATCGCCGCTGCTTCCACCAATTGTTGCGACCAGCGAGTGCCATCAACCCACTCAAAGAGTTCGTATGTTCCTAAGGGACCAACCACCGCAGTAGTCCCTGAAGCCGTGCGCACAAGGCGCGGCACGGGGACTCCGGAATCAGAGAGATGCAATTGAAACGCATGCAGAAATGACAAGCGATCCGGGCCGCCCATGTCCGCCGCGCGGCGCTTCAGCATGAACCGACCGCCCGGCGTGCGCAGACTGCTTTTTGCACTATTGCGCGATCCGCGCCCGATCGGCTCAGCCTCAATCGGACGCCGAAGACCGAACTGTCGAGAAACTTCACGCACTTCCTCAAGAGAGAGGAGCTGGCGCTGATGAGCTTTCATTCAGCGTTCTGTGCCTGTTCCTTGATGCGATCGATGGCAGTCTTTATCTCCACCACGCGGCGACTGATTTCAACGTCGCCGCTCTTTGAGGCGATCGTGTTCGCCTCGCGCAGCATTTCTTGGGCAAGAAAGTCGAGCGCACGTCCTGCAGGTTGCGGGTTTGCAGGCTCAATGATCGAACGGAACTGTTCGACATGTCCGCCAAGGCGGGCGATCTCTTCGGCAATGTCGGAACGCTCAGCGAAGATAGCGACTTCGCGAATCACATCCGCGTCGCTCACGGTCGAACCTAACTCCTTCAGTGCCGCGGCGAGGCGCACACGCAACCGATCCTGATAGCTAGCGACAACTGCCGGCGCCCGAACGCGCACCGCATCGAGGCGCTCTTGAATCTGTTCGCCAAATTCACAAAGGAGCGCGCGGAGCGCATCGCCTTCTCGCTCACGCATCACGATCAGCGCGTCGCATGCTTCGGACAGAAGTTTCATCACCATGGGGCGGGCTGATTCCGAAACTGCGGCGGATCGATCATCAGAAACAACGCCCGGCAGTGCAAGAAGATCTGCAATGCGAATCTCCTGCGATAGGCCTGCAGGCGCTGCGTTGCGAAGTTGTTCGGCATATGCCTCAAGCGCCGCCACATTGATGCGCGCCACATTGCGCGTAGCGATCTCGGTCCAGCGAATGGTGATCGTTACGCTCCCGCGCGTCAGGCGGCGCATCACGACTGACTCGATGTCTGGCTCAAGCGCGTCAAAGTCCGAAGGCAACCGCATCGTCGCCTTGAAGAACCGATTGTTCACGGAACGAATTTCCACAGAACAGCGAGCGCCATCCTGCTCGCGTGCAGCAGAACCGAATCCGGTCATCGATCGAATCACTGTGGTGCCTCGCGAATCAGTTCAGGGCGATATCAGGGAGCAGAGGGAGCTGGTGCAGCCGGTGCTGGCGCAGCAGGTGCAACCGGTGCAACCGGCGCAACCGGTGCAGCAGTCGATGGAGCCGCACTCGCCGGCGCTACTGGCGCAGGCGCCGCCGCGGGCGCGAGTGGAACAGTCACTGAAGTTGTGCCTGGCTCAGTTGCCGGTGCCGGGGTGGCTGGAATCGAAACTGGCGCAGTGGCTGCCTGATTCGCAGCGGGCTTCTCTTCTTTACTGCCCTTCTGCAACTTGAGGTCAATGATGTTCAGCGAGATAGCCAAGGCAAGGTAGAGGCCGAATGCCGTGACCGTTGCATAGGTCAGTGCGTCGCCAGTACGACCGCCGAAGGCCGTGTCAGTACCGCCGCCACCGCCGCCGAATGCCTGTGCGAGTCCGCCACCTTGCGGCCGCTGGACCAGAATGATCAGGACGAGGCAGACGGAGACAACGAGGAAGAGGATGGTGAGGAGCGTGAATGCGACGCCCATTGTGGTAGTCCTTCAGTGCCCACTGGCTGCGGACCAAGCCTCCGCCGCGGCGCGGCAGATCGAAGCGAAGTCATCAGCCTTCAGGCTAGCGCCGCCGATCAGCCCCCCATCGACGTCCGGTTCCACGAAGATCGCCCGTGCGTTCTTCGCGTTGACCGAACCGCCATAAATGATGCGGGTCTGCGCGGCGAATCGAGAATCATACAGGTCGGCCAACACTCCACGGATCGATGAGTGCATGGACTGCGCATCATGGGGCGTGGCGGTTCGCCCGGTGCCAATCGCCCAGACCGGCTCGTAGGCCACCACCACGCGATCGGCGGTCTCGGCAGTGAGTGTCCCGAAACATCCGCGCAATTGCTTCGCCACGACCGCTTCGGCGTTGCCATCATCGCGCTGCGTGAGCGTTTCACCCACGCAGAGGACCGCCTGGAGCCCGCTTTCGAGCGCGATCGCAAGTTTGCCGTGCAACAATTCATCGCCTTCCGCCAAGCCGTGTCGGCGTTCAGAGTGTCCAATAATCACGGATCGGCACCCAATATCGCAGAGCATGTCGGCGCTGACTTGGCCGGTGAACGCACCGCTCGCTTCGGCGGCGCAGTCCTGACCCCCAAGAAGCACCTGCGAGTGCCCAAGCGTGCGACCCACTGTGAAGAGATAGGGAAACGGCGGATAGACCGCAGCGTCGATCACCCCTTCTACGCCCGCGGCGACCAATGCGGCAAGAAGTGCGTCGGCAAGCTCTGTGCCGGACGCAAGGTCTGTGTTCATCTTCCAATTTCCGCCGACAAAGGGTCTGCGTGAAGCGTGCATTTCCGCAGTCTACGCCCGGAATGGACCGGACCGCCAACTCCGCGCCAGCCTGCCGGCAAGCCAAAGTGCTGCAAGCGCCGTCCATACACTGCGCCTCCCATGCACACGCCCGCCCGTAATGCCGCCGATGTCCGCCGCGCCTTCCTCGCGTTCTTCCAGGAGAAGGCTGGCCACACCGTTGTGCCATCGAGCCCGGCGATCCCGTTCGAGGATCCCACCCTGCTCTTCACCAACGCAGGCATGAACCAATTCAAGGATGTGTTCCTTGGCCAAGGAACGCGCAACTACACACGCGCAGTCGATACGCAGAAGTGCATCCGCGCCGGCGGCAAGCACAACGATCTTGAGGACGTGGGCCGCGATACCTACCACCACACATTCTTTGAGATGCTCGGCAACTGGTCGTTCGGCGACTACTTCAAAGTGGAGTCGATTGGCTGGGCGATAGAGTTGCTCACCAAGGTGTATGGACTTGACCCGAATCGCCTCTATGCAACGTGGTGCGCTGGCGATCCGAAGCAAGCGGTCGCGCCTGATGATGAAAGCCGAAATCTATGGCTGAAATACTTGCCAGCTGACCATGTGATTCCTGGCAGCATGAAAGACAACTTCTGGGAGATGGGCGAGACGGGACCGTGCGGCCCATGCACTGAGATTCACTACGACCGCATCGGCGGGCGCAATGCTGCAAGTCTTGTCAACAGTGGCGATCCCGATGTACTTGAAGTTTGGAATCTGGTGTTCATTCAGTTCAATCGCGAGCCGGGTGGAAAGTTGGTTCCGCTGCCAGCGCGCCATGTCGATACTGGCATGGGACTCGAACGACTCGTGAGCGTGCTGCAGGACAAGCGCAGCAACTACGACACCGATTTATTCACACCGATCTTTGATCTCACCGCAAAGGTCACCGGCGCAAGCGCCTACGCAGGCACGCTCGAAGGCGCCGCAGATATCGCTTACCGCGTCATTGCAGACCATGTTCGTTGCATTGCCATTGCTGTAGCCGATGGCGCGGCACCTGGAAGCGAGGGACGAAATTATGTTCTGCGCCGCATCTTGCGTCGCGCCATTCGTGCTGGCCATCAACACCTGGGCGCGCGCGAGCCGTTCATGTTCAAGCTTGTGCCAGCAGTGATCGAGACACTTGGCGAAACATTCCCGACGTTGGTGCAACAGGCGACGAAGGTTGTGCACACCATTCGCGAAGAGGAAATTGCCTTCGGCAAGACACTCGAGCGCGGCATTGCGCTGTTCGACGAAGCCGCCAAGCGCGCGGGTGCAGCAAAGTGCATCTCTGCTCAGGACGCTTTCAGTCTGCATGACACGTTCGGATTTCCTGTTGACCTCACGCAAGTGATGGCCGAAGAACGCGGCTTCACAGTTGATGTGGCCGGCTACGAGAAGTTGATGGAGTCTGCACGCGAGCGCAGTCGCGAAGGCGGAAGCAAAGCGGAAGGCATGCGCATGCCACCGCCGGACGCGTTGGAAAAACTACGCACCGCGCTGCATATCTCTGGGACCGATGATTCTGGCCGCGATGACCCGAAGCCGACCAATGCGGACATTGCGGCAATCTGGGACGGCAACGCGCTGATCAATAAGGCGGTCGAAGAACAACGAGTGGCGCTGATCACGCGCAAGACTCCGTTCTACGCAGAGGGCGGCGGGCAGATTGGCGATGCGGGAATCTTCGAGATCTCCTCCGAAGCTGGTCGAACCCACCGTTTCAAGGTGGAAGATACGCAACGCGCTGGCGAGTTCGTGATGCACCTGGGTCGACTTGAGCACGGAACAGTGGCCGTCAGCGAACGCGCCACACTCACTGTTGAGCGGGGACGCCGCGAACGGATTGCCGCCAACCACACCGGCACGCATCTCATGAATCATGCGCTGCGCGAGGTGCTCGGCGAGGACGTCGAGCAGCGTGGATCACTTGTATCTGACGATCGGCTGCGCTTCGATTTCACGCATTCCAAGGCCATGAGCGCTGACGAATTGGCGCGAGTTGAGATGCTTGTCAACGCAGCGATCACGCGCACGATGTTGGTCGATGCAGTGGTTGTTCCGCTTGAACTAGCCAAGGGAATTCATGGAGTGCGCGCGGTGTTCGGCGAACGCTATCCCGACCCGGTGCGCGTGGTCTCGGTGGGCGCCAAAGTAACGGACATGCTTGCCGAGCCAACCAATCCGAAGTGGCGGCAATGTTCCGTGGAATTCTGCGGCGGCACACACACGCGTAATTCCGAGGAAGTCCAGCACTTCGCCATCCTGAATGAAGGAGCATCAAGTGCTGGCGTGCGAAGAATCTTCGCGGTCACCGGCACTGCGGCACATGCTGCAGAAGCAACGGCGACCAACATTGAGTTGCGCCTTGTGGCCGCGCGCAAATTGACCGGCGAAGCATTGGCAGAAGAAGTGACAGCAATCGCCGGAGCGCTCGCAGAACTTCCGGTCTCCACTGTATTCCGCCACCGCATGGAACCAGCTGTTGCCGAACTACGCGAACGGGCCAAAGAATGGCGCAAGGCGCAAGAAGGCGCCAATCGCGACGTCGTTGTGAGTCAGGCTCGCGCGATCGCTGACGAATCGACTGGCGCAATGATTGTGGCGAGCATCAGCGGTGCTGACCCTGCAGCACTGCTATCGGCACTCAGTGCGGTGCGCGCCAAGCGACCAGAAAGCGCAATTCTGCTCATGAGCGCCGACGATGCAGAAGGCAAAGTGGCTATCGCCGCTGACGTTCCAAAGTCGATCCAAGACAAAGGCCTCAAGGCCGGAGACTGGGTGCGCGCAGCCGCAGAAGCATGCGGCGGCAAAGGCGGCGGCAGACCCGACTTCGCGCAAGCGGGCGGCAAAGAGCCAGCGCGTCTACCGGAAGCGTTACGCGCCGCGAAAGCATTTGCCGGCGCCCGCATTGGTGAATAGAGCAAATACAACGAGCCCGCCACGAGCGATTTCGCAAACCCGCCACGAGCCTGTTCCCGAACCCGCCACGAGCCTGTTCCCGAACCCGCTCCCCTGGCCGCACTCGCCGGAGAGGACAAAGCCGCGCTCAGCGGCTGTCCTCGTAAGGCGAATGCGGGCCAGTACGAACGCCAGTTTGCAAACACGCTCCCCTGGCCGCACTCGCCGGAGAGGACAGGGCCGCGCTCAGCGGCCGTCCTCGTAAGGCGATTGCGGACCAGTACGAACGCCGGTTTGCAAACACGCTCACCCTGGCCGCACTCGCCGGAGAGGACAAAGCCGCGCCCAGCGGCTGTCCTCGTAAGGCGATTGCGAGCCAGTACGAACGCCGGTTTGGAAACCGCCCCGCCCAACGCGGTATCGTCGCACTTATGTTCAGTGACTCATCTATCCAGTCCGTCCAGTCCGAGGATCGCATCTTCCCGCCGCCAGCAGACTTCGCCGCGCGCATGGGAACCGTGCATGTCCAAGACATGGATGCGTACCGCGCCATGCACGAGCGGTCGATCCGTGATCCGGATGGATTCTGGGGCGAGGTTGCCGCCGATTTCCATTGGTACAAGCCGTGGAGCAAGGTGCTCGAATGGAATCTGCCGGACGCCAAGTGGTTTGTCGGCGGCACCACCAACGCGTGCTTTAATTGCGTGGACCGCCAGGTTGAAAGTGGATCCGGCCACGAATTGGCCATTGTGTGGGAAGGCGAGCCAGTTGCGGGACACGGACCAGAAGTTCGCCGCATCACCTACAGCGAATTGCGTGACGATGTTGCTCGCTGCGCGTCAGCTCTCGAGTCGCTTGGCGTCAAGAAGGGTGATGTGGTCACCCTGTACATGGGTATGGTTCCGGAACTTGCGATTGCTGTACTTGCCTGCGCCCGCATCGGTGCGCCGCACAGCGTGATCTTTGGTGGATTCGCGGCACAAGCGATCGTCGACCGTGTGCATGATGCTGGGAGCGCCGTGATCGTGACATGTGATGGTGCATGGCGACGCGGTTCCGTGGTGCCACTCAAGGCGAATGTTGATGCGGCATGTGAGCAACTTCCGGGCGTGCGCAAGGTGCTAGTGCTCAAGCGGACCAACAATGAAGTGTCCATGCATGCCGGCCGCGATGTCTGGTGGCACGATGTAGTGCCCGCGCAGCCGAATACACGCGCATGCGAGCCCGTCGACAGCGAACATCCGCTGTTTCTTCTTTACACATCAGGAAGCACCGGTAAACCCAAGGGCATCTTGCACACCACTGGCGGATACATGGTGTTTACCGCAGCTACTGCGCGCTGGACCTTCAACTTGGTGCCCGAGCAGAAGCAGATGTATTTCTGCACGGCGGACATCGGCTGGATCACCGGGCACAGTTACATCGTCTATGGCATGTTGCCCAATCGTGTGCCAACGCTCATGTATGAAGGAGCGCCAAACTTCCCGGCTGAAGATCGACTCTGGGAGATCATTGCGCGCCATAGTGTGACGCATTTCTATACAGCGCCAACCGCCATCCGCAGCTTCATGCGTTGGGGCGATGCGCATCCCGCGAAGCACGACCTTTCGAGCCTGCGCGTCTTGGGAACCGTCGGCGAACCGATCAATCCGGAGGCGTGGATGTGGTACCACCAGCTGATCGGCGGAAGTCGCTGCCCGATCGTTGACACCATGTGGCAGACAGAAACTGGCGGCCACATCATCACCCCTCTTCCCGGTGCCACCCCGACCACGCCCGGAAGTTGCACGATGCCGATGTTCGGAATCGATGCTGCCGTGGTTGATGACGCTGGCAATGAGCAGCCTGCGAATACTGGCGGATTGCTGGTCATTCGCAAGCCATGGCCGGGCATGTTGCGCGGCGTGAATGGTGATCGTCAGCGATTCATTGAGACGTATTGGAGCCGAGTACCCGGCATGTATCTCGCCGGCGACAGTGCGCGGCGCGACGCGCGCGGCTACTTCTGGATCATGGGCCGCATTGATGATGTACTCAATGTCAGCGGGCACCGGCTTGGAACGGCTGAAGTTGAAAGTTCACTCGTGGGCAGTAAGTTGGTCGTGGAAGCAGCGGTCGTTGGCATGCCGCATGAGATAAAGGGGACAGGGATAACCGCATTTTGCGTACTGCACCCCGATCATGAGAATGATGCCAGCGACGCCATACGCAAGCGACTCATGGAATATGTTTCGAAGGACATCGGCCCGATTGCGCGCCCCGATGTGATTCGATTCACGACCGCCCTTCCCAAGACGCGGAGCGGAAAGATCATGCGCCGTCTGCTCCGCGATGTTGCTGCCGGCAAAGAAATCACGCAAGACACCACAACGCTCGAGGATCTCGGCGTCTTGGCAAAGTTGAGTGCTAACGACGGAGAATGAATAGGCACGCCACTGCGCTTTGACAAACAAGGATGCACAGCAACCGGCTACAAGCCGCTGCTATCACATTAATTACACAAATAAATCACACGAACAGCGATCCCCTCCAAAAACCAGTGCGTAGGAATTCACGGGCTTGTCCCCTGCGTGACTGTGATTTATTCAGTTCGACCGTCATTTACAACAAGGAAGACCATGATGAACAGAACCATCTGTACTGCGATTAGCTGCCTGCTTTCCGCATCCGTCAGCGCATTCGGCGATGCGACATTCTCATTTACCAACCAGTGGAGCGGTGGTGGCCAAGCCGCTTTCCGCATCAGCAACAGTTCCACTCAGGCGCTACAAGGGTGGACGCTTGAATTTGATTGGAATGCGGATATTGGAAATCTGTGGAACGGCGTGATTCAAAGCCATGTGGGCAGCCACTATGTGGTTGCTCCTGCTGCATACAACGCCGCACTCCCCGCCGGCGGCATCATTGACATCGGTTGCGTAGCGAGCTTCGCAACTGCGGATTTACTGCCAACATCATTGGTATTGATTGGCGGCGGCGGCGGCGGCGGTGGCGGCGGTGGCGGCGGCGGACCAGTCCCAACTGTCAACATTGCCGATGCTTCATTGACGCTCGCAACCACAAGCGGCAATTCACCAGCGAGCGGATTCTTGTCCACCGTTGGCAACCAGATTGTTGATTCCAATGGAAACGCAGTGCGCATCTCTGGCGTGAACTGGTTCGGATTCGAAACAACCAACAAGGTGTTCCACGGCTTGTGGACGCGCGGCTACAAGTCGATGCTGGACCAAGTGAAGCAACTTGGATTCAACACACTTCGCATTCCATTCTCGAACGAGGCACTTCGGGCCGGAGCAACCACCAACAGCATCAACTATGCGCAGAATCCTGATCTGCAGGGCCTGACGCCGTTGCAGTGCATGGACAAAGTGATTGAGTACTGCGGCAGCATTGGCTTGCGCGTGATCCTTGATCGACACTCGGCAAAGGCGGACAACTACCTGAGCGAGGACGTGTGGTTCGTTGCAGGCGACAGTTACTACACCGAAGAGCGCTGGATTGCTGACTGGGTCATGTTGGCGCAGCACTATGCAGGAAATCCCACCATCATCGGTGCTGACTTGTTCAATGAGCCCAAGAGAAGCGCGACATGGGGAACAAGTTCTCCGCTCACGGACTGGAACAAGGCAGCAGAACGATGCGGCAACGCGGTGCTTGCAGCGAACTCATCGTGGCTGATTATTGTTGAGGGCGTTGAGCGCTACAACAATCAAACCACCTGGTGGGGCGGAAATTTGAAGGGTGTCGCTACTGATCCCGTTCTATTGAGCGCCAGCAACAAACTCGTCTACTCCATGCACGAATACCCAAAGAGCGTCTACGCGCAAACATGGTTTAGCGACCCAACCTATCCAAACAACATGGACGATGTCTGGAACGTGCATTGGGGCTACATCTTTAAGAACCAGACCGCACCGCTCCTTCTTGGTGAATTTGGAAGCAAGCTCGAGACCACGAGCGACGCGCAGTGGCTTGACAAGTTGACCGACTACATCAATGGTGACTTCAACCTCGATGGCGCTCGCGATTTGCCTGCTGGTCAACTCGGAATGAGCTGGACTTACTGGAGCCTGAATCCGAACAGTGGTGACACTGGCGGAATTCTCAAAGATGACTGGACTACCGTGGATACGGCCAAGATGGCCTATATCCAAGCAAGCCAGGCACCACTGATCGGCTCCGGAGCTGCTGCCTCACAGCGAATTGATTTCCCCATCACTCTTTCGGTGGCTTCAACCAGCGCCGTCAGTGTGACCTGGGGTACCGCCAACGGAACCGCACTTGCGGGCACCAATTACCTATCGGCATCAGGCGTTCTCACCATCCCCGCTGGGCAGCTTCAAGGTCAAGTGTCAGTAGTGGTTCCTGCCCAGGCAGCGAGTGGCACAAAGCAATTCACTGTGCAACTCTCTGCACCGGTGGGTGCCACACTGGCGGATTCAATTGCCACGGGCACCTTGCGCACCGCATGCGCATCGGACCTCGATGGCAACAGAATCGTTAACGGTGCCGACTTGGGTCAACTGCTCGGCGCATGGGGTCCATGCTCCGGCTGCAACACTGACCTCGACGGTGACGGCGCAACAACTGGCGCAGACCTCGGATTGCTTCTCGGCGCATGGGGGCAATGCCCCTGACAGGCGCACCAGCAAGGTGGGGCGGTTGAAACACCGCCCCACCCCGCCCTGGCCGCACTCGCCGGAGAGGACAGGGCCGCGCTCAGCGGCCGTCCTCGTAAGGCGAATGCGAGCCAGTACGAACGCCGGTTTGCAAACCCACTCACCTGGCCGCACTCGCCGGAGAGGACAGGGCCGCGCTCAGCGGCCGTCCTCGTAAGGCGAATGCGAGCCAGTACGAACGCCGGTTTGCAAACACGCCGACTACTTGCCAATCCACCACTCGCGCTCCGGCGCAAGATCGCACCAGCGCGTCATGTTCCGCAGCGCATCGACTTGCACCAACTCGACGCCGCCATCGATGGTCCCGATGACTACTTCGTCGCCATGTCGCGCACTGACTGATCCAAAGCTCAACGAGTCATTCGGGTCATATTCGGCCGCCCAGCGAGCCGCTGGCGTATTCAGCCACGGCGCATCGACGCGAAAGTAACCCTCGTTTATCGCACCATCCGTCGTAGCACCCGTGCGCGCGGAAGTAAACACAATGGTCTGCTGCGGCCGCTTCGCCGCGGATAGCCTCGTTACACAGTATTTCGCAAACGGATTGTCGATGCCATTGGGAAGAACCAGTTCGCTCGGAAAGCGAGCGTCATCTCCGCCCACAAATGCGCTGTTCATCCCAAAGCTCGGGTAGAGCGATGCAAAGTAGTAGTACTTGCTCCGATCGCCAGCCTGCAACTTGGCAAGCGTCTCCGCATTTGCGCCAACATAGAGACGGCGAAAGTCATCATCAAGCCATGGCGCAAGTCGCCAAGGGAATCGCTTGGAGACCTCAATGTCGCCCCCGTACGCGTCGGTCGGAATGGCATTTCCGTTCTCGTCTCGAGCGATGTAACCCGCCTTGTAGCCCGGCAACACGAATCCATTCTGATCAGCCGCGTAGGAAATCCAACCAGTCATCACTCCGCGCAATGCCGATACCTCGGTCATCCGACCCGCAGCCCGACGAGCACCGAGGGCAACCGGGACGATAATGGCCACAAGAATGCCGATAATGGCCAGGACCACCAACAGTTCCACCAGTGTGAAGCCACGGAATCGCTGCGTTTGAGCCGCCTGGGGCGAACTAGTCGTCCCGCTCGCGCGTTTCATGGCATATTCCGGTGTCGGCTGCATGCGACCTCCATACTATTCGCTTAACCCCTCTGCCATGCAAACCGTCGCTCGAGCTTTCCTTGTTTCCGCCACCGTCGCCACGGCGATGGCTGCTAGCACCGCGAACGCGGATGTGATCAACGCGTCATTTCCGTCCCCCACTCTCGATCGTTGGATGTACCCATTCAATTCAACTCCGGGGACACGCCCCGTCATCAGTACATTCGGCAGCACGCCGGGCGCCACTGACTTTGATAGCCGCGACGGTCAGATGCTTGTTGGCTTCGATACCGTTTCGCAGGTTCCAAGCGGCCACGGCAGTGCCCTGACCGTGACGCGCGCCACACTACTGGTGGAAGTTTCAAACAATTTGATCTTTCAATACGACGACACGACCGATCCATGGCAATGCTTCGTAGCGACCACTGATCCGGCATGGCGTGCCGATGCAGATGCCGGCCAACCCGTGGAGTGCTTTGGTGTCGGCTTCCGCAACGGATGGTCGCTGCAGACATTCCAGGAGAACACCGCCTTCGCTCCGGCGGGCACGAACTCTCTCGCTCCGGGAGTGCGAAACGCATTTGCAGCGAGCTTTAATACCAGTGGCGCGCTGATTGATGTCTCGCAGAGCCCACGACAGCGCTTTGATCCGAAGGTGTTCGGAACCGGAAAGATTGCTGGCCTTGCTCCTGGATCGCTCGTCGCCGCCGGATCCACCATGCGATTCGAACTCGATGTGGCTGACCCAAGCGTTCAGTCGTATCTGCGAACAGGCATTGATTCCGGGCGCGTGCTGCTCGCGCTATCGAGTTTGACCTTTGTACAACAACAAGCGGGGCAATTCCCGTCGTTTATTGCCAAGGAGAACGTCTACGTTCAGCTTGGATTGGCACTGCCAGCGCGCCTTGAACTCGATGTCCAAATGGGAGCCACCTGCGCACTCGCCGATATCGATTGCGACGGACACGTGAACGGGTCCGACCTCGGCATCCTGCTCGGTAATTGGGGAAATGCAGGACCTGGCGACCTGAACAACAGCGGCGTCACCGATGGCTCTGATCTTGGAATCCTGTTAGGCGAGTGGCACTAAGCGCGACGAGCGGCTGGCATTCGATGCCTCAACCATTGCCTCAATGAACACGCGCTGCGCCGCACGAATAGTGCGTTCAGCGGTATCAATCAAATCGCGAACAATCGTCTCCGGAAGATGCATGCGCGCAGCCACTGCATCAGGAGTCAGCCCATCACGATGACGAAGCCGCAGGGCCATGCGCTCGTGGTGCGAAAGCAATTCAAGAACGCGTGACAGATACTCATCCGTTGAATCGAACATCCCAGCCGATTCACCAATCGACGAGCGCGCCGAACTCGAACGCTTTCGCGGCCGTGCTGCTGGCTGAGAGTGAACTCCCACACTGGTTTCTTTCGCGCCTACAAACTGACTTACCTTGACCATGCGTGCACTCCTTTGCAACGCTGCGGCGATACGACACGCCTCGATCGGTTGGCTGTACGTCAACATCCTTGTCGACTGCGCTCGACGAGCGCATGAAGTCCGACGCCAACCGTCGTGCCTATAGCCTACTTACAATTAGGCTGCAATGGGTAAGGATTCCATGTGGCTTGCAAGAGAAACCCATGAATCCTGAAATCCAACAGCCCCAACCAGCGGACCAACCGCGGCAACAATGAGCGGGTCAAACTGGGCACCGGACTCGGATTCGAGTTCTTCAAACGCCGCATGAAGGCTGATGGCTTGGCAATAGGCACGGTCCGAAGTCATGGCATCCAGTGCGTCAGCAACCGCCACGATGCGGGCATAGAGGGGAATGGCTGGGCCAACAATGCGGTCGGGATAGCCAAGACCATCCCAGCGCTCATGGTGCCAGCGAGCGGTAGATGCCGCAAACGCCAACACCGGAATGCGACGCAGGATGGCCCCGCCGTACACCACATGACGACGAACTTCTGCGGTTTCACTGCTCGTCAATGGCCCGTTTTTCCCGAGGATTTCACTCGGAACCAAGATCTTGCCAACATCATGAAGAAGTGCCGAAACACGCAGTGCGCGCAGTTCCGTCACGTTCATACCGATCGAGGAGCCAAGCATGGTGGCGAGCGCTGCAACGCGGGCGGCATGACCGGCCTGCGATGGATCTGCACGGTCAACCTGATCAACAAGCTCCGTGACGAGGGTGGTCATGGGGCAATCAGAGAGAAGAGCCTGACCCAAAAGCGCAGTTGAAAGGTCGCGTGGCTCGGCTCGCATCCACTGCGCCGCCTTGTTCGCCGTGACCGCCTCAGTAGTACTGCGCTGCTGAATCGCCCCCAGGAGGTCACTTGGGAAGAGTTCAGGACGGATACGAGGGAGCGGATTGGTCACTTGTGTTCTCCTATATGGTTCGCGGCAGAGTGGCCGCGCTCAGGGGATCGGCAGGAGGGATGGGTGGCTGAAGCGCAACAAGCGAAAATCCGTAAAGTTGACGACTTTCGGCCGGAGTGCCCGTAAAAAACCCGAATTTCAGCGTTCTGGAGCACTTCGCACTAGACTTGAGACCCCCCGATGCGAATTGCTGCACTACCGATGTTCCGTCCCCCGAAGGCCCGCGCGGTCGAAGTGGCCTGTGCCCTCGACACCGCCGGCGACCTTTCTGCCCTGCCCGCCACCAACTTTGCCCATGTGCTCGGCGGTGCTGCGGGCGGAGCCGCTGTGCGTGCTGCATTGGATGCACTAGTCACGCTCGGCGCGCTGGCTGCTGATCCGCAACCACGCATGTTCGTCTACCGAGCAACGTACGGCGGCAAGCGATGGATGGGTCTCGTCTGCGGTGCGGATACGCGGGATTTGGTGCACCTCTTCCCCAATGCCGCCGCCGACGAGGCAATCTCTGCCGCTGAAGCAGATCTTGCAGTCGTTGATGCACAACTGGTACCCGGGCTCATCTTCATCGACGCATCACCGGATCTTTCCTATCTCTTCGTCTGCGACACTAACGAGCGTCCCGCGTATCACTTCGTGGCATCGGACGGAGCAACCCACACCGCGTGGGAAGTGCGTCATCCTGATACCTATCTTCCCGCCCTTGCTGAACTTGCTGCAGATGAATTGCACGCTGGCGCGGCGCAGGTTATTGCCGCGCATATGGCAGGTCAAATGCCGCTTGTGATCCTGACATCTGACCGGGATGTCGCTACTGCCACTGGGCCGCTCGCACCCCGCTGCGGACTGTTCGTGCCGCGGCCGTCGCAGCGCTGAGCGGCATCGCACTACAATAAACACATGACAGCGTTCGCAACGCCCGGCCCGTCTGCAAGCAATCTCGCCGGACCTGCCAAGGTCCTCGTGTGTGACGCCATCGCCAAAAGCGGGCTCGATGCACTGCGGGGCCTCGGGTGCATGGTGATGAACGACCCTGAACTCTCCGAAGCCACCTTGGCACGCGCGGTGAAAGACACCGGCCCCGATGTACTCATCACTGGTACCACAAGTATTTCTGCAGAAGTCATTGAAGCCAGTCCGCGTCTTGCGATGATCGTCGTGGCAGGAACGAGCACCGATCATGTCGACATTGCCGCTGCAAGTCGGCGTGGCATCTTTGTTGCCAACTGCCCGGGACGCAATGCAACAGCCGTTGCAGAACTTGCGTGGGCATTGATCTTGGCATGTGACCGACGAATTCCTGAGCAAGCGGCCGCGCTACAAGCCGGGCAATGGAAGCAACGCGAATTTGCGCAAGCAGTTGGGCTGCACGGTCGAACGCTTGGAATCGTTGGACTTGGCCAAGTTGGACAAGAAGTGGCACAGATCGGTCGCGCATTCGGAATGGATGTAATCGCTTGGAGCAGAAATCTCACTGAAGAGAAAGCACTTGAACACGGCTGCGGCTTCTGCGCCAGCCTGATCAACCTTGCGAAACTCAGTGATGTAGTTAGCATCAGTGCTGGCGGCGGCGATGATTCCGACAACCTCATCAATGAGAAGTTCCTTGCTGCACTGAAGCCCGGAGCGATCTTGGTGAATACCAGCCGCGGCGGCGTGATTGATCAAGCTGCGCTCACGAACGCGGTGCGCACGCGCGGCCTACGAGCCGGGCTTGATGTCTGGGCCAACGAACCAGACGGCACTGAAGGGATATTCGCGGATCCACTCGCGCAAGAGCCGGGTGTCATCGGTACGCATCACATTGGAGCGCTCACTGAACAGGCGCAGCGCGCTGTTGCTGATGAAGTGGTCCGTGTCGTGCGCGCTTGGGCGGAACGCGGTCATGTTCCACATTGCGTCAACCGCGCGGTGGCAACCCCGGCGACAACGCTGCTTGCGGTGCGCCATGTGAATCGACCAGGTGTACTTGCGCATGTGTTCGAAACGCTCGGGCAGGCAGGGATCAACGTCGAAGAGATGGAAAACATCGTGTACGCCGGCGGCGAGGCGGGCCTTGCGCGCATCCAGATGGATCGCGCTCCAAGCGAGGCACAACTCACCGCCATCCGCGAGAACACGAACATCCTGAGCGCAACGCTCAGCACGATCACTCGGCGGGTGTGACGAAGCCTTCGAAAGAAACAGCGAATTCACCGCCAGTGTGGCGACTGAAGACAATATTGTGCGTGTCGTGGCGTGATGGGTCGCGGCATTTCAATCGCTGAGCAAGTATCACGCGCGGTTGCGCTACACGCCAAGCGCCGTGCGCTTGCCATCAGTGAACACCATGTGGTTGTCGAGGTGCTTGACGTAGATCTCAAGAATGTCACCAAGCGTTACCTTGCCGCGCTGCGTGTGAATGCCGACACGTGCAAACGCGGCTGGTTCCAGGGTGCGCAGCCAACGGGCCGTGAATCGGCGATTGGCGTCGAACAACTCCAGCGCTTCGTTGGCATCCATGGCGGCGTTGTCGAGGCGCGCGATGAATGCGTTCTCGTCGTAGCTCACTAAGAGCGGCATGTCTTCCGCGGCAATGCGACGCATCCGGTGACTGGCTGCCTGATCGCTGTCGACCATGTGCACAATGACTTCTTTGATGCTCCACGTCCCGGGTGCCAAGCGAGTGTTCAATTGCTCAGTGCCCAGCCCGCGGGCGGCGTTTCTCAGCGTGGCTGCCCCGCGCTCGTAGGAGTCGATGGCGGCGGAATATGCGTGCGGCTGGGTCAGCGTGGTCATGCCCCAAGTGTATGGGCTCAAATGGCGAGATAACGCGCGGTGGATTTCCTTGGACTTCCTGCCGATTCAACCTATACTGTTCAGTTCTGATTCTTTGACAATTTGGGGCCGTACCGGCATCGACCGGACAGGCAACGCACAGTGTGGCGCGTCGTGGAGCATGCCGGCCACGTTAAAAAGCATGCAAATTCACAACTGCCAATAACACGCAGTACGCTCTCGCAGCCTAATTAGGCTGTGCAGTGAGTCCCCCCACGCCTGAATAAGGGGGCCGCTGTCAAAAATCAGGCTGGTTCCAATGGGCTGACATGCTTCGGCGGAACGAGATGATGCATGTCTTGGTTCGCACACCCCGTTGCGGGGGTCTGTGCGGTCGACAATCAATCCGCAAACACACTCGTAGAGGCATTGTGCGGACTGTTTCGGCACAGGGGTTCGACTCCCCTCGGCTCCACTTGATTGCTTGGATGTCGGTCACCCGTGACTGGCATTCATTCGTACCTACCGCGGTGCTCTTTTATGGGCACCGCGGTGTTGTTTTTAGAAGAATCGCGTTTGCTAGTGCTGCAAATGCGACGAACTCCGGTAGCACTTGCCGTATCTCTTAGCGGTGCTTCCATGCAACGCGTTACTACCCCTCCCATGACCGCGCCTTCCAACGAATCTCCTGAGTCACCGGATTCTGGTGGTTCGCATGGTGCGCATGGCACCACTCCCACACCACGCGAAGCCGCCCCGCGCAGCAGCGATGAGGCCGCCGTTCGGTACTGGGGTGCCATCTACGCGTACATCCGGCAAAGCGGTCGCCGCGATGACGAGGCCCGTGAACTCACCCAGGGCTTCATTGCAGATGTCCTGCTGGGTAGAAATCTCTTGGGGCGCCTTGATGAGAAGCGTGGACAGTTCCGCACATTGCTCTTGAGCGCGGTGCGCAACTACCTCGCTGACGTGTATCGGTTCAACCACGCCGCGCGCCGACATCCAGGTGGTGGGCGTGTCATCCGCAGTGATGACCTTGCCAACGACGCCCTGCTTGACCGCCAGAATCCGGCCCCGGAATCCGCGTTCCACCGTGCATGGATCAGCATGCTGATTCGTGACGCCGCTGAAGCCATGCGTGCCGAGTGTGTCGCCCACGGGCGCGATATGCAATGGGACATCTTTGAGTCGCGGATCCTGCGACCCATGCTCGAAGGTGCGCCGCCACCTTCCTACGAATCACTCATGGAGCGCTGGAACCTCACCGCGCTCAGTCAAGTTTCGAACACCATCGTCTCCATGCGCCGCTCATTTGCCGCGCATCTTGTCCAAGGCGTTGGCGCGACAGTGGACACCTCGCCGGCCGGTGCGCGCGGCGAACTCCGCGAACTGATGTCACTCTTAGAAGGACGAATGCAATGACGGAAGGACGAATGCAATGACGAATCCTGTTGATCCAACCTCGCGCCCTGAGCCATTTCAAGATGGATCACTGCGCGACACGCTGGCGTGGGTACTGCACTCACTCGATCAGCCCGCCGTCGCATCGGGCGACTGGATCGCCTACGAGGTGGATGCCAAGCGCGGAACCGCGGTCGCACTCCTCACTGATCCAACCACCCCGCTTGCTCGTCTGCGCCGCGCCCGCATCCTTTGGGCTGCGCTGCGCTCCGAAGGTGAGCGAGCAGAAGATCGATCCATGGGTAGTCGCCTCGCGATCGCGGCTGCGGCAGCTGCGTACCTCTTCCACGGCGAACGTATTTCAAATCACGACGATGCTGCTTTGCTCGCTGCACTTCGCAGCGCTGTCGCTGATGATGCCGTCCCGGCAGAAGTACGACTCATGATGCAGATGGCAGAACGAAAGTTGGTTGGGTAAGTCCACCCGATGCCCGGACGAGCGGGTCGCCGACCGCTCACGCGGGCACCGCGTCAACTTGCTGGAACCACAGCGGGCGCCCGCACAGGAGCCGCTTCTGGTGCGACTCTCGGAGCGGCCGCCGGAACATTGACTGGCGCTGCCGCTTGGGGATTGGATGCCGCTGGCTGAAGCGTGGTCACTGGTTCAATCACTCCATCATTGCCCGTTTCCGGCACAACTGCTGGATCACGCGCACGCAATTCGTCCCATCGAACGCGCGACCCGCCAACGACCGTTCCGGTTGCAAAGGCGGCATCGATGAGCGCGATTTCATAGCCAGCAAGCGCATTCACTTCGCGGGTTTGTGAATCACCAAGTTTGCTCGCTGCTTCAAGCACATCAGTACTGGTGCGTAATCCAACATCAAACTGTCGCTTTTCGGCATCGTAAGTACGCGCAGCCAGAATCGATTCAAGGCGGGCGGCCAAGATGCGTTGCCATGATGTATCGATGGCATCAACGGCGTTCAGCACCTCTTGTCGAATTGTGAGAGCGCGCGCATCTTTGGTCGCCATGCGCTGCACGCGTTGTAGGACGGCACGCCGCAATTGGCTCATACGCGCTTCGTTGCCGATGGGGATCTCTGCATGGGCGGCCACCGTGTACTGATCCGCATCGCCAACATTTGCAAACGAATCGGCGACTCCACTACCAGCACCGAGCATCTGGTAGGTGTAATCAACGGTAAAGAGCGGAAGCGTTCCATTGCGCGCGACTTCTACATTCGTGGCATCCACCGCCAACTGCAATTCCAGCTCCAACATTTCCATGCGATTGCGCACAGCGCCATCAGCAAGGACATTGGCATCCAACTGCAAGCCAAGCGGATTCGGCTGGGTCGCTGGAATCAACGCGCACCCGTCGGACATGGGCATGTCCGGGTCATTCATGATTCGTTTCAGATCGCGTTGTCGATTTCGTAGCGCTGCATCAGCCAAGATCAGATTTTCCAATGTTGCCCCAACGCCACTCTGCGCTCGCAACACTTCCACTTGCGGCGCGTCGCCATTGTCAACGCGGCGCTGCGCGCGATCAAGCTGCGCGATTGCAAGGTCATATTGCTGTTTACGCACTTCTAACTCACGGAAGGTGCGGTACTGGTTCCAGTACGCCTTGTCTGCGTTGGCAAGAATGCGAATGGCTTCAAGCTTTGTCCGAGAGTCAGTGATTTGACCCTCGAGTTTAGATACGCGAATCGATGCGGTTGCCACTGCAACACCAGCGTTGCGCAGAAGTGGCTGGCTGATGGACATGAGAACTCCACCCTGATCCGTGTCTTGCGTGCCGTTGACCAGCTGCCCCGATTGCGTGTACTGCGGTTGAAACTTCACCACTCCGCCGGTGGCGAGTGGAACCGCTACACCCACCTTCACTTGGTCGGAGAAGAGACCCTCACTGTTCTGCAACTGCGTCAGCAAATTAGTACCGTTACGACTGTAATCGGCATAGAAGAGGCTATTGAATTTGGCTTCTTCCTCAGTGATACTTGCCTTGGCAATGTCGGGGGCCACCAATTGCACACGCAAATCGAGATTGTTGGCAAGTGCTAACGCCCGTACCTCGGCGATGGAGAGTGTGCGGGTGCGTTCATAGCGGGTAGAGCGGAAACCGCCGGCAGTTGCGAGCGCTACCGCATCTTCAGCCGGAACCGGCGGTCCGTACGTGGCAGACGACAGATCAACCGGCTCGATCGCCTTCAGCGCATTGTCGGGTGCAGTGAATGGCGTTTCTTCGGCACGAAACAAGTCGTTCTGGCAGCCAGCGGCCAAGACCGAGAGCGTGGTGAAGATGGCGGGAAGGAATCGACGCATGGGGTCACTCGTGGCGCAGAGCCTCGATTGGGTCGAGCCGCGATGCCTTGTATGCGGGGAACATTCCGAAGGCAACTCCAACGCCCGCACTGAAGACGATGGACAGGATCACGGCCCATGCTGGTACATCCGCCTGCTCTAAATTGGCGCCTGGGATAAATGTCAGGCTCACCGCCATCAATTTTCCGATCACCAATCCAACGATTCCGCCAAGCACTGTGAGCGTCACCGCCTCCAACAGAAATTGCAGAAGGATGGCTGCAGACGTAGCACCAACTGCTTTGCGCAGTCCAATCTCGCGGGTGCGTTCACTCACCGATACCAACATGATGTTCATGATGCCGATGCCGCCAACCAGCAACGAAATACCAACGATTCCACCGGCAATCGCAGTCACGCCTGAGGCCAGACTCTTGAACTGGTTGATGTACTGATCGAGTGCGGCAACCCGGAAAGTGTCTGGGTCTTCCGGCTGCAGGCCACGTTGACGGCGCATGACATATTCAACTTCCGCCTTCGCTTCCTCGGCGGTCTCTGGGCTGGTGGCAATGGCTGCAAACTGCATGAAATACCAACCGTCGAGCAACTTCTCTGCGACGCTGAATGGAATGAAGATCTCCGCTTCGCTGGAGTTCATGCCAAGCATCTTCGCCTGAGTGGTTTCAACAACACCAATCACTAGGAACCGGCGTCCGCCAAGAAGTATGTGCTCGCCGAGACCGCCGCTGCCGTCGGCATCAATCTTGAGTTCGGCGACCGCGGCCTCGTTGAGTAGAGCCACTTGCCGTGCCGTATCAATGTCAATCTGACTGAATGGCCGACCGCGCATCACTTTGCGCCCTACCGCGTCATGCCACGCGGGCCAGATGCCGTTCACAGTCATGCCGTCGATCAGCTCGGTGTCACTCTCAACACTCATGGGCAGATCAACGATGGGAGAGATGCCCTTGATCGAAGGGCACTGGTCCATGATCGCCTGCGCTTCGCTCGTCTTGAGGCGACACTTTTCCCACGGGAACTTTGCGCGTGGAACATTGTCCGGCCGGTTTGGAAAGACATACAGCCGCGCAGCACCAACGCTCTCAAATTCTGAAAGCACCTTGGCCTTGAGCCCGGTGAGCGCCGCAATGACGGCTGTGACACTGGCAACACCGACGATGATGCCGAGCGCCGTCAGGAATGAGCGCGTCTTGTTTGCCCAGATTTGGCTCAGCGCCATCCCAATCGCCTTCATAAAGAAGAAGATGCTGAGACTGCGTCCTTCGCCCGGTGCTTTGCTCCGGGACTTAGCCTTTGCGTTCGTCATGCCGCCGCCTCTTCAGCAGCAGCGCGGCGACGCTGCGTTTCGCGTGCCTCTTCAACGTAGGGGCTGACTTCAAAGTCTTCTTCCGCTGACAAGTCACTGAGAATGCGGCCGTCACGCAAGCGCACAACCCGGCGGCAATGCGCTGCAACATCGTTCTCGTGAGTCACGATGATGATCGTCTGTCCCTCGCGGTAAATACGCGTAAACAGCGCAAGGATTTCTGCCGTCGTCGCAGAATCGAGATTTCCTGTTGGCTCATCGGCCATCAGAATCTTGGGGTTGTTGAGAATCGCGCGGGCGATCGCCACGCGCTGCTTCTGTCCGCCCGAGAGCTGGTTGGGACGATGATCAACACGGTCGCCGAGTCCGACACGTTGCAGTGCAGAGAGAGCGCGTTCGCGTCGCGCACGGAACCCGCCTGCGGAAGCGGAGTACATCAATGGAAGTTCCACGTTCTCTAAAGCGGTCTGCCGAGCGAGCAACTCAAAGCTCTGGAAGACAAAGCCAATTTCTTCGTTGCGAATGAGCGCCAATTCGTCAGGCTTCATAGCACTTACAAGGCGCCCACCGAGCGTGTACTCGCCGCTTGTCGGGCGATCGAGGCAGCCAAGCATATTCATCAAGGTGCTCTTCCCCGAGCCAGAACTGCCCATGATCGCCACCATCTCATTGCGCCCAATATCAAGATCAACCCCGCGCAGCGCGTGAATGGTCTCGACGCCTACGCGATAGACCTTGGCAATTCCGCGAAGTTGGATGATCGAATCACTCATATCTTTTTCTATTCACAAGTCTGGCGATCATGACTGCCGCGAGCGCAGATCAGAAGCGCATGCGCATCCCGCGTCCGCCACGACCACCACCACCGCCACCGCCGCTACCACCCCACTCCGACTCTTCCGCCTTGACAGCATCGCCGTCCTTCAAGCGTTCAAGAGACTTGTATGGGCCAACCACAATAATCTCGCCTTCTTTCACCCCGTCCACAATGATCGTATTTGTGAGATTCGATGGGCCAGTCGACACCGGCGTAGCGACGGCCTTGCCATCGATCACGCGGTACACAATGCTCAAATTCTTTGAGCCTGGTGCGATCAATGCACTGGTCTTCAAGGCCTCTGGCAGATCTTCGACCTTGCGATCAACGACCGCTTGGCTCGGAACATTGAGGCCACTGTGACGTGCGATCGAAATATCAACATTGCCGCCAAGCCCACTGAATATCTGCTCGCCATTGAGTTCAAGAAGTACTGCCGTCTTGAAAAAGCCCGTGCCATCTTTGTCACTGGTGCGGCTGAGAGCCACTTCCTCGACCGTGCCACCAAAGACACGCTTTTTGTATCCGTTGATTCGAACCTCGCCCGGCTGACCTTTGGCCACGCGCGGGACATCCGATTCACTGACTTTCGCGGTGAGCTTCATCTTGCTCAGATCTGAGATGGTGAGAATCTTGGTCCCCGGGTTATTCATCGTGCCTACCACCACTAACTCGCCGACCTCTGCATTGAGCTGCGTGATGATGCCGTCAATCGCTGCCACAACGACTGTCTTGCGGAGCGCTTCGCGCTGCTGTTCAATCTGCGCCTCGGCTGCGGCCAGGCTCTTCTCAAGTTGGACGATGGTGTTCTTCTGCGCTTGAAAGGTTGCGTCAAGATCAGCAGCACGCGTGACCGCGTCCTCATAGGCCTGGCGACTAATGTCACCCGCGCGAAAGAGCGACTCTTGGCGTTGTGCTGTGGCGCGGGCGTTCTCGAGCGTGTTCTGCGTGCCAACGATGCGTGATCGCTCTGCTTCAAGGCGGTAACGCTCGCCATCGCGGCGGGCTTCAACGCTCTGCAGCGCGGCCTTGAGATCGCGGTCGTCGAGGCGCATGATGAGATCGCCGGCGCGAACCCGCTCGCCTTCACGGTGCGGCAATTCCACGATGCGCGCAGACACTTCGGCAGACACATCGACCTTGCGTTTTGGCTCCACGATTCCCGGGGCGGAAACCGTCTCCACCAATACCCCCACTGCGGCCGGTTCCATGCGTACTGAGGTGGCTTCTGGGCCGCCAAAGTGCATCCAAGCCCAGATGTCCTTTCCAGCGAAAAGCGCCACCAGGGCAACAACCAAAGTGACGGCGATGGTGACAATGAGTGCAGGTCGCATATCGAGGCAGGATCCTGAGGAGGAGCGGAACGAGAACCGTTCCGAATGACCTAAGAATCATACGCCGAGCACTAGACCGCAGGCTCGATCGTAACTGTCAGTCCGCGGGTTTGGAATTGCTCTTGGATGAGCTCGGCACGCTCGCGATGCGTGACCATCAGCAGTGCAACGCCGGACTCATGCGCCTCCACAGTTCGCTCCACGGCGTCACTGACTGTCAAACGTGCAAACTCCACCACTGAGCGCGTGACGAGCGAGAAGTCGTTCACATCGTCATTGTGGAGCAGTACGGCCCAACCTGGCATTTGCTTACGCTGCGGCGGAGCGACCTCTGGAAGCACCGCGGTGCTACCTTCTGAGGACTCTGTCGAAGAAACAATCGGAGCGATGAACTGGGCGGCTGCTGCGGAAACGTTGAACATTAGGGGAGATCACACCGCAATCAGCAAGCGAAATCAAGAGCAAATTAGTGTTATCGGCGGGATTCTTTCGGTGCTCACCACTGAAATACGAGCTTTCCGAACTGCTCGCCGGCCTCCAGGCGGGCATAGGCGGCTTCTGCGGCCGTCGGCTGAAAGACCTCATCGACAGTTGCCCGCAGCGCGCCGCTCTGCAGCAGCGCAATCACGCCGCGGAATTCATCCATTGAACCCATCGTGGACCCGATGATTGAAAGTTGGTTCCAGAAGATCCGTGCCAAATCCGTGGACCCATCTGGGCCCGTCGTGCAGCCGCACGTCACCAATGTGCCACCGCGGGCCAAACTCTTGATGCACGCCAAATGCACGGCCTTGCCAACGCTTTCCGCAACGATGTCAACACCGCGGCCAGCGGTTGCCTTGCGTACTTCTCGCGACCAGTCGGCGCCCGTATCAAGGATCGTGACGTTGGCTCCGAGTGTCTTCGCGCGTTCAAGTTTCGCAGCGTGACGACTCGTGACGATGGTGGTGCAACCAAAGTGTCGAGCAATTCCAAGCGCGGCAAGTGCCACGCCTCCACCGATACCCGGAATGAGCACCGTCATGCCAGCCTGCAGTCGCGCGCGCGTCACCAACATGCGCCATGCTGTGAGATGCGTCAGACCGAACGCGGCCGCCTGGACCGGATCAATATCGCCGATTGCCAAGACATTGGTTGCCGGCGCAACAAAGTACTCCGCATGGGTACCGGGGCAATGCTCGCCGATCATGAAGATGTCTTCGCCAGAAGGCGCATGTCCAGGCCGTGGCGACTCCGCCCGCACCACCGCTGCATTCAGGATGACGCGCTTTCCAACCCATGCGGCATCAACACCGGCGCCAACTGTGTCGACAATTCCAACGCCATCAGATCCGCCAACCGTTGGCCAATTCACGTCGATGCCTGGAAGGCCACGGCCCACCCATAGGTCAAGATGATTCAGCGCGGAAGCCTCCGTGCGCACACGCAGTTCACCCGGAGCGGGAACGCACTCCGATCGACCGCCGGTAAAGCGGACATTGGGGGCGACAGGGGTTCCTTGACGGAGGACTTCAATAGCGCGCATGATGTTCGAGTGTAAGAGGCGCGGACCTATAGTGCACAGACGGAAACACCATGAAACTGAACACCTACCCCACAATTCCCGGACTACTTTCCTGCGCAGTCACCGCCGTTGCGATCGCCTGCGCGCCACTCGCCTACGCAGCGCCGCAGCAACAGCAGATGGCTGACCGCGCACGACAGGTCGCCGAGCAAATGGCGCTGTGCCCAGTCAAAGCAATGCCCGCATCACTTGATGCAGGATTCGTTGCGCCGCAGACAGATGTTAAGTTCGAGGCAACTCTTCTCAACACACTTGATCGTCCGGTGAAATGCATTCGCAGCGCGCCGAGTTGCACGTGCACCACCGTCGACATGCTTGGCAAAGAAATTCCTGCGGGCGGCACACTCAAGGTTCCGCTCTCTATGCGAACCAGCGGCGCAACCGGCGAGAAATCTGCACAAGTGGTGCTGATGTTTGATGGCGTCCCTGGGCTTATCGAACTGAGTATCAAGGCAGAGGTGAGTTACCCGGTTCGGGCTATTCAGCAGAGTGTGGGCGCCGATGGAAAGCCGCGCCGCGATCCGTTCATCAATGCGTTTGACAACAAGGCCAATGTCACTGGTGAAATTACCGTGGAGTCGATTGACGGTAAGCCGTTCCGCATTATGTCTGTCGGAGGCGACGCCCCGTCCTTCATTGACTACAAGCCAACTGAGCAAGGCCCGCGCGAGAGCTACCGCGTGCACTATGACTTCTCCGCCCTACCCTGCGAGCGCGTTCCGAAGTATTTAGTCATCGAAACCGATCGCGCAGACGCGCGCCTTATTGATATGCGCGTCCGCCACGAATGCACAAAAATAAGCGCGAATTTTGGCTTTGCGCAGTACCGTGAGAACGTGGGCGTCATGGCTCCCGGAGAGACCAAGGCGTTCGAAGTCGAGATTAAGCACGCCAACGGGGTTCGCATTGATTCGGTGACGAGCAGCGATCCGCGTATTGATGCAAAGCTCATTGATCAGAAGTCTGGCGCCGAAGATGGCCTTCTCGTGCACGTGGCTGTCACGGCGAAACCGGATTCCGCCGGAATGGTTCTGACGCCATTGCGCTTTGCTGGTGTTGGTCCGGATCCAAAGAAGCCAGTGCCAACTGGTCAACCTGCTGTTGGTACTGCGCGTGAATCGGATTTTCTCATCTACCTAAAGATCGAGCGACCGATACCACCGCTGCAAGCGAAGCCCGTCACCCAAGCTCCACCCAAAGAACTCCCCGCAACAGTGCGAGCTGCCGTGCTCGCGCCGGCATCTGTTCAAGCTGACGCGCGCGTCAATGCTGCAAAGATCACAACGCTCGGCGCGCCGAATGTTCCGTCGCGAGTCATTCAGCCGCTTCCAGTGATCCTTCGTATTGCAGATCGCGCCGAAGACGTTCCCATGGACGCTGCACGATTCGCCGCGGCAAAGATTGCAGTGAGTAAAGGTCTTGCATTCATGCGCGCCGCGCAGGGCACCAATGGCGGATGGATGGAAAGTACCGTTGCGAAAGCAACCGACCAAAGTACGCCATCAACGGCAGTTCCAAACGCAGTAACAGCACTGACTCTGAAAGCGTTCGCGCAAGCTGGATTCACTGCAAAAACAGATGTAAATGCGCGGCGGGCACTGGCATTTGTCACTGCCGGAACACACTCTGGCGGTGCATTTCAGCCGGACCTTGGAGGCGGACTTGCAAACTATGTGGCGAGCATGGTGTTGATGGGCCTCGCCGCGCAACAGGACCCCACGCTGGCGCTCGAGATGGAAACCGTGCGCACGTGGCTCGTGAAGAATCAATGGGATCAGTCGCAAGGGATCAGCCCCAATGCGGATTGGTTCGGCGGATCGGGATACGGAAGTCACGGACGGCCCGATCTTTCCAATACACAACTCATGCTGGACGCTTTGCATGACGCCGGAGTGTCGACCGATGATCCCGCCGTACAACGCGCCTTGATATTCGTGGAGCGCACACAAAATGTCAAGAGCAACGACGCGTCATGGGCGCAACACGGGAGCGGCGACGGCGGATTCGCGTACACCGCAGCCAATGGTGGCGAGAGCTTTGCAAGTGACATCGCTGGCGAGGGCAGATACGGCGAGAAGATGCCCCCGGAAACACGCGCGCTTCGCAGTTACGGAAGCATGACTTACGCCGGCTTTAAGAGCATGTTGTACGCAGGGCTTGCACCCAATGACCCGCGCGTCACCGCCGCGTTCGATTGGATTCGATCACATTGGACATTCACAGAGAACCCCGGGCTTGGCTCGCAGGGCTTGTACTACTACTTACACGCGGCCGCACGCGCGCTCAATGCATCGGGCGCAATCAGCGTCACCGTGACAAGTGCTGTTGCGAAGGCGCACGACCCGGCGAACCCGGCAGAATCACAGGAAATCAGCACAAGTTCACGCAATTGGCGCAACGACCTGACCGATGCCGTGTTGGCATCACAGCGCGCCGATGGCAGTTGGGTGAACAGCGCCGACCGCTGGCAAGAAGGTCAGCCGGAACTCGTCACGGTCTATGCGCTCTTGGCTCTGGAAGAAGTACTGAAGCCAGTTACGCAGTCGCAGTAATTGTTCGTCTTGCCAATACCGCCATAGTGGCGACCTCTGCAAGGAGGACAGCGCCGAGTGCTTGGTGCGCCGTGGTTGTTGCAACTTCCCAGATGGGAACTGCCTCTCCCCTTCGCATCAGCACTACTACCAAGGCAGCAATACCGAGGGCGACCTGCAATCCCACCGTGTGCAGTGCTGCCTTTCCAACTCGACGCAAGGGCGGTGCTTCAACAGCGCGGCCGCAGCGCATGCCGGCGAGCAGCACCAAGGTAAATGCGATCACCGCCACAGTGACGTGACCATGGAGTGCCCACTTTGGAAGTTGAGCGCCATCAATCCCCGTAGGCGGAATCTGCA
Organism: Planctomycetota bacterium; assembly: GCA_026386795.1. Lineage (GTDB taxonomy): Bacteria > Planctomycetota > Phycisphaerae > Phycisphaerales > SM1A02 > UBA966. Next base: position 70,367 of record JAPLMU010000062.1, read on the forward strand.
AGTGCCGCATCGCTGCGCCAAGGAACAATTGCGTAGTGACTGCGAGCAATGCAAACGCACTGAGAAGCCGCATGGCTGACACGCCCTGCACCACCACGCGCACTCGCGCCCATGCACCGCTGACCATGAATGCTGAGATCAGTGCCAGTGTGAATACAAACTGGCCAAGCATGCCATGCACAATGGCGAGCACGATGCTCGGTGAAAGATCTGCAGTATTCATGCTTGAAGTCACGGTTCCAGTCACTCGCAATCCGCCCAGAATTCCCTGCGTTACAACCAGTGCCAAGAGAACAGTTACGGCGATCCGCGCATACTTACTCGCACCGCTACGCCAAACCGTGGTGGCATAAGCAAGCACGGTGGCCCCAACGAGCATTCCAAAGAGGCGATGGGCGTGCTCGTAGAAGATGCCGCCCTTCATTTCACTGACCGGATAGAGCAGCATGTTGTGACCAAAGCTGTTCGGCCAATCCGGCACCGCGAGTCCGGCTTCGTAACCAGTGACGAGCCCCCCAATGACGATCATCACCAGAATGTTGGCTGTTGCAACAATGCCCATGAGCGTGACTGGCGGTGGTAGCCGCCGTGCGGATGACCGCGCGCTGCCAATGCGCTCGCCGATTGAACCGAGCAGCGCGCTCGCTGCAAAGAGGCCGATGACATACGCGGCTGGTCGCACCGGCGATCCGCCCTGCTCGTCGCGAAGAAATGCGCCGAGCACCATCATGTTGATGGTTGCGGAAACCAAACCAACGGATAAGCCGCTCGCTTGTCCAGGGGCAAACCGCCCCGCCATGAACCCGCCGAACAGTACGCACGCCAGAGCTCCCACAAACAATGCCTCTCCCGCCACAAATCCTGGCTGCAAGAGCGCAACGTAACTCAGCGTCCACATCGCAACGGTGACCACGAAGCCAATCGCTAAGTTCATCGGTCGGACCCAACGCGACCATCCGATCACGAATCCGCTACCTACAACCATCAATAACACCAGTACGGCGATACTGAGCGGCGCGGCAGTAGCGGCGGGCGCCGGCGCCACCACGGGCGCGGCAAGTACGGTGGTAGACGCGGAATCCTGAATCGCAATCAACATGTGCATCGTGAGGCTCCGTTCAAGTGGGAGACCTATGCTATTCACCTCGACCCACCGCAGATCGAACCCGATGCCAGTATCAATCACGCCAGCACCCGTACCCGCCACCCCGGGAGATCAACAACCGGTAATTCCGGGCATGGATGTCGCCAGTGCCGCGCTGACACCCAGCCAAGCGGCAATTTGGAGCCAGCTTTCCAAAGCACGGCTCAGCCTCCTCGTACTGCTCACCGCCGCCGTCGGGTTCGTAGTGGCGCCAGCCGATCCACAGGGCTGGTGGATGCGCCTCCTCTGGACATGCCTCGGCACAGCACTCGCGGCGGCAAGCGCAGCGATGCTCAACCAAGTTGCCGAAATGCGACGCGATGGTCTGATGCGTCGAACCGCCAAGCGCCCGCTGCCCGCGGGACACGCGCGACGAACCACCGTATTCGTAGTTGCAGTCCTGCTTGGCTATGCGGGATGCACGGTGCTTGCCATGGGCACCACCGTCATGGCAGCGGCCTTCGCCTGCGTCAACATCTTGCTTTACGTGCTGCTCTACACGCCGCTCAAGCCGCGCACCACACTCAATACATTGGTTGGCGCTGTCACTGGCGCCATTCCACCGGTGATTGGATGGACCGCAGCCACAGGAAGTATTTCACCTGGCGCATGGGCGCTGTTTGCTGTGCTCTTCGTCTGGCAGATTCCGCACTTCTTGGCACTTGCGTGGCTCTATCGCGCGGATTACATAGCGGGCGGATTCGTGATGTTGCCATCGCGTGACCCGGACGGAACCGCCACTGGTCAAGCGTGTCTACTCTCGAGCATCATGCTCATTCCGGTGTCATTGCTCGGGACGATGTCGGGCGTTGCTGGCTTTGGTTACGCGGCCGTCGCCATCGCTGCGGGCCTCTGGATTTCATGGCTGTCCCTTCGTTTCATGCTTGAACGCAGCGATGCGCGCGCGCGTCGGCTCTTCTTCGCAAGCCTCATCTACTTGCCAGTGATTCTTGGGGCAATGGTCATTGATCGCGGCAGCGTGGTCACTACTGGAACGCCAGTGGACGGCGCAGTCATACTTGAGGTACCTGCACAGTGAACGCGCCGCATCCGCTTGGATTCCCAACGCTCACGCTGCGCGGTGGTGGATGGATTCTCTTGGCGTTCGTTGCGATCACCTGTGGTTTCTTGGCATGGGCCATGAGTGGAGTATTCACCGGCGACCGACCAACCGGTAGTGGTAATGATCCTGCCGCATATGGATTCACGCTCGATCCGCTCCACGCCGATCGCGGCGTGTTGGTTGGCAGCGGTAGCCCGCGTGACTTTCTTCCATCACTCGACGCGCCCGCAGTGATGCGCGGTGCCGACATGTTGCGCTGGAACGAAGAGCATCGAACTCGATATGTAGTCAGCAACGATCGTGTGGCGGGAGTGGTGGTGAACGGCGAAGCGCGCGCATATCCGCTTGATGTGCTCAACGCGCATGAAGTGATCAATGACACGCTAGGCGGTGTGCCAATCGCCGTGAGTTACAGCCCGCTGACAGATAGCCTCGTTGTGTTTGACCGTCGCATCGACGGCGCAGAGCGGACCTTCCATGTCAGCGGTCTGCTCTACAACAGCAATCTTGTGATGTATGACCGCACAGCCGGAACTGATGGCAGCGCAACTCCGAGTGCGAGCACCGCCGGTGCGTCACTCTGGAGCCAACTGGGTATGCGCGCGATTGCTGGTCCCGCCGCAGCCCATGACGCTCAACTGATTCCGCTCCCCGATGCAAACATCACTTCATGGCGAATGTGGACCGCCGTCTGGCCCGATACCACGGTGATCATGGGCGATCCCGCACAGGCGAATCGATACAAGGAATTCAGTTACGCGCGCTATTACCTCTCACCGCGCGTCGACTACCCAGTCAGTGGCTTGGTGGCGGCACTCCGCGAGCCAACGAGCGCCGCGATTGCGATGGCCGAGGCTGCCAAGGGCGACCCGCGATCGCGAAAGACTGCGGTCATCGAAGTGCGCCAAGGAGACGCCCGCGCGGTGTATTCGCTTGCTGAGTTAGCAACACGCGCTGACAAATCTGGACGAGTAGCGATCGACGTCGGTGGTCGAAACTTTGAGGCAACTGTGCAGCCATCACCACTTGCAGCGATCGTGCGCGCGACTGACGGCAAACCCGCATTGGTGATCCCGCAACTCTGGTTTGCGCACGAAGCGAAGTGGTAAGCCACGCTCAGACAGCGAGCGCCGAGCAGATCCACAGCGTCGCGTAAAGCACGATCCAGATCACGTCCAATGCGTGCCAATACATGGCGCAAAGCACCACGCCTGTGAAGTTTGTTGGCGTGTAACGCCCTTCCATGCTGCGGCGAAACACTTGCACCATCGGGGGGATTCCGCCGATGACGTGCAACGCGTGAACTCCAGTCAGTACATAAAAAGTCCACGCATACAGGCCACTTTCGATGGTGACGTGCCGAGTCCACAATTCCTTCCATGCCAAGGCCTGCACCGCTAGAAACAGTAACGCCAAGCCGAGCGTCGCCCCCATCGCGTAACGAAGTTGCGTCTGCCGATTGAACCGCGCCGCACGAACAGCCATTTGCATGGTGTAACTCGATATCAGCAGTACAGCAGTAGAAAGCAGGAGAGCAGGCGGCAAGCCGGGCGTTCCTTCCGGCATCCACTCGCGTCCCGGGGGCTGATCAAATCGCACCACCAGATACCCCAGGATGCATGCCAAGAAGATCATCGCTACGACGGCAATGAAGACCCACATGCCAAAAACCCCTGCAACGCCGCGCTCCTGCGCACTGTCGAAGGGGTCAATGAAGTTTGCAGTCTTGATGGCCATGAGGCACCTCGGCAGCGAATGCGCGCCGCGGCGCGGGCGTCAATCCGAGCTGCCAACACCGCCGTTGGTCGAACGAATCTGCGCAACAGGTGCACCCGGAGCATTGGCTTGCATCACGCTCTCTGCTTCCGGTGCATTTCCATTGAAAATGGTGGGCGCGTTCTGATGGACGTCCATTGCTGAGAATGCCAGCATGATTCCCACGAAGGCGATCGACCCGATCAGCACCAGCAAATTGAACGGACGGTCCCAGCGCAAGTGCATGAAGATCAGCGCAACGATGGTCGCCTTCACTACAGCGATCGCGAGCGCAAGCATCAGGTTCGCCTCGCCAAGATCGATGTAGCGCACTGCTACGGTAATCACGGTGAGAAAGAGCAGCGCAGCGCCGGCGCCGACGAGGTACTTGACGGGAACAACGTGGCCCACTTCTGGGTGGACTTCGGCGGCGTGTGAACCAGCGTGATGTGTGGCTTGGTGTGACATAGCTTTATTCCGTCCAACTCAATGGATGAGATAGAAGAGCGGGAAGAGGAAGATCCAGATCAAGTCGACGATGTGCCAGTACAGGCCGCCGGTGTCGACCGCCGTAAAGTTCTTGCTTGAGAAATCGCCGCGTACCGAGCGCCAGATGAGCCAACCAATGAGGCCCATACCTGCCACTACGTGAACTCCGTGCAGACCGGTCATGCAGTAGTAGATGGCGAAGAAGAGATGCGTGTTCGGCGGCATATTGGCGTCTTCCAAGTGCGTCCCTGGATGCGCTTCCTCAGACTTGCCAGGGGCGAGAGCAACGGCGTGCTCAGGAGCGGGTGCACCTGAAGCGCGCGCCATACCAACCGGGCCAACGGAAGCAGACTTCACTGCCGAGACATCAACCGCAGGCTTCGCAGCAAGATCGGGAATGGCAAAGAGCGTCGGATCTTTCACCGTGATGGCTGTTACAGCCGTCGGAGCGGTCTTCAGTTCCATTGCCTCGGCGTGACCTTCAGCGTCATGCGGAGGCACGTAGAACGAAGAGCCCCACACCAGATTGTCATGGAACTTGTGGGTGTACTCAAAGTACTTGATGACCAAGAAGCCAACCGCGCCCATGAATGTCAGCACGAGGCACACGATGAGCCCACCGCGCCGGTTTGTCTGCGCACAGCGAACTGCAAGGGCCATGGTCAAACTGGAAAGAATCAGCACGCATGTGTTGATTCCGCCCATGATGGTGTCGAGGTAGTGACTTGCGTAACTGAAGACCTCGGGATTACGCATCCGCAAGATGGCATAGGCCACGAACAGGCCGCCAAAGAAGAGGATTTCTGTAGCAAGGAACAGCCAGATGCCCAACTTAGCGCTGTCAAACTGCTGCGCCATGCTGTCAAAGTGGTGTGCCAAATGCGGATCGTGCCCGTGCGCATGCTCATCATGCCCGTGGGCGTGATCTGCTTGGGTAGTGTGCTCGTTTGCGGTTATCTGACTCACATGATGCTCCGGGGGAGTTCGTTCGGGACGAAGGGCAAAGCCCTCGTCAGTGCGCAGCCTTCGTGCCCTGCGCGGCGGGATTCACTTCGGGATCGTTGGATTCATCAACTCGGTAACCACCGATCTTTGGATCCCAGTGCACCACGGTGAAGTCGTAGCAATCACCAACGCGCGGTGCCTTGGCGAAGTTGTCAAAGGGCGGCGGACTGGCGCATTGCCATTCCAAGCTTCGACCACCCCATGGGTTGGCCGGAGCCTTCTTGCCGTTGACAAGACTTCCAAACAGTGTGATGGCGGTCAGGGTGAACCCGACAGCCATGATGTAACTACCAATGGTGGAGATGACGTGATAAACCTGGAATTCCGGCTGATAGTCGTAGTAACGTCGCGGCATGCCCTGCGAGCCCAGCATGAACTGGGTGAAGAAGGTCACATTGAAGCCGATGAAGATGATCCAGCACGCAATGCTTCCGAGGCGCTGGTCGTACATGCGACCAAAGATCTTCGGCCACCAGTGGTGCAGGCCGCCGATCATTCCGATCAAGGCGCTGCCCATCATCACGTAGTGGAAGTGAGCCACTACGAAGTATGTGTCATGCAAGTGGACATCGGTGCTCAATGTGGCCAAGTGCAAGCCGGTGAGACCACCGATCGTGAACAGGAACAAGAATGCCAACGCGTACCACATGGGGGTGGTCAAAGAAACCGATCCCTTATAGAGCGTGGCGATCCAGTTAAACACCTTCACGGCGCTGGGGATAGCCACACTGAAACTAATGGCAGAGAACAGCGTGTTCATCAGGGCTGACTGACCCGAGGTGAACATGTGGTGACCCCACACGATGAAGCTGAACAATGCAATGGCGATCGAACTAAACGCAATGAAGCGATAGCCGAAGATCGCGCGGTGGCTGTTGATAGCGATGATCTCACTGATGATGCCCATGGCGGGCAGAATCATGATGTACACCGCCGGGTGGCTATAGAACCAGAAGAAGTGCTGGTACAGCACCGGGTCGCCACCCATTGATGGGTTGAAGATTCCGATATTCACGGTGCGCTCAACAATCAGGAGCAAGAGCGTGATACCGAGCACCGGCGTTGCCAATACCTGGATGATGGCGGTTGCATAAATCGCCCACAAGAAGAGGGGCATGCGGAACCAAGTCATTCCCGGGGGGCGCAACTTGTGCACGGTGACAATGAAGTTCAGGCCGGTGAAGATGGAACTGAATCCAAGAACGAATGCGGCTGTCAGCACGGGAATCACGCCGCCAGCCGTTGTGGTGGTGGAGTACGGCGTATAGAAGGTCCAGCCAGTATCGAATCCGCCCATCGAGAGAGACACGATGCAAAGGATGGCGCCAGTGACCCACAGGTAGTAACTGAATAGGTTTAGCCGCGGGAAGGCAACGTCCTTGGCTCCCAGCATGATCGGCATGATGATGTTGCCCAGCGCCGCCGGGATACTTGGAATGATCACCAAGAACACCATGATGGCGCCGTGCAGCGTGAACCACTGGTTGTACGTGTCAGCGCTGGCAGTGATCGTGGGACCGGGGGTCAGCAATTCAGTGCGCAGGAGTAGCGCAAAGGTTCCGCCGAGGAGAAAGGCTCCAAGCACAGACCACATGTACATCACACCGATGCGCTTGTGGTCAAGTGTGAAGATCCACGACAAGATCCCGCGCGTGTGCGTCAGGTAGTTGTCGCTTTCGGGACGCGCCTCGATGGTGTCCTTCATGCCGGTTGCGGGGTCAAATTCAGGCTTGAGCTTGCCATTCTTTGGGTCGAACTTGTCGAGTTGCTGCATGTAGGCGATCACTGCGTCAATGGCCTTGTCGTTCAACTGGCCCTTGAAGGAGGGCATCACATTGCCATAGGTGGGCACCAAATACTTGCCGGGGATGAGGATCGAAGTGCGGACATAGTCCTCCCACGTTCCGTACTCCTTGCCATCGCCAACGAATGGATACGCCTTGACGCGTTCAACAATGCCCTTCCACGATGGTCCAATTCCGACAGTGCCGTCAATCGAGTGGCACTGTTGGCAGCGCGCGTAAATCTTCGGACCAGCCTTGAAATACAGCTCTTCTTCCGGGATCTTGTCCATCCACTGACTCTGGTCGATCATCCACTGCGCAAAGGAAGCTTCGTCCAGAACATAGACGTAACGATTCATCTTGGAGTGACCGGTGCCGCAGTATTCAGCGCACGCCAGGCGATGAGCCTGCGCAGCGTCTTCCGCACCAGTGACCGTCTTTGCGTTTGGGTCGCGTGGACTCTTACCGGGCTGACCAGTCGGGAAATCGCACTGGAACCACGCGTACGTGTAACGACCTGGAACGATGTCGCGCTTAACGCGGAAATCTGGGATGTAGAGCGCGTGAAGTACGTCACTGGAACGGAGCACCAATCGGACCGGACGTCCGGCGGGCACATAGAGATCATCGCTGATCGCGCCGTTTGGATATTGGAAACTCCAGGCCCACTTCTGCGCTGTCGCCTTGATGTCAAACGCATTCTTAGGAGCGGTATAGATGTCGAGGTAACTACGGAAGCCAACCACAAAGATGCCGATCACATGATCTCAAGTGGCGTGTTGTGGTGTGGGTAATCGCTGCGAAATTTGTCACCGGTGCGATGGCGATACTTGATGACAAACCACACCATCAAGCCGATCACCAACGCAAAGGACACGTAGCAAATCCAATTGATGACGTCGAGCGTGTAGTCAACGCCTTGGGAAATGGTGGAAGCACCAACGGGCATCCAGAAGGTCGGGGCGGTTGGCGCAGCGGTGCTGGTCTGCGCACATGCCGCGAGCGCGGAAACCTGCGAGGCTGCGTGAGCGAGGATCTGATGGGTCATGGACATAGTGTTCGTCTCTATCGGGAATTCGTGTGTAACGCGCGTTAGTGGTGCGCGACTCCAGGTTGTGCGTTACTCGGCGGCGCCAAGCGGCGCGCGTGTGCCTCTTGCCACCAGAACCAGCCCAGTCCGCCGCCAAGCAAGAGCAGCGTTACCGCGCCGCCAATTTGCATGACGCGCATCGCGAGCACTACATAGCCGCCCGCCTGGGCGTCGTAAATGTGGCACCAAAGAATGATGCGGTCGAGGGTCGTTCCAATCTTGCCTTGCGACGCTTCCAAGAGTGCCATGCGCACGGTGGTCGACTCATACTTCACGCCGTACAAGACGCGACTCAGGCGCCCGTCCGGAGTGATGATGAAGACTGCAGCAGCGTGCGAGAACTCGCCGTTTGGCTGGATTCGATATTCAAATCCCACTGACTCAGTGAGTGCATGGATCGACGGCTCTTCACCGGTAAGGAAATGCCATCCAGAAGCGGTCTGCGCGCGGCCGTACTCAGCCACGTAGCCAGCCTTCTTGCCAGCGGCCAACTCTGGACCTTCCTTCGGATTCACAGACAACGAAATGATGTCGTACTGCTGACCGACGGTCCAGTCCATGTCCTGAATGCCGCGCAACAATGCATTCATCACCAAGCTGCAGAGCATGGGGCACTTCATGTACCCAATCTGCAATATGGCTGGGCGATCCTTGGGCAGCACGTCGCGGAGGTGCACCAGGTTGCCACGATCGTCGCGGAATGTCGCGTCGAGCGGGAGCTGTGAATCCAACTTATCAATGATTGTGACGCCAGCAAGTTCCGGTATTGCATCCACCGTTGGCGCCGGCTCTTGATAGCCACCGCCGACCGACACCTGTGCGGCGATCGACGCGGTGGCGGCGAGTGCACTGAGTGTGGCGAGGATGAATCGAGTGGGCGTCATCTGTTAACAATAGGCAACGATTACTTGTGAGCGGGGGCAACAGCTGCGGGAGTAGCGGCGGACTTGGTGACTGGAACAGTAGGAGCCGGGGCAGGTGCCGCAGAAGGCTGCTTGGCAGAAGCCGAAGGCAAAGTAAGTGCCG